>JAKMGK010000060.1 GCA_022424955.1 Flavobacteriaceae bacterium
AAACAATACACTAAATCTTTACAGGACAGCGATTCAACTAACATTGTCTTATTTATTCTTGAAAGTTTTGGAAAAGAATACTGGGGCGCCTTTAACGAAGAAACTAAAATACCAAATTATGTTTCCTACACTCCCTTTTTAGACTCTCTAGCACAGCACAGTTTACGTTTTACAAACTTTTTTGCCAATGGCCGTAAATCCAATCATGCCATGCCCTCTATTTTAGCGGGGGTTTCGACCTTTAAAACAGCCTACACCACCTCGCCGTATGTATTGCAACCATTAGAATCTGCCCTTTCTGTCTTAAATGAACAAAACTATGACACTTCTTTTTTTCACGGGGCTCCAAATGGCTCCATGGGCCTATTAGGCTTTTCTTCGGTTTTGGGCTTTGATCACTATTATGGAAAAGACGAATATGGGAATGACGATGAATTTGATGGTTATTGGGGTATTTGGGACGAACCCTTTTTAGCTTATGTGAAAACTGTTTTAGACACAAAAAAACCGCCGTTTTTTAGCACCATTTTCACGGTCACTTCTCATGAACCGTATAAGATCCCAGCAAAGTATAAAGGGAAGTTTCCCAAAGGGAATATCCCCATGCATCAATGCGTGGGATATACCGACTATGCCATTCAACAATTTTTTATGCATGCCAAAGAAGAAGGCTGGTTTGAAAACACCATTTTTCTCTTTACAGCAGATCACAGTAATCAAAGTGATTATGATTATTATGAAAAGCCCATTAATCGATTTGCTAATTCTTTTATGATCTATTCGCCTAAAGGGACCTTTAAAGGGGTTAATGAGCAATTGTCACAGCATATCGATATTTATCCCACCCTAGTGGACTTAGTCGACTATGACAAGCCATTTAGAAGTTGGGGGCAAAGCCTCCTTTCAACTCCAGTACAAGCACCCTATGTTGTGGACTTTTTTGGAGAAAATTATTTTATCATGGACGATCAATACATTTTAATTTCAGACGGGGAGCGCATATTAGGAATGTATCAAGAAGAAGACCGCGGGCTTAAAAACAATTTAAAAGATCAAAACCTCCCTGAGATGAACCCCTTAAATGAAAAGCTCATGATGTTTATACAAGACTATATGAATCGTATTACCTCAGGAGAGATGTCTTACAAAGAAGGGTCGGTAAATACGATTGCGAAGTAATTGTTTTATAAGCTGCCTTTGTAGGCAGTAAAAGTTTGTTCTGCGATGTTTTTTATGTCCCATTTACCTATAGATTTTCTCAACGCTTCTGCTGGGAAAAATTGGCTGTTTTCTACTATATTTTCTACAATTTGAGCAAGGGATTCTTTATCTCCTGTATCAAAAAGATAGCCGTTTTTACCAGATTGTATAAGGCTAGAATGAACCCCTACATTTTTTGTAGCAATAACAGTGCATCCACTGGCGATGGCCTCTAAGGGGACTAAAGAAAAGCCTTCTGAAAAAGAGGGAACCACCACAAGCGCGCAACGCCGATAAAACGCATTGATTTGCTCTGTTTGTGTTAAAAAGGAAAGTTGCTGTGTTACCCCTTTTGATCGAGCGAGCTCTTTTATCTTTTGGGCATATTGTTTTTGATCTACCTTCCCAATAAAAGATAAATGCCAGTCAGGATGAGTTTTTAAAAAAGACGCAAGGCCAGCTAAGGCGACTTTTTGTCCTTTGGTTTTTCTTATGCGACCAACTACTCCGATTAATTTTTTTTCACCTATAGCTGAAGCCGAAGGGCTAAAAGTTGTTAAATCAACCCCATGGGGGATCACGCTATTTTTTGGCGAAGCATCAAAAGGAGCTTCTTCTGTTAGAAATATTTTTCGATCTGCTTGACGCATCAAAAAGCGGGTTAAACCAGAGGGGGGTGTCGCAGCATGCCTTGTGGTAAAAAGGCTAAAGTGTCCGCCCAATAAACGCAAGAGCAGAGCAAGCATCATTTCTTTATTTCGATGGACATGAACCACCGTTTGTGATTTAGAAAAAAGTTGTTTTAACAACTGCCTTGGTCCTATTTTGTTAGCATCTATCCCATAACCAAAAACAGCCGAAGAAGTTTTAGCTTCAAGAAAAGGCAATAATTGTTCAATACTTTTAGTCACCCCTGTTTTACGGCGGTGGAAATGAAAATGAATAATGTTAAAGTCTGTCTTAGACATTTTATGGATCAAACAGGGTTATACGTCGTCATAATCAATGGCAATAGAAGCAGAAGTAGGGAAGGCTTGGCAGGTAAGTACTAGGCCTTCTTTAATTTCTTCATCGGTTAAGATTTGATTGTTTTCCATGGCTGCGCTTCCTTCGGTCACTTTAGCAATACAGCTACAACAAACGCCTCCTTGACAAGAATAAGGCACATCGATTTTTTGCTGTAAGGCTGCATCTAAAATTGTTTTATCGGCCGAAGATTCAAGGGCATAGTTTTCTTCATCTGCCTTGATAGAGAGGGTAATTTTTCCCTTTGCTTTTTCGCCTGCTGGAGCGGCACTTTCACTTGCGGTAAACAACTCAAAATGGATAGAGCTTTGGTCTACACCTTCGTTAATCAATGTTTCTTGAGCGGCTTTAATCATAGCTTCTGGTCCACAGAGATAAGTGTGATCTGGCGTTGTGTCACATTGCTTTAAGCCGTATTTTACAATGCTCTGGTCTATGCGACCAAAGAGGGCGTTAGATTCGTTACTTTGCGAGTAAATCCAGCTTATTTTTAAGCGGCCCTTGTATTGCTCCTGTAGCGCGACCAATTGGCCTTGATACATTGTTTCTTGAGGAGATTTATTCCCATAGATAAGTTGTACTGTGGTCGAAGCGCTTTTTTCTAAACTTGTTTTAAGAATAGATAAAATTGGCGTGATTCCACTTCCAGCCGCAATTAAGAGGAGTTGTTGGGTCGCGTGGTTGGGGACATAAACAAAGCGCCCTTCAGGGGGGGCAACTTTTAGGGTATCCCCTTCGGCTAAAATAGTATTGGCATAACTTGAAAAGAGGCCTTGATCAATTTTCTTAATCCCCACTGTTAAACGGTTTTCGTGTGGGGCAGATGAGAGAGAATAAGAGCGCCTCTCGGCTGCTCCGTTAATCGTTGCTTCTAAACTTAAATATTGTCCAGCTTTAAAGGCAAAGTCTGCTGCTAATGCAGAAGGAACTTTAAAGGATATTGCTACAGATGAGGGGGTAAGACGTTTGATTTCTTCAACAGCGAGAGAATGTAATGCGCTCATTTTTTTGATAAAAATAAGGATTTAATTCACGTTAAGTGTAACGATTTGTATCTTAGATTCGTCTAATTACCATAGATCAATCCTATGAATTTATTTTCTCTCCAGTGGAAAGAGACTTTTCGAGCCCCACAATGGGAAGCAAAACTTTCTATTAAAATCATCATGGCCCTTGTCATGATTTATTTTCTGGGGGCTTTTGTTTTTGGGGCCAGCATGGCCTATCCAATACTATACGAAAAAGTGCTTGATCGTGAGCCTGTTGAGGTTTATAATGGAGTTTTATTGTATATCTTCTTTTTTGAGTTGGTGTTGCGCTTTTTTCTTCAGCAACTTCCGGTCACCAATATTCAAGCTCTTATTTTATTGCCGTTTAAGAAGCGAAAGATTATTAATCACGTTTTATTGCGCTCTATTTTTTCTGGCTTTAACACCAATCCTTTAATTATTTATCTTCCTTTTGCGATTTCGATGTATCGCGCCGATTATTTAGGGAGTCAGGTGGTGGCTTGGTGGTTTGCTCTTGTTTTGGTCACACTTTGTTTGAACTTTTTGATCTATATCGTGAACAAAAATAATGTTTACTTTGTTTTATTACTGGCCGTCATCGTTGGAACCATAGCATTAGATGTTTATACTCAGATTGATTTAGGGCACATTACTGGTGCACTATTTGACGCGGTAGTAGCGCAACCACAAAAGGCGGGATTATTTATTTTCCCACTCCTTTTAAGCTATGCACTTGTCTTTTATTTTTTAAAACGCGGTTTTTATATGGACGCGGGCTTATCTAAAAAGAAAGCAGCCGTTAGAACGGGAGACTATTCTTTCCTCAACTTCTTAGGAGAAGACGCCATGTTTTTAAAGAACGATCTACGAATGATTATACGCAATGTTCGACCTAGACAAATCGTTTTGATGTCATTTCTCTTTTTGTTTTACGGCTTGATTTTCTTTACGCAAGACATTTACCGCAATCAAGATTTTGTGATGGTTTTTGCCGGCTTATTTGTTACTGGAGGATTTAGTTTAACTTTTGGGAATTATGTTCCGGCATGGGATAGTAGTTATTATAAATTATTGATGACACAGAATATTTCATATAAAAAGTATTTGCTTTCTAAATGGAATTTAATGGTTTTTGTCACAGCGATATCAACGGTACTATCGCTTCCTTATCTCTATTTTGGCTGGGAGGTAATGGGAATTATTTTGGCGGGCTCTTTTTTTAATATGGGTTTAAATACCTGGACGACCTTATTTGGAGGTTTATTGAATAAAACTCCCATGAAGCTAAATGTAAAAGCAAAAGCCTTTGAAAACACCCAATCTTTCTCGTTAAATCAGTTTTTATTGATTATCCCTAAAATGGTCTTGCCCGTTTTTCTGTATTGGTTTCCTGCAAAATTTTTAGGTCCAACAGCAGGCTATTTCTCCTTAGCGGGAGCAGGAATACTGGGCATTATTTTTAAACATCAAATTGCAAATAGAATCACAGCGCTATACCTCAAACAAAAACACGAAACCATAGAAGCATTTAACAAATAGAAAGATGATACAACTCAATAACCTTTCAAAGAAATACGAAGAAACAATCGTCTTAAACGTAGAGGACTTATCTGTTAATACTGGAGAACATTTTGGATTAGTCGGAAATAACGGCGCGGGAAAAACAACCCTTTTTAGTTTGTTGTTAGACCTTATTCAAGCAACAAGCGGCACTGTGTTGATAAACGAAATTGAAGTCGCTAAAAGTGAAGCATGGAAGAAAGAAGTAGCCGCTTTTGTCGATGACAAGTTTTTAATCGACTATTTGACTCCAGAAGAATACTTTGCTTTTATAGCCCAATTGCGCCATGTTGATAAGCCGAAATTAAAGGACTTTCTTCAACAGTTTGAGGACTTTTTTAATGGAGAAATTTTAGACCAAAAAAAGTATCTCAGGGATTTCTCAAAAGGAAACCAAAAAAAGGTTGGCCTTGCCGCTTCTTTTATTGGCGACCCCTCTATTGTTGTCCTTGATGAACCCTTTGCTAATCTTGATCCTAGCTCACAAATAAGGCTTAAATCTTTTTTAGCAAGCGACTTAAACAAAGATAAAACGCTATTGATCTCATCTCATGATTTAAATCACGTGACAGATGTTTGCGAACGCATCGTACTCCTTGAAAAAGGGAAGGTGATCAAAGACACCCCAAAAAGTCCAGCAACATTAAAAGAGTTAGAAGCGTATTTTTCGGGTCAGTAGCATACTAAAACAGCGGTTTTTTAGTTATAATACAAAAGCTTTTTTTTGAAACTTCAAAACGCCTCTTTTCTACTCACTTTTTTGGGCTTAATTGTCATAAGCTGTTCTACCCAAAAGAACAATCTCTTCAACAGGGAATATCACGCGCTCAACACAAAATTTAATGTGCTTTTTAATGGAAAAGAAGCCTTAGCTATAGGTGAGGCGATCCTTTACCAAAACAACCAGGATAATTTTCTGGAAGTATTACCGGTTGAACCTATTTTATTGAGAGGAGAAGATCAAGAAAATCGCGCCAGTATCCCCAGTTTTTCTGTTGCTGAAGAAAAAGCGGTTAAAGCCATCCAGAAGCATTCCATGAAAATCGCTGGTCAACAGCGAAATCGGCAGATTCAAGACGCCTATTTGTTGCTGGGAAAAGCGCGTTATTTTGACCGTCGTTTTCTACCAGCATTAGAAGCATTTAACTTTCTGCTTGAGGGTTATTACGGAAACGAAAAGGTTTATTATGAGGGGAAACTATGGCGAGAAAAAACAAATCTTCGCCTAGGAAATTATGCCTTAGTAGTAGATAACTTAAAACCCCTTGCACAGCGCATTCCTTTTGGGGCAAAACTTTATCCAGAAGTCAATGCAACTGTTGCACAAGCCTTTCTTAATTTAAAGAACGAAGACTCTGCCAGAGTTTATATTTCTAAGGCGGCCTTAGCCGAAAAAGATAGAACGGCCAAGGCGCGCTACAGGTATATCGAAGCCCAATTGCTTGAAAAGGCTCATTTGCTAGACAGTGCCAGACAGGCTTTTCAATCAATCGTTAATTGGAAACGCAAATCACCCCGTATTTTTTGGATGCAGGCGAAATTACAAGCCATTCGTTTAAAGGCTGCTTTAGACAGTGTGAGTCCTCGACCTATCCTTGAACGACTGGCAAAACAATTTGAAAATCAACCTTACTTACACCTCATACATCAACAAGAAGCCCGCTATTTACTTTCACAAAAAGAGGATAGTTTAGCCATTGAACTTTACAATAAGTCTCTTCAAAGCCCTGGAGTCGACCCAGCAACCCGCATGGCGAACTATAGAGAATTAGCCGATCATTATTTTGAAAACGGCGTATATCTTAATACTGGCGCCTATTTAGATAGTCTTTTAAGGGTCATTCCAGAAGAAGGGAGATTAAAGAAAACGATTCAAAGAGAACGCGATGGCTTAGACGAGGTGATTGCATTAGAAACCATTATCCGCTCAACAGACAGTATCTTGACCTTAACGGCCTTGTCAAAAGAAGAACAATTCGAATATTATCAACAACATATTGATCGCAAAAGAGCAAAAGAACTTGCGGCAATTGAAGAAGAAAAAAAGGGACTTTTTAGCTTTAATACAAATGCATCAAACAACTTTTATTTCTACAACAATCGTCTTCTAGTCTCAGGGAGACAGGCGTTTTTATCTAGCTGGGGAAATCGTCCTAATGCTGACAACTGGAACAGATTATCTACCGTTAATCAGCTGACCCAGAATGAAACCGCCGAAGAAAAGCAAGAGGATAAGGCAGGGTTTTTTATTGACACCCCTTCCTTTTTTGTAGATCAACTTCCTACAGACAGTCTTGCCATTGCGGCTCTGGAAAATGACAGAAAACAGGCCTATCTAGATGTGGGAATTTTATACAAAGAAAAGTTTGACAACCCTAGGCTTGCCTTTAATAGGCTTAAAAAGGTATTTACATTAGACCCAACAGAGAATCAAGAGGTTAGCGCATTATACCATTGTTTTAAATTACTTGAGCAATCAGATACCGTAGCAGCAAATGGATACAAGACAAGGCTGTTAGAGCAATATCCAGACTCTCCTTTTGCACAAATTGTACGAGATCCAGAGAATTTTTCTCTGGCAGAAAATCAAACTCCAGCATCGGTTTATGAACGTTTATACAAAGCCTTTGAACGACAAGAATTTCAAAAAGTATTAGAAGAGGGCGAAAGCTTAAAAATCGTTGTGAGCGGAACAAAGCTATCTCCAAAAGTGGCCTATTTACAAGCACTTGCAACTGGAAGACTTCAAGGCGAAATTGCCTTTATCGATGCTTTGCAAAAGGTGATAAAACTTCACCCCAATTCAAGTGAGGCACAGTTAGCAAAACTGGCCATCAAACAATTAGATCAAGAAGAGCAATTAAAGCACAAACGCTTAACATTGAAAAGTTATAAATGGGTCTTTTCTTTTGAAGAAGATGCATTGCTTTTAGACCGTTTAGCGAAACAAATGCAAGACGCCATAAAAGCAGATCAAAAAGCCTGGAAATTTACCCGAGATGTCTATAACAAGACCACAAATTTTATCGTGGTTCACACCAAAGAAGAACAACCCAATCAGGCCTATTTTTTAGAAAAGTGGCGACAACTAGCTGATTTTGATAAAAAAACAAATAATTTTGTACTTTTATCTGCTCAATATGAACAAGTTCAGCGTTTAAAAACCTGGGAAACAATAGCAAAATAACCACAATAATGAAAAATAACGAACTCAACGGACACCCTAATAGAATAGAAAGAAGCACTAAAATTACTGGAGAAATTGTCTCTGAAGCAGATTTTAGAATTGATGGAACCTTAGAGGGAACGATCACTACTAGTGGAAAAGTTGTCATTGGAAAAGAAGGCGTTATAAACGGGAACGTTAACTGTTCCTTTGCAGATGTTGAAGGCAAGTTTAGCGGAAAGATAGAAGTTAAAGAAAGTCTTTCGTTAAAATCTACTAGTTCTGTTGAAGGGGAAGTGATTATTGGGAAATTGATTGTAGAATCTGGCGCAAGTTTTAACGCAAAATGTTCAATGAGATCTGCTAAAGAAGTAAAATCAATTTCAGGAAAACATGAAAAAACAGCCTAACTCCTGGCTTGTTTTTTTTTCCCTTGCGATTCAGATTGGTCTAACGATGTTTCTGGCGGTTAAAGCTGGAGAATACCTCGACACAAAATATACTACGTCTAAGCCTTGGTTTACCCTTGGCCTCTGCCTTTTTGTACTTCTAGCGGTACTGCGCCTTATTATCCATCAAACAAAAAATCTTTAACAATGCGACTGCAATTAGGTTCATTTACATTGTTCTACCTTATCGTTGCCTTAGTTCATTTTTTTATACTTTATTTTTTAGAAATAAGCCTCTCACAAGCCCTTTTTTTTGAAGTATATATAAGCGTCTTTTTAATTACACTTTTACTCTTATTCGGTTTACTTCGTGCGTTTAGACGAATGAGCAACTATGTAGCATGGCTCTATTCTGTGGGGAGTGTAGTAAAGTTTGGACTATTCATGTTGTTGTTGTGGCCAGTATTTAAAGCAGACGGCCAGTTTAGTGCTTTAGAAAAAACAACCTTCTTAATCCCCTACTGCTGTAGCCTTATTTTAGAAACCAGAATTTTAATTGTAAGATTGAATAAAATATAAGCAAGAACTATTTCCCCTTTTCTTTTAAAGCACTACATTTGCATTCGAATTTTAGTTCGAATGAAGAGGAAATCAACTATTCTAATCAGCGCAAAAAAATGCGTCGCTTTACTGGCCATCTTATTTGCCAGTTTTGCTTTTGCGAACAATAAAGAAGACGCTAATGGGGGCGACCTCAAAACCGAAATCAAAGAATATATTGCACATCACTTGCTGGACTCTTATGACTTTAGTTTGTTTTCATATACAAACGAGGCGGGAGAGCATGTTTATGTAGGGGCTCCATTACCAATTATTTTATGGGATAATGGCCTCAAAGTTTTTTCTTCTTCTAAATTCCATCACGGAGAAACAGTAGCTGCAGTCGACGGTAATTACTATGCCCTCTACCACAACAAGATTTATAAGACAGATGCAGAAGGAACGATAAACTTAGACGAGACAAATCATCCCACTAACCTTAAGCCTTTAGACTTGTCTATTACAAAAAGCGTTGTAAGTATGATTTTAGTCTTCGCTTTAATGTTTTTCTTATTTAAGAGTTTAGCAGATTCTTATGCAAAGAACGGGGGTGTTGCCGCAGGAGTTGGACGTTTCTTTGAACCCATTGTTTTATATGTTAGAGATGATATTGCAAGACCAAATATTGGGGAAAAGAAATACAAAAAGTACATGAGTTTTTTGCTAACGGTTTTTTTCTTTATTTGGTTCCTTAATATTTTAGGCTTAACCCCGCTAGGAGTGAATGTTACCGGAAATATTGCTGTGACCTTTGGGCTAGCACTATTGACTTTTTTAATCACAAATCTTACAGGAACAAAAGATTACTGGTTACATATTTTTGATCCATTAGGCAGTAGTATGGCATGGTATGCTAAAGTGCCGCTTTACATTATATTGATTCCTATTGAAGTACTTGGGGTCTTTATTAAACCGTTTTCTCTATTGATTCGTTTATATGCGAATATGCAAGCAGGTCATATCGTTTTGATGAGTTTAATTGGGCTAATGTTCATATTTAAAAGCTGGTTAGGAAGCCCCTTGTCTTTTGGACTTGCTTTTGCTATATCGTTAATTGAAGTTTTAGTTGCCTTATTACAGGCATATATATTTACGATGCTTTCTGCACTTTACTTCGGCTTTGCCGCCGAGGAGCATGAGCATCATTAAACCAAAAGCTATGCATGTGTATAGTTATAATGATTGTCTAATTTAAATCAAACACTATGGAAATTCCAGTAATGGTAGGAGCAGGATTAGTTGTAATTGGTGTCGGAATGGGGATCGGTCGTATCGGTGGATCTGCAATGGACGCAATTGCTCGTCAACCTGAAGCTTACGGAAAAATTCAGACAGCAATGTTAATCGCTGCTGCCTTAATTGAAGGAATTGGTTTTGCTGCATTATTCGCAGTATAACTAAATCATTTAGAAACAAAGCTGCACGCGGTTGGCGGTAGCTTTGTTTTTTTCGATTGAATAACTCAACAGAATATGGAAAAATTATTAGAAGAATTTTCGTTAGGTTTATTTTTTTGGCAAACACTACTGTTTGTGGGGCTTTTATTACTCTTAGCTAAATACGCTTGGAAACCTATTTTGTCTGCTGTAGAAGAACGCGAAAATACCATTAAAGATTCCCTTGAAGCAGCCGAAAAGGCGAAAGCAGACATGGAAGCGGTGCAAGCAGATAACAAACGTATCTTAAAAGAAGCGAGAGTAGAACGCGATGCCCTTTTAGCAGAGGCAAAGAAAACAAGCACTCAAATTGTGAACGATGCTAAAGAAGCTGCTCAAGCAGAAGCAGATAAAATTGCTGCAGCGACACAAGAGGCAATTCAGCAAGAAAAAAATGCCGCAATCAACGATATAAAAGCTCAAGTAGCTGGATTATCTGTGGATATCGCGCAAAAAGTTTTACAAGGAGAATTAGCCGATCAAAAGAAACAAGAACAACTGGTTGAAAAACTAGTGAACGATATAGAGATTAAATAAGCGATGAAAAACACGCGTGCCGCATTACGATATGCAAAAGCAGCCCTAAATCTTTCTTTAGAACAAAAGAAAGAAGAAGCTGTTGTAAAAGATATGCAAGAAATTGTTGCCGTGTTCGAGGCAAATAAAGAGCTGTCGGTTTTTTTAGAAAATCCTGTTGTGGCAAACCAAGCAAAACAAGACGCCTTAGTAAACGTGTTTTCTGCCTTGCAGCCTCTCAGCAATCAGCTTATTGCCCTTTTAGCAAACAATAACCGTATTGATTTGCTTGCTCAAGTTGCTACGGCATATTTGTCTTTATTAAAAAAACATCAAGGTAAAGAAACCGCGGTTGTCACAACAGCTGTTGCTTTAACCCCTGATTTAGAAAAAGTAATCTTAGCTAAAGCAAAAGAGATGTCTTCTGCTCACATTAGCCTAGAAAACAAAATTGATCCATCCATTACGGGAGGATTTATCCTTCGAATTGGCGATTTGCAATACAACGCAAGTGTTGCCCATCAATTAGATCAATTGAAAAGAGAATTGACACAAACGAATTATAGCGCATAAATAAAAAACTATGGCAGCAATTAAACCCGCTGAAGTTTCAGCAATCTTAAAAGACCAACTAGCAGGAATGGACATGACTTCTTCTTTAGACGAAGTGGGAACAGTATTGGAAGTTGGAGATGGAATCGCCCGTGTATATGGCCTTTCTAACGCACAATACGGAGAATTAGTTCGCTTTGACTCTGGCTTAGAAGGAATGGTCTTAAACCTTGAAGAAGACAATGTAGGGGTGGTATTATTAGGCCCTTCAAAAGGTTTAAAAGAAGGTGACACCGTAAAACGCACCGATACCATTGCCTCTATTCAAGTGGGTGAAGGAATTGTGGGACGAGTAGTTAATACATTAGGAACCCCAATTGATGGTAAAGGCGCTATTGAAGCAGACCTGTTTGAGATGCCATTAGAGCGTAAAGCGCCTGGGGTAATCTATCGTCAACCCGTAAACGAACCCATGCAAACTGGAATTAAATCGATCGATGCGATGATTCCTGTAGGGCGTGGACAGCGTGAATTAGTGATTGGTGACCGTCAAACTGGAAAAACAACCGTTTGTATTGATACTATTTTAAATCAAAAAGAATTTTATGATGCCGGCGAGCCTGTGTACTGTATCTATGTTGCCATTGGACAGAAAGCATCTACAGTTGCTGCCATTGCAAAAACATTAGAAGATAAGGGAGCACTAGCCTATACAACCATTGTTGCCGCTAACGCATCAGACCCAGCACCAATGCAGGTATATGCCCCTATGGCAGGAGCGGCTATTGGAGAGTACTTTAGAGACACGGGTCGTCCAGCTTTAATCATCTATGATGATTTATCTAAACAAGCTGTTGCTTACCGTGAGGTATCTTTATTATTACGTCGCCCACCGGGACGTGAAGCTTATCCTGGAGATGTATTCTACTTACACTCGCGTTTATTAGAGCGTGCTGCAAAAGTGATTGCCGATGACGATATCGCAAAAGGAATGAACGATCTTCCTGACGCTTTAAAAGACAAAGTAAAAGGAGGAGGTTCTCTAACCGCTTTACCCATTATCGAAACACAAGCAGGAGACGTTTCTGCTTATATCCCAACGAATGTAATTTCGATCACAGATGGGCAGATTTTCTTAGAATCCGACTTATTTAACTCTGGGGTTCGTCCAGCGATTAACGTGGGAATTTCGGTTTCTCGTGTTGGAGGTTCAGCACAGATTAAGTCGATGAAAAAAGTATCAGGGACCTTAAAACTAGACCAAGCACAGTTCCGCGAACTAGAAGCTTTTGCAAAGTTTGGTTCAGACCTTGATGCAGCGACCCTTAATGTAATTGAAAAAGGGCGCCGTAATGTTGAAATCTTAAAGCAAGCTCAAAATGATCCCTATACGGTAGAAGATCAAACAGCCATCATCTATGCTGGATCAAAAAACTTATTGAGAAATGTCCCTGTTGATCAAGTAAAAGCCTTTGAAACAGCTTATTTAGAAGAGCTTAATGCAAAACATCGCGAAACCTTAGACACCATAAAAGCAGGTAAATTAACAGACGAAGTACTCGACACCCTCAATGCAGTGGCGAAAAGTATTTCTGCTCAATTTGAATAAATCGCTATGGCGAACTTAAAAGAAATACGTAATCGGATTGCCTCGGTCTCCTCGACCATGCAGATCACTTCTGCCATGAAAATGGTTTCAGCTGCAAAGCTTAAAAAAGCGCAAGATGCGATTACCGCTATGCGACCGTATTCAGACAAGTTAACAGAGCTGATCCAAAACCTAAGTGGCGCAATTGATGGTGATACGCCCAACCCTTACACGCAGGTTCGTCCTGTAAAAAAGGCCTTGTTAGTTGTCATTACCTCTAATCGCGGTTTATGTGGTGGGTTCAATTCTAATATCATTAAAGCGACGAATAGTTACCTTGCAAAGCATGCAAACGAAAGCGTTGACCTTATCACGCTAGGAAAAAAAGGAAACGATATTCTTGCTAAAAACAACAACATCAACGCAAATAATAATGCGATTTTTGATGACTTAAGCTTTAATAATGCCAGTGATATCGCAGAGGCCTTTATGGAGGCATTTGCCCAGAAAGAATACGACCGTGTGGATGTGGTTTACAACCGTTTTAAAAATGCCGCAACACAGATTGTTACTTCAGAAACTTTATTGCCTATCTCTGCAGAAACAGAAGACAGCAATAGCGCAACGGCAGACTATATCTTTGAGCCTACGCAAGAAGAAATAGTTAACGAACTATTGCCTAAGAGTGTCAAGATGCAACTCTTTAAAGCCTTAAGGGATTCTTTTGCCAGTGAACATGGAGCTCGAATGACTGCCATGCACAAAGCCACAGATAACGCAACAGAACTAAGGGACCAACTTAAATTGACCTACAATAAAGCACGTCAAGCTGCCATTACAAATGAAATTTTAGAAATCGTTGGTGGTGCAGAAGCCCTCAACAACTAGTACTTTTTAGATTATCATTTTTAAGGCCTCTATCTAATGTAGGGGCTTTTTTTATACATTTATTCCTGTAATAACACCCCAAGTCATATCTATAAGAATCTTCTCCCTACCAGAAGTAGCCTGTATTGGCTTGTGGCATAACCCATTCTGCCATGAAAAATCTCTTTAGCAACTATACCCTTTTGTTTCTTTGCTGTGTCCTTTTTGCCTGTAAAAAAGACAAAACCCCATCGGACATAATGACTGAAACTCCGCAAACAAGTATTATTTCACCCACTACTGCTGTTACCAACACAACTAATGGTGGAACTACTGTAGCTACAACTACAACAAGCATTTCAAGTAGCACAGGGGGCGATGCTTTTCCCATAGACGCTCCGGTAATTCTTGCCTATTTTCCTTCCTGGTCAGAAAACTGGGTTAGTATAGGACAAGAATCTAAATTAAGAGATGCTCCGGCTTTTGTAAACCACCTTTTTTTAGGGTTTGCTAAGCCAAATTCACAATACGAAAAAGGCAGTTATGATCTTTCTGGCACAGGAATAGAAGTCCTCTATGACGGCTGTACTTTAAAGGAGAGTGTTGCCGCTTTGAAAACGAAGGGGATTAATGTGATTCTCTCTTTTGGTGATGAAACTTATTGAAGAGATGAAAACTCCTATAATATTGATTGCCAACAAATTAAAGATTTAGTAGATGATATTGGCTTTGCTGGAATTGACTGGGATTTTGAACCAGATGGATCATTCCAACAAATCGGCGGTACAATCAACGTAAACTGCTTTATAACTTTTTTTACGGAATCTCGAAAGTTAATGCCCCGAGAAGAGGGCTATTTGTTAGCCTGTGCCCCGGCGGGGGTTGGTGCCTTAGGAGGTCAATTTAATGATGATCCTTCTTCTCCTAATCGATACGATCAACGAAACGTTCTCACGGGAGAATCAGACGCCATCTTGTTTCAAGGAATGCAACCCACTAACGGGATCAATCTTTTTGGTTTTGGCTCTACGGGACATATGATCCCTGTGATCGAGGCAGTAGGAGACGAAATTGACCAACATTTTACTTATATTGAATTGGGCTTTGAAATAATCGCTTTAGTGATCATTATCATTTTCTATATCTCAAGCAGGCGAATTAAATGAAAGTAATAATTAAATTCCATTCAGAAAACATTTCTTTTATTCCTTTAAAAGAAGAACATATTGCGCCAATTAATGTCTTACATTCCTTTCCAGAAGTCGCTCGAAACAACACCATTGGCCTCCCGAAGGACTTAGCAACTACCGCTGAAATCTTAGCCGACAAACTCTCGCCCCTTCATGAAGAGGCCCTGGGATGGGCTCTATATAACAAGGAGAATATTTTTATCGGCGAAGCCGGAATAAGCCTTGCTCCGCAACGATTTAAAAAGGCAGAAATAAGCTACTCCCTTCAGCCTAATCAATGGAATAAAGGCTTGGGGACCGAACTTGTAAAACAACTTATCAAACACTGTTTTAACGCCTTAGATTTACATCGTGTAGAAGCAGGAGTAGCGGTTCATAATCACGCTTCTATTCGGGTGCTAGAAAAAGCAGGAATGATTCGGGAAGGAATTCATCGAAAGATCCTCCCATTAGCTTCTGGGTGGACAGACAACTTTTCTTATGCCATTTTAAAAGAGGAATGGAATACACTAGACGGTAACGTCTAGTAGCTGGGCCTTGCCTTGGAAAACAACCTCATTTAAAGCTGCAGGAATTAACACACACTGCCCCTTTTCTAAAGACAAGATGTGATCATTTGACGTTACAGTAAGCGTCCCATCAATACAAATTAAAATACTAAAGGCCGCTCTTTTCGAATAATCCATGGGGTAAGCCCCCTCAATGGGTAAGAAAGCGGTTGTAAAATAAGCAGTTTTGAGGATAGTATTGACTCGGTTGAGGTCTTTAGAATAGTTTATTTTGTGTTTTTTATGTGCAGAAAAATCCAGCGCATCAATGGCTTGCTGTGTATGTAATTCGCGTGTTTCACCAGTTTTAGTATCAATGCGGTTAAAATCATACACCCGATAGGTTACATCAGACGATTGTTGTATCTCGGCTAGAAGTACACCTCCACCAATGGCGTGAATTAACCCTGCTGGCACATTGACCACATCTCCAGCGGTTACTTTTTCACGGTGGAGCACCTCTTCAATGCGGTCCTCGGCCAATAATCCTGCATATTGTTCGGCATCAATATTTTGATTAAACCCCAGGATCAATTCAGCATCGGGGTCAGCATCAAGGATATGCCACATTTCATTTTTTCCACTTGCGTTGTGTCGCATCTTTACCAACTAATCATTGGGGTGTACTTGAACTGAAAGCGGTAAAAGTGCATCGATAAACTTGATCAATAAAGGAAAGGTGTTCCCATAGCTAGCGATACATTTTTTACCCAAAATTGCTTCGGGAAATGCGGCGTTCATTTCGGGGAGCGTTTTCCCTTTCCACTGCCCATCTTCGATTACAGAGGGGAAGCCATCAACAGCAGAAATTCTCCAAGACTCACCAATACCTTCGTCTTTGCAGTTTTTATTTAGTTTTGTTTTCAATTTTCCTCCACCCAAAAGGCGATATTGGAATTGAGGCTGAAAACGAAAAGGAGGAATGTTTTTAGACATATTTTATAAATGTAAATCTAGAGGATTCGTTCTTGATAGGGTAGATTTTTACGAATTATCTATTAAAGGCTCTAAAAACATTTTGTGCAGCAGTTTCAAGAAGTTTTTTAACTTCGGCTTTAGACTCTTTCATTGACATGGGTCTATCTTGAATTGGAAAAACTGCCGTGAAACCTTCTTTATAAAAGGATTCATGAGGCCCTTGTAAATTAGCCGTCAGTCCAATGATTGGGATTTTGTGGTTTTTGGCCATACGTGCTATTCCTACCGTGAGTTTTCCATTGATAGATTGTGTGTCCATTTTTCCTTCTGCGGTAAAGATCAGATTTGCATTGGCAACGAATTTTTCAAGCTGAATCATCTCTGCCAAATGAGAAAACCCAGGTTCCAAAGTTGCATTAAAAAAGCCAAACATACCTGCAGCAGTGCCTCCAGCAGCTCCACCTCCTTCAACACCTTCCATATTTCGATCAAACTTTTTTTGACAACACTTAGACAAATTGGACAAGCCATTTTCTAACATTTGGATGTCAGTAGCAGACGCCCCTTTTTGCGGACCATAAACAGCAGTAGCTCCGTTTTTCCCCAATAAAGGGTTGTTAACATCGCAAGCAATTTTCCATTTAATTTTTGCGTCAATAGGGGCAGCAACAATACTGTCTAGATCGTTAAGAGCACCGCCTCCCAAAGCTATTGCTTTTCCGTTCTGATCTAAAAGCTGTCCGCCCAATGCTTGAAAAATTCCAGCACCTCCATCATTGGTAGCACTTCCACCTATTCCCAAAATAATTTGGGTGCATCCCTTTACTATAGCATCTTTGATTAAAATTCCTGTCCCAAAGGTAGAGGCGCGAAGAACATCGCGTTGTTCTAACGGGATTTGAGCTAGACCAGAAGCTTGAGACAATTCTATCCATGCACATTTTTCCTTTTCGAACATGAAATAGTTTGCCCAAATTTTTCCTCCTATAGCATTATATGTTTCACATTCCACCAGTTTTCCGTCTGCATGCGAACATAAAACATCAAGCGCACCCTCGCCACCATCTGAAAAGGGGATATTTACTACTTCTGCAGTTGAAAGACAATTTTTAATTCCTCTTTTTATTGCTTTGCCTACGTCGCGGGCAGATAAACTTTCCTTAAATGAATCGGGTACAATTAGTATTCGCATTGATCAAAATAGTTTAGGTAAAATATAACTAATCTCTAAGATAAAGACAAAATAACCCAATAAAACACCAATCTCCTCGTCAAATTTTAAAAAATATAGGATCGAAAGAACGTTGGTTTTAATACTTTTTTTCTGGTGGAAATATGTGTGCGATAAATATGGTAAAGTCAGTTATTCGCGATGAAAAAAACCGTTAATAACCTAAGGATATCTCCTTTATAAGGAGGTTATTCTTGCGCACACATTTTGTATTTTTAAAAAAAGAAAATTTTGATATGATTCAACTTCCTGTGATTAACGATAGCCCTTATGATTTGCCGGCCTATGCCACGGTATCTTCTGCAGGGCTAGATCTAAAAGCTGTTTTAGATCAGCCCATTAGCTTGCAACCATTAGAGCGTAAAATAATTGGTACAGGCCTTAAAATTGCCCTTCCAGAGGGGCATGAAGCCCAAGTTAGACCTCGTTCTGGTCTAGCCGCAAAATACGGGATTACTGTTTTAAACGCTCCGGGAACGATTGATGCAGATTATCGCGGTGAAATTGGGGTCATTTTAGTAAACCTTTCTAATGAGGCCGTAGAAATAGCACCAGGAGAACGTATTGCTCAACTAGTCGTTGCACAATATACCCAAGTGGACTGGGAGCTTGTATCAACCCTTGATACTACCGCCCGTGGGGAAGGAGGATTTGGAAGCACAGGGAAAAAATAAAAAGATTCGATGAAAATAATTGTTCCCATGGCGGGTCGAGGTTCGCGACTTAGACCCCATACTTTAACCGTCCCTAAACCGCTCGTTCCTGTTGCAGGAACCCCCATAGTTGAACAGTTGGTTAATGATATTGCAGGGGTGGTCAATCAACCCATAGAAGAAGTGGCTTTTATTTTAGGGGATCCAGCCTTTTTTGGCGACGAAATAGTTGCTCACCTAGAAAAGATTGCTCAAAATCTGGGAGCTAAAGCTAGTATCTACCGCCAATTAAACCCTTTGGGTACGGGCCATGCAATTATGTGTGCAGCCCCATCCTTAAGCGGGCCTGCCGTTGTGGCGTATGCCGATACCCTAATACGAGCAGATTTCCATATTGACCCTGCTGCAGATGCACAAATCTGGGTTAAAAAAGTCGATAATCCATCGGCTTATGGGGTGGTCCAGCTCGATACAACAAACGCCATTACTGAACTAGTTGAAAAGCCAGCACAATTTGTTTCAGACCTTGCCGTGATAGGGATTTACTACTTTAAGGCCATTGAAGACTTAAAAATAGAACTTCAGGCAGTGATTGATCAACAACTCACCCATGGGGGTGAATATCAAATCAACGATGGGATAAAAGGAATGATGCGTAACGGAAAACGTTTTGTTCCTGGAGAAGTGACCGAATGGATGGATTGTGGTAACAAAGAGATAACAGTCGCCACAAATACTAAAATGCTTCACTTCTTAGCAGCAGAAGGGAAAGATTTAATCGATCCTAGCGCGACCCTTGAAAACAGCACAATTATACCCCCTTGTTATATTGGCAAGAATGTTGTGTTAAAGCATAGCACTGTGGGCCCAGGGGTTTCTATAGGAGAAGGAAGTCAATTGATTAACGTTAGTGCGAAAGATTCTATGATTCAAAAACAAACGATTATTGAGAATGCAAGCCTGAACAAGGCAATGATAGGCAATCATGTGCGTTATAATGGAGAGTACACAAGTATAAGTTTAGGAGATTATTCCGTTTTAAATTAAAATGAAAAAAACCAGCCCATATTTTTATTTGATTTTGTTTTTAGTTTTTACGACTGCTTGTAAATCAGTGCGGGTTTTACCCAACAAAGCGCCTGTTAAACGAGTCGAATTAAAAGCATTGACAGCAGAAATTCTTAAAGCAGAAGAAAATATAAGCACCTTTAGGGCACGTATTAAAGCAGAATACAATGACCAAAAGCGCAAACAAAGTGTTAATGTCAATTTTCGCTTAGAAGACAACAAAACTTTTTGGATGAGCGCAAACATGCTTATTCCTATCGCAAAAGTATTGATTACGCCAGAAGAGATTAAGTTCTATGAAAAGTTCCAAAAAACCTATTATAAAGGCGATATAGCCTTTATCAATCAACAGCTAGGAACAAACTTTAGCTTTAATGATTTACAGAATATCTTTTTGGGCTATCCTATTTCTGATTTTAGAAATGAAAAATTTGATCGCATTTCTCACCCTCAATATTATGTGTTAAGCCCAAAAACCAAAGGACTTCGTTTTCGACCCACCTATTTTTATGACCCCGTTAATTTTCGTTTAAAGGAACAGCGTTTCCTGGTCGCAGCAAGTGGTCAAAGTTTAAGCATTAAATACACACAATATCAACAAGTAGAAGGAAAAATAGTTCCAAAAAAAATCGAAGTTTCTACTTTTGACGGAACCAATTTTTTACAGATTTCACTGGATTATCTCAGGGTGGATTTCCCCAAAAAACTAACCGTTCCTTTTAGTATTCCCGCTGGATATAAGAAAATTGAGTTATAAATGTTTCTTAAAAAAAGCCTTAGTATTTTCTTATTTCTTCTCCTAGCCATAGCATGGGGCCAAGATAATAGACAGGCGAAATTAGAAGCTCAGCGAAAACAACTTCGGGCCGAAATTAAACAGATTAACACCCTTTTGTTTACCAATAAAAAGCAAAAGAAAAATGCTTTGACCGAGATAGAAGATCTTGCCGTCAAGATCGGCTTAAGGCAACGATTGATCAAGGTCACAAACGAAGAAGCCAATCGTTTGACTCAGCAAATTAGCGTGAATCAAAGAACCATTACTCGGCAAGAAAAAGAACTCAAGGATTTAAAAGCAGATTATGCAGAAATGATTCGCTATGCTTATGCAAGTAAGTCTGCAAAAAGCAGATTGATGTTTTTATTTTCCTCAGAAAGTTTTTTACAGGCCTATAAACGATTTCAATACCTCAAGCAATACGCTGCCTTTAGAAAAAAACAAGGCCTTATGATTGCAGAAAAGACAAAGGCTTTAGAGGCTTTAAATGTAAGCCTGGCCATTCAAAAGCAAAAGAAGGACACGCTTATCAAAGAAAACAGGATAGCGCAAAATGAACTTACAGGTGAAAGACTTGAACAGAAAGAACGCATTACTGCCTTAAAGAAGAACGAACGGTCTTTATCGAGACAAATTCAAAAGAAACAACGTCAAATAGCGGCCTTTGATAAAGAAATACAACGCTTAATTAGGGCAGCTATTACCGCCTCAAATAAGGCAGCAGCGGGTAAAAACAAGGCAGTTTTCACTTTGACCCCAGAGGCACAATTAATCGGGAAAAACTTTACTGCAAATAAAGGGAAACTTCCCTGGCCAGTAGAACAAGGGGTGGTGACCCTTGGTTTTGGAACACAAACTCATCCGGTGGTTAAAACCACAAAAATCCAAAGCAATGGGGTAACTATAGCTACACCTGGAAACGCAAAAGTGCGCTCTGTTTTTAAAGGAAAAGTTATGCAGGTTTTTTCGTTTAAAGGCAGTAATCCAGGGGTGTTAATCCAGCACGGGAATTATATCACTAGCTATTCAAACCTTGCGGTGGTCTATGTTAAAAAAGGAGAAACGATTGATGCAAAACAAGCCATAGGGGAGGTTTTTACGCATCCCACAAGTGGAAAAAGTGAACTAAAGTTTTCTGTTTTTCAAAACACCACACCCGTTAACCCAAAGAGCTGGGTCTATCGCATGTAGTTTAGTAGCCCTCTACTAAATACCAGGCTTCTTCTTCTAAGCTATTATTGATAAAACTAAGCAGGGAATAGGCTTGTCTTTTTGATTCAAAACGGCCATAAGCCACACGAATTAAACCGTCTGGGCTTTGCGCTGCATAAGTGGCCTTTTCAAAACCTTGTTCTTTTAAAGCGGCTAATTTGCGTTCGGCATTGGCTTGATCGCGAAAACTTCCAGCAATAACACTGTAAAACTGACCACTTTCGACCGTGATGGTATTGTCTTGTACAGTTTCAACCTTTGCTTCGGTTTCATAAGAGATAGCAGCGATTGAACCTAGATCAAAAGACGCTTCTTCAACATTTTTAGCAATGCGTTGTTCTGCAAGTTGGGTTGATTTTAAGCGTTCACTTTCCAGGTATTGGTTCCCCAAATAATAGGCTGCGCCAAGAATGGCCACTGCAATTACACCGATAACAGCGTATTTTGCAAAAGGGGAACGATCATCTTCTTTTTTTTCTGGCGTAAAGGCGAGAGATTCTTTGTTGTCTTGCATAGGGCTTGATTTAGATGAAGCATTAGAAACGGGAGGCACTACAGATGCCGCTTTAATTTGAGCTTTAAGCGGTGTTTTTTGAAAAGCCTTTAATCCCAAAGCTGTGGCATCAAAGTTGATTTTTCCATGGGGTAAAAAGCGTAATTTATTTTCAGCATTCAAAGAAAATTCCCCTATTCCAGGAAGGATAAGAGAGTCTTTGTCAAGACGTTTATTCCATTGAGCACATTCTTTTTCAATCTCAACAAGTGCATCGTTGTAAGCGATATTTTCTCTTCTAGCGATATAGCTGGCTAAAAGACCGTCGTTCTCTTGAATCAATCGATTAAAAGAAATTGTTCTTAAGGGCGGCGTAAATTCACCTGTAAAGCGGTTCACTTTAATGGGATGATTTTGGGAAACAAAAGAGCCAAACCCTGGAAGGGTGACGCATTCCTGTTGAAAAAGCAATTCTTTGATGTATTGTGTCAAAATCATGAACCAAAGATAGCAAATAATATTTTCTTCCTATTTTGAAGCTGTAAAAACCCCCAAATAAACCCGGAAACTATGACCTTAACGTCTCAACAAGCCGTTTTATTGCTTTGCTGTATCCCCAACTTAGGCCCTCGCAGAATTAAAAAGCTCATCGACCATTGCAATGGCGCAATTAATGCACTTGAAGCACCTATAGATAAATTGTTAGAAATTAATGGAATAGACCCTTCTCATCTTAAACATATAAGGTCGTGGAAACCGTATTTAGCCGACCTAAAAAAGAGGGAAAAAGAATAAAAGAACAGGACTTAGAGCTCTTTATTTATGGGGAAGAGAACTATCCACTCGCATTATCACATACAGCAGACCCTCCGATTGTTTTTTTTCAAAAAGGGGAAGTTAATTGGAAAACCCCCCGTATCATAAGTATTGTTGGGACCCGAACACCTACTAGGGCAGGGATTCGTCTTTGTGAAGGTTTGTTAGTCGATCTTGCGCCATATAATCCAATAATTATTAGCGGTTTTGCCCATGGAATTGATATTACTGCCCATAAAAAAGCGATCGAGTTAGGTTTAGAAACAGTAGCGGTATTAGGACATTCTTTTGGTCAATGGTATCCCGCTAGCCACAGCAAATATGTTGCGTCATTATTAAAACAGGGGGCTTTTATCACAGAGTTTTGGTCAAAGGATCCATTTGAACGGCCTAATTTTTTAAAACGCAATCGT
Source organism: Flavobacteriaceae bacterium (assembly GCA_022424955.1). GTDB lineage: Bacteria > Bacteroidota > Bacteroidia > Flavobacteriales > Flavobacteriaceae > Arcticimaribacter. The sequence continues at coordinate 23,231 of JAKMGK010000060.1, forward strand.
ATTATTTCTGGTGTAGCACATGCTACTGTTGTTATTGAGTCAGGAGAAAAAGGCGGAAGTCTTGTTACCGCAGATCACGCTTTAGCTTATGGCCGGAAGGTTTTTGCTTTTCCTGGACGTCCTACAGACTCTAAAAGTTTGGGTTGTTTACGGTTGATTAAAAACGACCAGGCACGCATGATTCGTCATGGAAAGGATTTATTTCAATGGATGAATTGGGAAGAAAGAAAAACGAAAAGTGTGCAAAAGCCTCTTTTTCTCGACTTGTCAGAGACAGAAGAGCAACTCTTTTCCTGTCTCGAAGAAGCGTCTACTTTAGATGAATTATCCTTGAAATCTAAGCAACCCATTGCCACAACAGCCGAATTATTACTTCAATTGGAATTAAAGGGAGCAATTCGTTCTATAGGGGGGGAATAAATTTGAGCGGTCCTAGTTAGTAGCCTATTTTGTTGCGTACTCTTAATAAAACTTCATGGGCTATTTCACGGGCTTTTTTGGCACCTTTGGTCAAAGCAATGGTGACCTCGGCAGGATTTGCTTGATAGTAATCATAGCGTTTTCGCGGCTCTTCAAAGGTTTCCATGATAAGGTCAAACAAGGCTTGCTTTGCATGCCCATACCCCATTCCGCCAGCGAGATATTGCTGTCGAAGTGCCTCAATTTGAGCAGGATTGGCCAAAAGGGAATAAAGCGCAAAGACATTACACTTCTCGGGATCTTTTGGGTCTTCAAGGGGAGTAGAATCTGTTTTAATTCCCATGATTTGTTTGCGCAGCTTCTTTTCGGCTAAGAAAACATCAATGATATTATTTTTTGATTTAGACATTTTTTCACCATCAGTACCAGGGACATATTGCGTAGCCTCTTGAATTTTAGCCTGTGGTAAAACAAAGGTTTCTCCCTGTTGATTATTAAATCTCGCCCCAACATCTCTAGTCATTTCTAAATGTTGTAGTTGATCTTTTCCTACTGGGACGATATCTGCGTCATACAATAAAATATCTGCTGCCATCAACATGGGATAACTAAAAAGACCCGCATTGACGTCCTGTAAACGATCTGCTTTATCTTTAAATGAGTGGGCTAAAGTGAGGCGTTGATAGGGGTAGAAACAATTGAGATACCAGGCTAATTCGGTGACTTCACTTACATCACTCTGTTTATAAAAAACGGTTTTATCTGTATCTAAACCACAGGCTAGCCACGCTGCTGCAGTGTTAAAGGTGTGTTGTCTTAAGGTAGTACCGTCTTTGATTTGTGTCAAAGAATGTAGGTCTGCGATAAAGAGAAAGGATTCATTTTCTGCCTCTTCTGCCATGGCAATGGCAGGGAGAACAGCGCCTAATAAATTTCCTAAGTGGGGGGTGCCTGTACTTTGTACACCGGTTAAGATTCTGGCCATGGAAAATGTTTTCCACAAATGTACTTTATTTCCCCAAAACTAATTCCAAATTGCTACATTTGAAACTGTGAAAAAAATACTTACTCGCTTGTGGCGGATATGGTTTTATCTCTTGGCCGCGATTCCCGTTCCTTTTTTATTCCCTTTTTTAGCCATTGCTTTATTATTTCCAAAAGGGTACACTTTTGTGTTTTGGGTTGCTCGAAATATCTGGGCGCCAATCATTTTGGGCGGAAGTGGGTTTTACACAAAAATTCGATATGCTAAGCCTTTACCTAAAAGAACCTCTTATGTTTTAGTAGCGAATCATACCAGCTATATCGATCCATTCGTTATGCTAAGGGTGTCAAAAAATCCCTTTGTATTTGTTGGAAAAAAAGAGCTGGTAAAGATTCCCATCTTTGGTTATCTCTACAAGCGTGCAGCGATTATGGTTAATCGCAGTGACAAGAAAAGTCGCTGGGAGGTATATGGCCGGGCCGAAAAGAAACTTGCCTTAGGCTACAGTATCTGTGTTTTTCCAGAGGTTTCCTATGAGGATGATACCGTCTTTCTCAATCCATTTAAAAGAGGGGCTTTTAAAATTGCCATTGACCATCAATTACCCGTGGTACCCATGGTCTTTTATGATTGTAAACGAAAGCACCCCTGGTATCCAAACTTTGGTTACCCAGGCGAATTAAGGGTACAAACTTATTCAGAAATACTGCCTCCCAAGGCCATTGAAGAATTAGAAGGCTTACAAGATGCTGCTCGAAAGATCATTGACAAAGGTTTGCGCGATGATCCTAAAGGGCTTCAATTTGAAGCTGTTGCCTTGGAAAAAGCCATTGCACAAGCAAACGCTTAATTATTGTCGAATCCTTACGGCTTCTTCCATTAAGGCTTGATAAGCAACTTGCGCATCATCCGATAGATTGGCATTCATAAGATTATTACTTTCATAAGGATCATTTTCTAGATTATACAAAGCTTGATTACCATTGTCAAAAACAATTAATTTATATGAGCTGTTGCGCAGGGTATAGCCCGATTGATTCGGGCGGTTCCCAAAATATTCGGTATAATTAAAGTTTCGTGTACCAGCTCCTGCTGTAGTAAGTAGAGGGAGAAAATTTTGACTGTCATGACTTTCATGCTGTGTGTTTCCAGTAATCGTTAGAAAGGTGCTGAAGAGATCAACAGAAGTAATGAGAACGCCTGTCCTGTAACCGAACTTACCCGTGAGTATTGCTGCTCTGGTGGGGGAACAAACCGGATTGGTCCATACATTTGAAAAACGAATTCCATTGTCCATCCAAGAAGTCAGTGTAGGCATAGAAGGAAGGTTGCTTCCAATACCATAGCGGGGAGTAGCATCAATGCCCATATCGTCGGCAATAATAAACAAAATATTGGGTGTATCACCTGCTGGATCACTTGATGGAGGTGTCGGCGATGGATCTACGTGGATGATTTCTTCTACGATTTCGGCGGGTTCAGGAGTTTTTTTGGAACAAGCCAAAATCAAAAAGTAAAAACCTACTAGGTAAATTTTATTCAGATTTCTAAGCATGCTTAAAGTTAATTAAGATTTTCAATTTAGGAGTTAGGGGTTGAAGTCTTGTCTTGGAGAAGCCCAAAAAATGGCTTTTTTTCAGTTGCCATCCATTGTTCTTAATTTATTTGGATTATTTTGGTTCTTTATATAAATGAAATCTATGGATTCTTCTGCATCGATTATTCTTGCGATTGCGATCATGGTCATCATGATGGGAATGGGATTAACCCTTACCCTTGCCGATTTTAAACGAGTAGCTCAAAACCCTAAGCCTGTTCTTTTGGGGTTGACCAATCAAATTATTTTGTTGCCTTTAGTCGCCTTGGGCTTGGTTTATCTTTTTGAGCCACCTGCTTTTATCGCGATTGGGATGATACTATTAGCCGCCTGTCCAGGCGGAACATCTTCTAATTTAGTCACTTTATTGGCCAAAGGAGATTTAGCCCTTTCGGTCAGTATGACGGCCATCAATAGTGTGATAACGATTGTAACCATTCCTTTTTGGGTGGGTTATGCCTATACAAATTATTTAGCCGAAGCGGCTAATATGGCCTCTCCCACAGCAGATATTTTTAAAACGTTAATTGTTGTTTTAGCGATCCCTTTAAGCATAGGGATGCTCGTAAAACAACGCGCCCCTGAGTTTGCAGACAAAATGGAGCGCCCTGTTCGCATCGCTTCTTCTGTTTTCTTGGCCGTGGTAATTCTGGGTCTTTTAGCACGCGAATTTAACCTATTTCAGAAGCATGTAGGAGATACCATAGCTATTGTTGTGGCTTTAAATGCCATCACTATGGGAATGGGCTATGCCTTAGCAAAAGCGTTTGGTTTAAACCTTAAACAGGGTTTAACAATTGCGATAGAATCTGGGATTCAAAATGGGACATTAACCATTAGTTTGGCGGTGATTACGCTAAACCAACCTGATTTTGCCATTGTTGCGGCGATTTATTCTTTGGGGATGTATGCTTTGTCGAGTGTGCCGATTTACTTTGGGCTGAAAGCCTCAAAATAAAAAACCCCCAAATCTCTTTGGGGGCAATGCAATTAAAATGTTAAAAGCATTATTCGTTAACCGCTTTAAGGGTTGCCATGATTTTTCCTTCAAGCTCATCCATTAGATCTGGATTGTCTTGTAAGAGGGTTTTAACCGCATCACGGCCTTGGCCTAATTTGGTATCACCATAGCTAAACCAAGAGCCTGATTTCTTGATGATTTCATAATTTACTCCCAGGTCAATGATTTCTCCAATTTTTGAAATCCCGTCTCCATACATGATGTCAAACTCGGTTGTTTTAAACGGAGGAGCCACTTTGTTTTTAACCACTTTTACCCTTGTTTTATTTCCTAATACCGCTGCATCAGCATTTTTAATTTGCGTTGAACGGCGAATATCTAAGCGCACAGAAGCATAGAATTTTAAAGCGTTCCCCCCTGTGGTAGTTTCGGGGTTTCCAAACATTACTCCGATTTTTTCTCTCAACTGATTGATAAAGAATACGGTACAATTAGTTCGAGAGATCGAACCAGTTAGTTTACGCAAAGCTTGTGACATTAGGCGTGCATGAAGTCCCATTTTTGAGTCCCCCATTTCACCTTCAATTTCACTTTTAGGGGTAAGTGCCGCGACCGAGTCAATCACAACGATATCGACTGCTCCAGAGCGGATGAGGTTATCAGCGATTTCAAGGGCTTGCTCTCCGTGATCGGGTTGTGAGATGATTAATTCTGAAATATCTACCCCCAATTTTTCAGCATAAAAACGGTCAAAAGCGTGTTCTGCATCAATAAAAGCGGCAATGCCCCCTTGTTTTTGACATTCTGCAATGGCATGCAAGGTCAGGGTGGTTTTACCAGAAGATTCTGGCCCATAGATTTCAATCACTCGCCCACGAGGATATCCTCCCACGCCTAAGGCGATATCAAGGCCTATTGACCCAGAGGAGATCGCTTCTACTTCTTCTACCGCTTCGTCGCCCAGTTTCATCACTGAACCTTTACCGTAGGTTTTATCGAGTTTGTCTAATGTTAATTGGAGTGCCTTTAATTTGGCGGCTTTATCGTCGGCCATAATCGTTTCTTTTTCGTTTGTGCATAAAAATAAGACTTTCTGCCTTTTACTTAAACTTCCTCCTAAAGAGGTTATGAACAACTTTTTCTCCTATGTTATTAAAGGGAGAAAAAAAATCAATACCGCCGCTTTAACCTTAGTTGAACAATGCCTAGAGCGATCCCTAAAGAAAACAATAAAAAGAGATAACTGTAGATCAAGGTCGTCCAATTCGCAATAAAGCCTAGAAGTACTGGGCCAATAAGAAAACCTACAAAACCAATACCAGAAACAGTAGAAATCGCTTGAGAGGTGTCAAGTTGCTTATTTCGTCCCGCTAAACGAACAATTTCTGGGACGACTACAGAGAGCCCCAGTCCTAAAAGACCAAAACCAAGGATACTCCACAAAATCTGAGCTGTTAAAATTAAACCATAGCCTGCCATTGCTGCAATAAATCCATAAGTCAAGGTTTTGATAGCTCCTATTTTTTGACTTATGCCGTCTCCTAAAAAACGTCCTAAGGTCATGGTAAGAGAAAACAACACAAAACCAAAACCTGATTGGTTTTCTGGTAGTTCTACCACTTCAAATAAGAATAAATTACTCCAATGTTCTACTGCTCCTTCGTTAAATAATACAATAAAAGAAATCATGGATAAACCTAAAACGGGAAGGATGTTTTTCAAGCGTGAGGGGCTTGTTGCAGGCCCAGCTTTTATGGGCTCAGTAATTTTAGTGTAGTGATGAGCTAAAGCGAGGTTTGTAATTAAAACAACAGAAGTAATAAGGAGCATATGAATGCTAGGGGGGGTGATTTGCCCAATGAGAAAACTTCCTAGGCCGGCACCTAAAAACCCGCCTAGACTAAAAAAACCGTGAGCGGCAGACATAAGGTTTTGTTTTTCGTTTTTCTCAATAATCGAGATGACAGCATTCATGGAGATATCGGTAAAACCAGAAAAGACGCCTACTAAAAACAAACTTCCACAAAGGGTAGAATAGCTTGGCGCAACTAGTGGGAGGTTAAAGGCCAATGATAAAAGTACTATCCCAATTTGAGTACAGCGTCCCACCCCAAAGGCTTTATTGATTTTTGGAACTAGCGGAATAGAAAAGAGTAACCCACAAGCGGTAAAAAAAAGGGCACTGCCTACTTCAGCATCATTGAGCAGAAACAGCTTTTTAATATAAGGCAGGTATAGAATCCATGTTCCTACCATAATGTTGATGGAAGCAAAGACCCATGCAGGAGAAAAATAGCGCCGCTGGCTAAGCATTAACCACAATGATTTCATTTCCGTATTTTTATAAAGGGATTAAGATACCGTATTCTTATCAAAAGTAGAATCGATCAAGAGAAAGAAATTTCTTGTTCCTCTCTTCATGAATAAAGCGAAAGGAATCTATAATTTTAATTAACTTTGCTCCTCACTTAAAACGTTTATAGCATGCAACTGTACAACAAATTGAGTGCGCAAGAAAGAGCGGCGATGCTAGAAGAAGCAGGGACAGAACGTCTCACTTTATCGTTCTATCAATATGCGCATATTGGTAATCCACAACTTTTTAGAGATCACCTATTTCTGGCTTGGGACAAGCTAGAAGTATTAGGGCGTATTTATGTGGCCAAAGAAGGGATCAATGCCCAGTTATCTGTTCCGGCGCCAAGATTTGAAGCGTTTAAAGCCCATTTAGACAGCATTGATTTTCTAGAGGGGATTCGTTTGAATATTGCCGTTGAGCAAGACTTAAAGTCTTTCTTAAAACTCACCATTAAGGTGCGTCATAAAATTGTGGCAGACGGCTTAGAAGACGATTCCTTTGATGTCACCCAAAAAGGAAAGCACGTCAATGCAGAAGAATTCAATCAATTATTAGCCGACCCTAGCACTGTTTGTGTAGACATGCGCAACCATTATGAAAGCGAAATAGGTCACTTTAAAGGTGCAGTTACGCCAGATGTTGACACTTTTAGGGAGTCCTTACCCATTATTGAAGAAGACCTTTCTGAACACAAAAAGGACAAAAAACTTTTGATGTATTGTACGGGAGGAATTCGTTGTGAAAAGGCTTCGGCTTACCTTAAACACAAGGGTTTTGAAAACGTTTATCAGTTAGAGGGCGGGATTATTGAATATACTCGTCAAGTCAAAGACAAGGCATTAGAAAATAAATTTATTGGAAAAAATTTCGTTTTTGATGAACGCCGTGGAGAACGTATAACAGAGGAGATCATTGCGCAATGCCACCAATGTGGTGCCGCTTGTGACACCCATGTCAATTGTGCTAACGAAGCCTGTCATTTACTTTTTATTCAATGTGAGGCTTGTGGAGAAAAAATGCAAAGTTGTTGTTCAGACCCTTGTAAAGAAGTTATTCAGCTTCCCATAGAAGAACAACGTGCCTTGCGAAAAGGAACGCATAACAGTAATAAAATCTTTAAAAAGGGCCGTTCTGAGGTTTTAAAATTTAAGGTGCATTAACCTTTTATTGGTAGGTCAGTTTTGTTAAAACCTCCTATCTTTACGTTTGAACCAAAAAACTAAACATATGGCATGTGCTTCTTGTACTTCTGCAGATGGAACCCCTAGAGGGTGTAAAAGCAATGGCACTTGTGGCACTGACAGCTGTAATAAGTTAACCGTCTTTGATTGGCTGGCAAATATGCAGTTAGCAGGTGGAGAAGTCGCTTGTGATTTAGTTGAGGTTCGGTTTAAAAATAGCCGAAAAGAATACTTTCGCAACGAAGAAAGACTGTCTTTAAAAATAGGAGATTTAGTCGCAACGCAAGCCCAAAGTGGCCACGACATTGGGATGGTTACCTTGACAGGAGAACTGGTGCGTTTTCAGTTGCGAAAAAAGAAAATTAAAGAGGACAGCGAGGAGATTAATAAGATTTATCGCCTAGCGACCCAAAATGATATCGATAAATGGCAAGCAGCCCGCGACCGGGAGGCCGAAGTGCAAAAACGCGCGAGAGAAATGGCCATTTTTTTGCGTTTAGAGATGAAAATTTCCGATGTAGAATTTCAAGGAGATGGGTCAAAAGCGACCTTCTATTACACGGCAGAAAATCGTGTTGACTTTCGTCAGCTCATTAAAGACATGGCCCAGGCATTTAGTATTCGTATTGAAATGCGACAGATTGGCCTTCGACAAGAAGCTTCTCGCTTAGGTGGAGTAGGATCTTGTGGGCGTGAACTGTGTTGTTCAACATGGCTAACCGACCTTAGAACTGTCTCAACCGCTGCAGCACGTTACCAGCAGTTGTCTTTAAACCCTCAAAAATTAGCTGGGCAATGTGGAAAACTAAAATGCTGCCTTAATTTTGAACTTGACGCTTATCGAAAAGCCTTAAAATCTTTCCCTAAAACAGAGACAAAACTCCACACTGAAAAAGGAATTGCCGTTTGCCAAAAGGTAGATATTTTTAAAGGGTATATGTGGTATGCTTATAAGGGAGAATGGATGACTTGGCATTTATTGAGCAATGAACAAGCCAGTGAAATTGTTCGAAAGAATAAAGCGAAGGAACCCGTGGTTAGTTTAGAAGAATACACTTTAGACCTTACCCCTAAGCAGGAAGAAAAGGTTTTTGAAAATGTTGTAGGACAAGATAGTCTTAATCGATTTGATCGCCCCAAAAACAAGAAAAATAATCGAAACAAAAACCGCAATCGCAATCGCAACCGCAATAGAAAAGCGCCTCAAAAAAATGGACAATAACCGTTTCTTTATTAGCCTATTGATCTTATTATTATTATGCGCTTCCTGTGGAGGTAAAGAAACTCTGTTTAGAGAAGACCAAAACACGCCTAATGGGTGGAGATTAGACCAGCCAGCCGTATTTACAATTCAAGAGAATTTAACCGTTCCTGTAGATTTATATATTCACTTGCGCAATGATCAAGCGTATCCTTTTTCGAATATATTTTTAGTAGCAACAGTAAAAAGTAAAGATTCATTAATTGAAAGCGACACCTTAGAATATGCGATGGCTAAATCTAATGGAGAATGGTTGGGGACTGGCTTTAGTTCGGTAAAAGAAAGTAAATTATGGTGGAAAGAAAATTGGCAAACGCAAGCAACTTTTCCTCTAACAATTGAAATTGCACAAGCCAATCGAGTGAGTGGAAGAGAAAAAGCCGCAGCTCAATTAGCAGGGATAGTATCGTTAGGTTTATCTATTAATGCAAGAGAATAATTCATGGCAAAAAAGGTAAAAAAGAAGAGTAAATCAATTGATTTTCGCGGTCCAATCAAGGTTTTTTGGTTATGCTTTTTCATTGGCAATATGTTCGTTGCTGGGATTTTTGGAAGTGCTGCTTTAGGTCTTTTTGGTCCTATGCCTCCATTGGAACAGCTCGAAAATCCCAAAACAAATTTAGCGACGCAAATCATCTCTTCTGATGGGGAAATTTTAGGAAAATTCTTTTACAATGACAATCGTACTCCGATAGCGTTTGACGAACTTCCAGATCATTTGGTCAACGCCTTAATTGCAACAGAAGATGAGCGTTTTTATTCCCATTCAGGGATTGATTTCCGTGGGACTTTTCGTGCCATTGCTTATTTAGGAAGCCGTGGAGGGGCAAGTACCATTACCCAACAACTCGCCCGACAATTATTTGTTGGAGTTCGTTCGCGTAATAAAGTACAAGCCATTACGCAAAAATTCAAAGAATGGGTGCTAGCCGTTATGCTAGAAAGACGCTATACTAAACAAGAAATCATCGCCATGTATCTCAATATATATGATTTTGGTTATCAAGCAGACGGGATCAAGTCTGCGGCAAAAATATACTTTAATAAAACCCCTATGACCCTTTCTGTAGAAGAAGGAGCCACCTTAGTGGGGATGTTAAAAAACTCTTCTTTATTTAATCCTAAAAGGCGGCTTGAAATGACGCAAAAGCGACGGAATGTTGTTTTCCAACAGATGTATCGCAACGATTTTATTACAGCAGAAGAAAAAGATTCTTTACAAAATATTCCGTTAGAATTAGAATTTACTCCTGACTCACACCGTGAAGGACTCGCCACCTATTTTCGTACTTATGTCAAGCAGTTTTTGCAAAACTGGGTAAAAGAAAATCCAAAATATGATGGGGAAAAATATGATATTTATCGTGATGGACTTCGCATTTACACTACCATTGATTCTCGCCTGCAAGCCATGGGAGAGCAGGCAGTAGAGGCGCACATGAAAAATTTACAAGAAGAATTTTTCAAGCAAAATACTAAAACCTTAAACCCTACTGCTCCCTTTTTAGAATTACGTGAAGGGGAAATAGACACCCTTTTAGAGCGTTCTGCTCGCAGATCTGAGCGCTGGAGGGCCATGCGTGCCTCAGGGAAAGACGAAGAAGATATATGGGATTCTTTTAAGGTTCCTACCCCCATGACAGTGTTTAGCTGGAAAGGAGATATCGACACGGTGATGAGTCCTTTAGATTCCATGCGGTATTACAAGCATTATTTACGCGCTTCGATGATGTCGATGGATCCCACTAATGGACATGTAAAGAGTTGGGTGGGAGGATTTAATTACAAGCACTTCCAGTATGACCAAGTTCGTCAGGGCAGAAGGCAAATAGGGTCGACTTTCAAGCCGTTTTTATATGCCACGGCGGTCGATCAATTGCGTTTGTCTCCATGTGATATTTTACCCGATGCTCTTTTCTGTATTGAACCCATGAAATTTGGAAATGTTGAGGCTTGGTGTCCCAAAAATTCTGGCGATAAATATGGACAAATGCGGACCCTTAAAAATGCTTTGGCCAATTCTGTGAACACTGTGAGTGCCCGTCTAATGGATAAAGTTGGCCCAGCTCCCGTAGTAAATCTCGCAAAAAAAATGGGGATTACCTCTTATCTTCCTAAAGTCCCTTCCATCGCTTTAGGAACACCAGACATTAGCCTTTTTGAAATGGTAGGCGCATACAGTACCTTTGCCAATAAGGGAATTTATGTCAAGCCTATTACCATCACCCGTATTGAAGATAAAAATGGGACAGTGCTTTTTGAGGTCGCACCAGAAACCAAAGATGTTTTGAGTGAAGAGTCGGCCTATGTTACTTTAAGCTTATTAAAAGGGGTTACAGAAGGAGGTTCTGGACAACGTTTAAGGCACAATGTCGCTACAGAAAATTATGCCTATCAAGCAGTTGTTACCGGTTATCCTTATGAATTTGATAACCCCATAGCAGGAAAAACAGGAACAACCCAAAATCATTCTGACGGATGGTTTATGGGAATGGTCCCTAACCTTGTCACAGGTGTATGGGTAGGAGGAGAAGATCGTGCGGTTCACTTTGATGATATTGCCTATGGACAAGGGGCGAGTATGGCCTTACCTATCTGGGCATTGTATATGAAAGCGACCTATGCGCACCCCGATTTAGGGATTTCGTTAGAAGATTTTGAAGCGCCAGAGTATGTTGGGATACCATTAGATTGTCAACCCATTGACCCTAATGCCATTAATCCATTAGAAGAAAAAGAAGACGATTTAGACGAGCTGGGCTTTTAGGCTTGTTCTTCTGCTATCCATTCGGCAAAAGAAGTTTCTGTTTCCCGTAATTTAAGTGCGACCAAAGCAATATTCGCAGGTAAACGCATCTTGATTTTTTCAGCAAAATCAATGACCATCATTTCACTGGTGGGTTGATAATTTACCCGTAAAACCTTGTGACCTCTTTTCTCCATTTCATCGGCAAGGTCTTTATGTGGCGTGCTTATATTTAAAACGGTGGCATGATCAAAGGGATAGACAATCTCCTCTCGCACAATTTTTTTTAAGTCACTAAAGTCAATTACCATGCCGTTTTTTACATGAGAAGGGTCATTAATTGGCTGTCCTTTTACCGTGACCGAAAGTTTATAACTGTGTCCATGAACGTTTTTACAAAGCCCATCGTAGCCGTGAAGGGCGTGACCGGTTTCAAAAGTAAACTCTTTGGTAATTCGAATTGTTGATGACATAAGGCGCGCGGCATTGTTTCGACCTGCAAGTTCTGTAATTTTTTGCAATTGCATGTCCAAAGGAACAATTTCTTAAGTCTTCGAGTCAGAATATTTGAATCCTTCTTACCTTTGTGCCATAATTGTCAATATGAAAAACATCTTAGTTCCTTTAGGGGTTTCTGAAAATGCAGAAAGCACCCTAACCTATGCGATTGAATTAGCTGGTGTGACCAATTCGACCTTGTACGTAATGGATTCTTTTAACCCTAGTTTCCACAATGCACATTTGCTTAATGCAAAGCAGGCTGTAAAAAACAACAATGCCAAAAGAATAAAAGAATTAGTTCATAAGATTGACAATAAGAATATTGATATTCAGATAGTTCGATATGAAGGAGATGTTTTAAGTGCGATTGCTTCTTTAGACCAAAAAGTAAGGCTAGATTTAATTCTTTCTGGTCCAATGCCTAATGCAGATAACGAGGCAGTATTTTTAGGTCCAACGGCAGGGAAATTAGTCAAGAAGACAGATATTCCTGTATTGATTGTACCAGAAGGTTTTGCTTTTGCTATACCAAAGAAAGCATTATTTGCTTTTAAAAGAGGAAGGGTTAAAGGTGATCGCTCTTTAGCCCCTATTCATTTTTTCCAAAAAAAATTCGCCACAGAAATGAATCTTCTTCTTGTAAAAGTCCCTGGGCAAGAGCGAAAGGATCGACAAATTGACCATGAAATAGTAGAACTGTCTAATACCATGATATCAACAGAGAACGGGACGGTTTATCAAGGAGTTTTAGAACACTTTAGAACGGTAGAACCTGACTTATTAACGGTATTTGCTCGCAAGCGCGGCTTTTTTGCTAAGCTGATTGAAACGGATGTTGTATTGAAGAAAGACTTTTATACCAAAACACTCCTATTGGTCCTTAAAAACCGCAAATAGTTGAAGAAGCTTCTTCTTTTAGTGGTTTTTTTGTGGGGCACAACTCCCCTCTTGGCGCAAAGCCGTTATTTCAATTTAAATGTAGATAACGACCTCTTTTTTGTCACCGATTATTTTTACTCTAGTGGGATCTTTTTACAGTACGGAAAAGAAATTCTTACAGAAGAGAACGACAGTTTAAGAAAGTTTAGATTGTTTGAATTAGGGCAAGAAATTTACACTCCTTCAGACCGTTATACTATTGACCCACAAGAATATGATTACCCCTATGGGGGCTGGACTTATTTAAAGATTAGTCAGCAAAAGGAGATCACAACAAATAAACAGTTTGAAGTGGGTCTACAACTTGGGGTAACGGGAGATTGGTCGCTAGCTAGATGGATGCAAAACACCTATCATACCAATGTTTTAGGACTACCAGAAAACGCCTGGGTGGATCAAGTTCCAGCGGCCATTCACTTCAATATATTTGGACAGTATTTTTATCAAAAGCAAGTGGGGAAATACCTGCTTTATATTAGTCAAAGCTATGGTAGTCTAGGGACACAACACACCCATTTAGGGAGTAGAATGGGACTCAATATTGGCAATGGAAATGTTTTTGGCCTGGGCGCAAATACACTCTACAATCAACGAGACGGAGATGCAATGTATATAGGGTTAAACAGCAGTTATGTTTTCCATGATTATATGATTGAAGGTAGTTTATGGAATGACAATGCCCCTTTTATCGCAGACAATATTCCTTTTAGATTTGAGATCGAAGTGGGTTTTGCACTGCAAAGTAATCGATGGAAATTTTTATTTCTCTACAAGAATCGATCTCGCGATAACACATTACAACCTAAAGAATCTCATCATTTAATGAATATAACTTTGAGTCGTTTTTTTGATTAATGCGGCTAAGAATGTATTTTGCATTTGATTTTAAATATTTAAAATGAAAAAAATAATTTTCTCTCTATCTGTAGCATTTTTGATGTCTTCTTGTATTGTGATCAAGGTATATGATACCCCAAAAAGCGAGGAAGAACAACCCAAGCTAACTGCAACTAAACGCATGATGCTTCCTTCAGATCGACATATCCCTCTGCCAAATGGGGAGCAAGAAATCTTGTTTTTTGGAGAAGGTTTTCCACCAAGCCCAGAAGTATTTCATGTTGAAATAGAAGACAGCTTAGTGGGAGAAATGGTTGGAGACAGCATTAATCATAAAGGGATTTTTATTTTCAAGATGGATCAAGCAGACAGCTTGCCCAATGGAATGAAATTTAAATGGAAATCAAAAGCACCGACGCACCACAGCATGCCTCATAAAATGATGAAAGCATGCTGTATGATGTCTCCAGAAGACTGTGCTAAAAAAGACAGTATTTGTGTGCCCATGACTGGCGAAGCCAAAGGAGAAAAAAGTATTCAGATTATCAAGATCGATAAAAAAGAGGCAAACGATAAGAACACCTTTGTGATCAAAACCAAAGGAGGAGAGGATAAAAAGGCTCCTTTAATTATCATAGATGGGGAAGAAAAAGCAGCCGGCTTTGACCTGCAAGCGATCTCTCCAGATCAAATTGAGCGCATTGATGTTTTAAAAGACGAAGCTGCTTTTAAAATGGTAGGTGAGAAAGGTGCAAATGGCGTTATTCTTATCACGATGAAGAAGGAGTAGGGTTCTCCCAATAATAGAAATTGTGTTCCTGGTCAAGGGCAAATCCCATTTTAGGGTAAAGGGCATTTCCAGGAACATTGCTCTTTTCGGTCTCAAGACTAATTCCGTTCGCTTTAGTGATTTTGCAGTGCTCTTGCGCGGCTCTAATCAAACCTTTACTAATTTGTTTGCCTCGATGCTCTTTAGCGACAAACAAATCGTTTAACAGCCAGATGGGCATCATATTAGTCGAAGAAAATAAGGGATATCTGGGTAAATCCCACAAGTTTTTCTTCCAGTAAGGCTACAAAAATTATCGATTCTTTCTGTTGCATTCTTTCGCTTAAAAAGTGTTTTGCACCGTCTAAATTGCTTTCTTTTTTATAAAATATGCTTATAGGCGTCAAATAGGTGTACGAGTTCGTTGAGGTGGCCCTGGTGGGCCCGTTTAATCTGGATCATTTTTTGGGTTGATTAGGGTTTAATAGGGTATAGGCAACACCTATGGAAAAGCCTTTAAAATTTTGACTTAGTCTGTCTATAGGATTGCTACTTGTTTTTTGAAAATGAAAGCCTAAAGAGGCCGAAAACTTTCGATAGACCCTATAGTGTGCACTGGCCATTACCCCAATACTATTGATAAAACTTCGACTGGGATAAGGAAGAGGTTCTGTCGCTGGAGGAGGTTGCCCAGTTGCCGAAAGAAAGAACTGATAACTTCCTCCTAAAGACAAGCGCAGTCGCTTGACGGGGCATATGCTTAACAACAAGGGTAGGCGTAAAAAATTCAAATGATCCACACTATTATCGCTTTCATAAGCGTACTGGTATTTTATACGATGAAAGTCTACTCCGCTAGTTAATCCAAAGGATTTGGTCATGCGGTAGTGCACCCTTCCACCCAGATTTAACTGAAGTTTTCCCTTGCTTTCTCGGTTAGAAGGTTTTGACAAATGTGGCTGCAAGAAAACGTCAAAATTCCATTTGCGGTAATATTCTAAATCATAAGAGGCTTTGCTGTATTGCTGAATTAGCAGTCCAGGTCCTTGCGCAACGCTAGACCATAAACTCCCAAAGCATAAAAGGAATAATAAGCAAAGGTACCGCATCATATCGTTTGGTTTTAGTTAAAGATACACAAAGCCAAAGGATCTACTTTTTGCTTTTTAAAAGCGAAATATTTTCTTTAAGCCATAAAGTAACCAAAAGAAAAATACGATCCACCAGAGGATAAAAAACCAATCATTTTTAGTGGTGCCGTTCCATTCAAGGGCCTCAAACACCACTGCCTCCATCAAGAGGTTAAAAAGGGACCAAAGCAGAACGCCTAAAAGCCATTTGATGAGCCAGTTTCTACTTTGATTCATTTTAAGTGCTATACGATATATTCTTTTTCCTTTTTAATGGTCACGGTAGAAGGATGCATCAAAATTTCTGCTTGACTTATTGTTTTAGGCATCTCATAAGCAAAGAAATACTCTAGGGTTTCCAGTTTACTTTCATAAAATTCGTCGCTGTAATTTCCATTGCCGTTGATCAAGGTTTGTTTTGCATTAACTCCTATGTCTAACCAAGTCCAGCCAATGATGACTAAGCTAAAGAACTCCATAAAAATGGTGGCATCGGCTAGAAAACGTTCGTAGTCTCCTTTCATGGCAAAAGGCATGAGTTCCCCCAGAATCTTTTGGGTCAATTGGAGTTTATCGCCTAATACTTTGGCATAGCCTTTTAAGGCATCAATTTGTCCTGCCGCTTGAATGGTTTCCATCATTTCTGCCATAAGGAGTTGTGCTCCCTCGCCGTTACCCATGGTTAATTTTCTCCCTAATAAATCTTGGGATTGAATTCCAGTGGTTCCTTCATAAATAGCAGAGATGCGGATATCACGGTAATATTGTTGCAAGATAAAGTCTGAACAAAATCCATAACCCCCCAGGATTTGAAGGCCGTTGTTTACGGCATAACTTCCTGCTTCAGAAGGATAAGTTTTCACGACCGGAATAATCATCTCGAGCAGGGTATTGTATTTTTTCTTCTCTTCTGGAGAGCTGGCAGTGTTTTCTAGATCATAGTATTTTGACGCAAGCATCACTAAACTCATTGATCCTTCTACCACGGCTTTTTGCAAGAGAAGCATTCTGCGTACATCAGGGTGTTCAACGATTAAAGCTTGCTTTTCATTGATATCCTTTGTTCCATCGCTGGTTAGTTTTCTTCCTTGAGGACGTTCGTTAGCATATTGCAAAGAGGCTTGGTAGGCTGCAGATGCGATGGCCGATGCGCCACGTCCAACGCCAATTCTTGCAGCGTTCATCATTAAGAACATATAACTCAAGCCTTTGTTTGCTTCTCCTACTAAATAGCCTTCACAGTCTCCTGCGTCGCCAAAGCCAAGGTGGGTGGTACAGTAACCGCGTTGCCCCATTTTTTGAAAATCTGCGACAGTGGTAACATCGTTAGGAACAAGACCGCCTTTTCCGTCGGGACGATTTTTAGGAACAATAAAAAGCGAGATCCCTTTGGTTCCCTTTGGCGCTCCCTCGATTCGAGCTAAAAGGAGATGAACAATGTTTTCAGAAAATTGATTGTCCCCTCCAGAGATAAAGATTTTTTGTCCGCTAATGTGATAGTGACCGTTTTCTGTGGGTGTAGCTTTGGTCACAATATCAGATAAAGAACTCCCTGCTTGTGGTTCTGTCAAGCACATGGTGCCGCCCCAGCGTCCCGAAAGCATGTGAGGAACATAAGTGTCTTTTAAGGCTTGACTGGCAAAATGAATGATTAATTCTGCCGCCCCTTGTGTTAGTCCAGCATATCCAGGCAGGTGATTGTTTGCAGCATCGAGGATGTAGTTAGAAGCTGTTTGTGCTAATAAGGGAATTTGCATTCCGCCATCTTCATAGTCAAAAGGACCAGAAATCACTCCAAGATCTCCCCCTTCTTCCATCATTTTTTTTACTTGGTCGTGGACAAAAACTTTCCCGTCTTTATGGTAAGCGGGTTTTTCGTCCATTTCTTTGATGTATGGGAATAGCTCTTTATCTGCAAAGCTTTTTGTAGCATCAATAAAGAGATCTAAAGATTCCTTATCATGATCTTGAAAACGTTCGCGGGTGAGCAATTCTTCTAAGTTGTGTACATCATAAAGCATGTACTTGAGCGTGTCTATATCGACGTATTTATCGGCCATAACAGTAATTTTTTAGTAGTTTTTCGTCATCAATCCTCTTCATGGAAGAAGTCAAATATACATATTTCTTGAAGAGAAAAAGAAGTTTTGCTTACTTAAGCGACTAAGGGTCAAAAAGAAAGCCCAAAAACAGCTATCTAAGAGCGGTAAATAACGGCATTACAGTGCATTCCTGCCCCTACAGAAGCAAAGACATAGGTTTGCCCTTTTTTGAGCGGGAAACCGTCTATTTCTTTCTTTTGGACTAAATCATAAAGGGTGGGAATTGTCGCGACTGAAGTATTGCCTAGAAACGAAATGCTGCTTGGGATTTTATGTTCATAGGCTACATCTGTGATTTCAAAAACCTTCATTAAATTCCCTGCAATGGCTTTAAGCATTTTTGCATTGGCCTGATGAAAGAAAAAGTAATCGACCTCATTAAGTGTCATACCAATTTTATCCATGGCCTTTTTGATTACTAGTGGTAATTGAGCCGTGGCATATTTATAGACCTTGTTGCCCTGCATTTTAAAAAAGAGATTGCCCTCTTTTTCTTGGTTTAAAGAGCGGTCGAGTATGATGCTGTCTAAATCTTCTTGGGCATGTGAAAAGGTTGCATGAGAAAGGACACCTTCGGTCAAATCATCTGAAGAAATAACTGTTGCGCCACATCCATCTGCCATTAACATAGAATCCACGTCGTGGGGATCGAGAAAACGAGAGGCTACTTCAACTCCGGCCACAAGGACGTGTTTGACTTCGCCTAGTTGAATCATTCTATGGGCTTGAATAAAGCCTTCTACCCAGCCAGGACAACCAAAAAGGATATCATAAGAAGGGCAGTCTTTGTTGATGATTTCTAGTTGATTTTTTAAGAGCGCAGCGACATTGGGGACAGGGTGGAAGCAGGAGCCTAAATTGGCTCGAACATTTGCCGTGTTATGGGCGATAATAATCCCATCTAAATCATTTGGATGGAGCCCCGCATTTGCTATGGCCTTTCGCGAAGCATCTTCTAGAAGTTCAATGGATTCTTCGTCTTCTCCAATAAAGCGGCGTTCGGTTATTCCAGAAATGTCTTCTAATTTTTGAATGATCTCTTTGGGGTCTTTAGGATTCTTCTCTCCTTTTTTGGTGTAAAAATCATTTTGTAGAAAATAATCGTTTTTGATGATACGCTTTGGCATGGCGCTTCCTGATCCTGAAATACTGCTCCCCATAATAGTGTTTTGTGGGAGGGGTCTACCCCTCCACTTATGCAAAGGGGTGAAGGTAGGAATTATGTTTTACTTATGGAAAGAAATCAGAGAAGGCAATCTTTATTAGAGTAAAATATCTTCTTAAAAAATCGTTCTAACTTGAGATTTTTTTAATTTGATATACCGATAATTTAGTTAAGTTTTCTTAGTGGTCTTATCACAAATTAAAGCTCCAAAATTCTCCCATTATTATTGACTCATAAACAAGAGTGGGGTTTTTAATGAATGTTTTCTGTAGTGGTTTAGAGATGTAAAATAGTGAATAACCCAACCGCTGTTGGCTTCAAATATTTTTGCAGGCTTGCCCACAAATGAAATCAACCAGAAACCGCTGCTATGATTGGCCTAAGGCACAATTCACGATGGAGTAAAATGGGGTGCTTTGTAGGGGCATAAAGGGGGATAGAGGGGTGTAAAGAATTGTTATGTTATTCATTCTCTGTATATTGTAGGTAATGTTAACCATAAATCAATTAAAATGAGAAAACTAATTTTATTAGTAACATTAATTTGTAGTGTTACTCTATCAGCACAAACAATGGCTTTTACTGCAATAGAGGTGAAAGTTAAGCCCTACACTCAAGACAATATTGCTGAAGCTTTTGACAAGGTATTTGAAGATGTAAAAATGAATCAAGGAGGAGTTGTATTAGAAAGGTTTTGGAATGGACGAACTAAGGGTATGACACACAGAATTGTGTTTATGAGAACTTTAGGTGTAGATCTTGTTGACGAAGGTTCAATTAGTCCAGATAAAAATGAAGCTTTTTGGGCAAAAATGAATAATTATATAGATGAATGGGGGTCAAGTTATTCGGGCAGAATACTAAGCTGGCAAGAAGGAGACACTGAAAAAAATCCAACAGTGCATATTTGGGATATCAAAGCTCAAGATCAAAATCAGTTTAAAAAAGGTCATGATAACATTGTTAAATCATTTAAAAAAGATTTTGAAGGAAGAGTGGTAGGATTCGGAACCTATGACATAGGAAGACCAAATGGAGCAACACACTGGGTTGTAGTAACTGGAAAGGATAGAAATGATCATCTAATGCTTTACG
Organism: Flavobacteriaceae bacterium; assembly: GCA_022424955.1. GTDB lineage: Bacteria > Bacteroidota > Bacteroidia > Flavobacteriales > Flavobacteriaceae > Arcticimaribacter. Next base: position 43,279 of record JAKMGK010000060.1, read on the forward strand.
ACAAACTTGAAAAGTCTAGTAAATTTACACAACTAATCAAAGAAAGGGGCGCAGCAGAAGACGTTAGAGATTATGAAGTAGAAATCTTGAGAAGAAAACAATAATTTTTTATTTCCCTCCCATTCAGAGGTTTTTTCTTATACTCACATCCTCTGTATTTTAGAAGTATTATTAACCATAAATCAATTAAAATGAAGAAATTATTATTATCACTTTTTGTTATAAGCTTAGTTAGTTGTCAAAACCCTAAAGACCAAAAATCTGAAGAATCACCAACCGAAAAGGCAATTGGTTCTGCTCTAATGGATGGTACATCGAAGATGACCTCAATAATTCCTGGAGAAGTTTCGAATCAAACCTTATGGTTAGATTATATTCAAGCGCACAATGATAGAGACCTGGATAAAATTGCTGAAATCAATGCAGAAGATTGGGAAGGGTATACTGCTGATGGTAGTGTTGTTAAAGGTAACTCCTCACACATAGAAATACTTGATAATTGGTTTAAAACAGCATCTCCTAAATGGGAAGTAAAATGGATGATTGCTAATGCAGCGAAAAATAAAGATGGAGTGATTGAACAATGGCTTACAACGGGCAACGACTATACTGATGTTGATCCTGATGGAAATCCTATTTTTGAACATAATGTACACGACATCTTATTTGTCAATGGAAAGATTAAAAAGATAAATGTTTATAAGAGAGCTAAAGCAGAAGAGTCTTCGGATTTTTCTTATTAGAAAATAATATTCGAATTCTAACTACCCTCCCATTCGGAGGGTTTTTCTTTTACTCCCATTTTATGTATCTTAATAGTATTAATAACCATAAATC
>JAKMGK010000064.1 GCA_022424955.1 Flavobacteriaceae bacterium
ATATTTGCGCTGGGGTAAGTCCTATACAACCAGCTCCTATTGAACTCCCCCAGGGCGGGAACGCAGCAAGGGTAGATGGTCGTAGCGGTGTGATATAGATCGCTTACCCTTTTTTTATTATGCAACAAACAGTTTTGGTTACCGGTGCATCTTCAGGCTTGGGGAAATCCATTGCCACCCACCTGCACACCCTGGGTCATACTGTTTACGGCACTAGCCGAAATCCACAAAAGTATGCTGATTTACCTTTTCCGTTATTGGCCTTAGATGTCAATGACCAAGGAAGTATAGATTTGTTTTTTGCAGAATTGCAAAGCAAAACTTCGCAAGTAGATGTTTTAGTGAACAATGCCGGTGTAGGCATCACTGGCGCAGTAGAAGAAGTCAAGCTCGATGCCTTAAGAGCACATTTTGATACGAACTTCTTTGGGCCTTTGGCCATTATTCAACAAATTTTACCGCTAATGCGGAAAAATAAAGGAGGAAAAATCATCAATATCACCTCAATAGGAGCGTCCATGGGCTTGCCATTTCGCGGGGGCTATTCTGCCTCTAAAGGCGCCTTACAGATCATTTCTGAAGCTTTACGCATGGAAGTCGCCCAATTCGGGATCGAGGTTTGTACGTTAGCTCCTGGGGATTATGCGACCGATATTGCTTCTCGCCGTTATTACGAGCCTAATAAAAAAGGTTCTCCCTATGAAAAGCTCTACCAAGAAAGTCTAGCGACTATGGACGAACATGTGGACGACGGAAATAACCCCATCGAGATTGCACTAGCTGTGGCTGGACTGATCCAAAAGAAGCATTGGCAACCCCATTATGCCGTGGGACCTTTTATGCAAAAGTTGTCTTTGACCCTAAAGCGATTGGTTCCACAAAAAGTATTTGAACGCTTACTGAAGAACCATTATAATTTGTAATTTTAAAAAAACACCAACATGAAATTTTTTATCGATACGGCTAACCTAGATCAAATCAAAGAAGCAGAAGCCTTTGGCGTACTTGACGGGGTAACAACCAATCCATCTTTAATGGCCAAAGAAGGCATTACTGGACAAGACAATATCCTTAAACACTATGTGGCTATTTGCGAAGTGGTAGAAGGAGATGTTTCTGCAGAAGTTGTTTCAACAGATTTAGCAGGCATGATTAAAGAAGGGGAGGCTTTAGCAGCTTTGCATCCTCAAATTGTTGTTAAAATTCCTATGATTGAAGATGGAGTGAAGGCCTTAAAATATTTCTCAGATCAAGGGATTAGAACCAATTGTACTTTAGTCTTTTCAGCAGGACAAGCACTTTTAGCTGCTAAAGCTGGAGCGACCTATGTTTCTCCCTTTATTGGTCGTTTGGACGATATTTCAACCGATGGTTTAAACCTAATCGAAGAAATTCGTGAGATTTATGACAACTATGAATTCTCTACTCAAATCTTAGCCGCTTCTGTTCGCCACACCATGCACGTGATTGACTGTGCAAAAATTGGTGCAGATGTGATGACAGGACCGTTGAGCTCGATTAAAGGATTATTAAAACACCCTTTAACCGATATTGGTTTAGCGAAATTCTTAGAAGATTACAAAAAAGGAAACTAAGCTTCCAGCCATTTAGGCTGTGATTTTAGGACTTTATCATATAGGGGGCATTCGGGAACGTGTGCCCCTTTTAAATACCCTATTCCCATCAAAAATTCTTTTGTGATCTCTTTTCCGGTAAACTTAAATTTCTTTTTGAAGCATTTGATCCAATCTTCCTCTTTTTGGGGGTGTTGCGAATCGATCCAGTGATAAAAAGAACCATATTCCCTTTGCAGTAATTGGATTTGCTGCGCGTTGTAAATAGCGGCTTCAATTTTCTTGCGCATGCGGATAATACCAGGGTTTTTCAAGAGCCTTTCAATATCTGATGGGGTAAAATTAGCGACTTGGTCAATGTCAAAGTTGGCATAGGCTGCTTTGATGCTTTCGCTTTTATTGAGCACGGTGTCCCAAGACAAGCCTGCTTGATTGATTTCCATTAATAGGCTTCCAAAAAGGGCATTGTCTTCTGTTTCGGCAAAGCCGTAATAGTGATCGTGATAATCTTGGTGTTTCGCATTAAATTTCCCTGCGGAGATTGCAGCGCAATAGGAGTTATATTGGGCCATTAAAGCTGGTATTTTTCTAGTAAATCTGGGAAGTCACTGGCCGAAAAATTGGCAAATCCATCTAAGATAATTCCGTTTTGATCTATGATGATCCCTTTGTTTAAAAGGGTAATGACCCACTCATTACTAACACGCTCAAAATTGACTAAAGCCAATTGATCTTGTGGATCAATTTGCATGATTTCTTGATAATTACGTACCAAATCGTTGTAAGGCTGTATACAAACTCCCACAAAACGATAAGAAGGAAATTGCTTCTTATAACGTGCAACCCGCTCATGAGTTCGTTTAAAATGGTTCATTTGTGTTTGTGACCAAAAATAGAGTACCGTGGTTTGACCAGCAAGGGAGGTATCACTTGCACTGATTTCTCCTTTGTGATTTTCCAACTGTGCGACAGGGAGTTTTCGACCAGGTTCCATTTGAATTAAAGCTTGATGAAGTCCTAATATCTCTGACAAATACTGGGGAGAAGTATTTAACGCCACAAAGTATTTTAAAAAATCTTCGTGATAGTCGTGGTTGCGAAAGTTGAGTAATTCTTCATAAGCGACTGTTCGAGCGAGAATATTGCGCAGGGTAATGTTATTGATGCGTTGATCGATCAATTGTAAGCGCTTGATATTAAATGCGGTATTGCTCTTTTCCTGAAGAAAGTTTTTCCCTTCCTCCAGGGCTTCTTGACTCAAATAACTCATTAAGTAAGTGATATATGGCTCAAAAAAGATGAGATCTCTCTCTCCATACTCTAAGAATTGTCGAAAGGCAAAATAGGTGCTGTCGCTTTTTACAGTAGATTTTCCACGGATAAGCGCATAGCGTTCTAGACGATTAGCATAAGGATAGACATAGGCGGCTTGGGTTACTTTTTGAGCGAGGGGAGACAATGGGTTTTGGGTTTTAAACGCATTCCATTTATCTCTTTTTTCTTGTAAAAGCGAATCGATGATATCGGCAAAGACTTCACTGTCTGAAGCATATTTAGAAGAAAGAAATCCAATTTCCTCTTCGAGATCGAGATAAATATCCATCAAAAAGTTGTTTTTTGCAGAGCCTTTACCGCTAAAGACAAGAGAGGAATTAAAATCAGCCATATTCGCATAAGACCAGATAGAGTCTCCCGCTTCAATTAGAACCATTTGGTTTTCGGGGAGGTGTTCCATTTTAAACAGGCCAAAATCAAGAGAATCATATTTTCGCAAAAAACGATTTTTCTCGTTTAAGCCTAAAGAATCAATGCGTTGATCGTATTTGTAGAGGGAAATATAGTCAGAAGATGGGTTGATAATTTGGCCTCCAAAGAAGGCCGAAGTAGGCGCATCAACCGAAGTGTTACAGCCAAGTAGCAGGCATAATCCGAGAAATAAAAAACGTTTTGCCATGAATGCGATTTTGGTCTAATCGCTAAGTTAAAAAAAAGTGTGGAAAGCGGTTTTGATTTATGTACTTTTGCAGGAATAAAAAATAAGCTATGCTGTCTGTTTCAAACCTTTCTGTACAATTTGGGAAACGCGTTTTGTTTGATGAAGTCAATGTGACCTTTACCACAGGAAACTGTTATGGGATTATTGGCGCTAATGGCGCTGGAAAATCTACCTTCCTCAAAATTCTAGCGGGGAAACAAGATGCCAATTCTGGGAGCGTACATTTAGAGCCTGGAAAACGCATGTCTGTCTTAGAGCAAAACCACAATGCTTTTGACGAACACCTGGTTCTAGATACCGTTTTACGTGGGAACAAGCCCTTGTATGAAGTCAAGACAGAAATGGATACCATTTATGCCAAAGAAGATTTTAGTGATGCCGATGGGGACAGGGTAGGAGAACTACAAATTGTTTTTGAAGAAATGAACGGCTGGAATGCCGATAGTGATGCGGCAGCGATGTTATCTAACTTAGGGATCAGCGAAGAGTTGCATTATATGCCCATGTCAGATTTGGACGGAGTCCAAAAAGTACGTGTGCTATTAGCCCAAGCGCTTTTTGGGAATCCAGATGTTTTGATCATGGATGAACCCACGAATGACCTGGATTATGAAACCATTTTGTGGTTGGAGCAATTTCTAGCGAACTATGATAACACGGTGATTGTGGTTTCGCACGACCGTCACTTCCTCGATGCGGTGTGTACGCATATCTCGGATATTGACTTTGGAAAGATTAGCCATTTCTCTGGAAACTATACATTTTGGTATGAGTCGAGTCAGCTGGCAGCAAGACAACGCGCCCAGCAAAACAAAAAGGCAGAAGAAAAGAAGAAAGAACTACAAGAGTTTATTGCGCGTTTCTCTGCGAATGTCGCTAAATCGAAACAAGCGACTTCTCGAAAGAAAATGATCGATAAGTTAAATATCGAAGAAATTCGGCCTTCAAGTCGCCGTTATCCCGCCATTATATTTGAGCAAGATCGCGAGGCAGGAGACCAGATCTTAAATGTAGAAGGACTTAAAGCGACCCTTGAAAACGAAGTGCTTTTTCAAGAGGTTAATATGAATTTAGCCAAAGGCGATAAAGTGGTGATTTATTCTAAAGATTCCCGTGCAGTTACCGCCTTTTATCAAATCATTGCAGGAGAAGAGCAGGCCGCTGCTGGAGCATTTCAATGGGGGGTTACTACTACCCAAGCTTATTTGCCCCTTGACAATGCTGCTTACTTTGACAATGACATGAGTTTAGTAGACTGGTTGAGACAATATGCTCAAATAGAAGAAGAGCGCGAAGAAGTACATATTCGTGGTTTCTTAGGCAAAATGATTTTTAGTGGAGAAGAAGCCCTAAAGCTATCCAATGTACTGTCTGGGGGAGAGAAAGTGCGTTGTATGCTCTCCAAAATGATGATGAGCCGTTCTAACGTCTTGATGTTAGACGAGCCTACTAACCACCTAGATCTGGAATCGATTACCGCCTTTAACAATGCCCTAAAGAACTTTAAAGGGAATGTATTGCTCACCACTCACGATCATGCCTTTGCGCAAACCGTGGGAAATCGAATTATAGAATTAACCCCTAATGGGGTCATTGACCGTTACCTTACTTTTGATGAGTATATGACCGATCCTAAAATCAAGGAGCTTCGGGCAAAGATGTATGCTTAATTCTCTTCTTTGTTATGAGAGGGTGTGTTTTGACGGGAATGTCCTGACTATATTATTGAAATAAACCCTAATTTTAAAGAAAAACAGCATGACTTTAGCGCAGTGGAAGGCCGGTGGAAGTTATTACCGCTATCAACAACATCATATCTTTGTTCGAGAAGAAGGGGCAGGAGAAAGGCTCTTATTAATTCACGGTTTCCCTACCGCTTCCTGGGATTGGCACTTGCTTTGGCCAAAAATTGTAGAAAAGTATCATATCATTGCCCCAGATCTACTGGGTTTTGGGTTTTCAGATAAACCCCGTAATTATCCCTACAGCATACTGGATCAAGCCAATATGATCGAAGCTTTACTCCAACATAAAAATATTGAGCGGGTTAAAATAATCTCTCATGATTATGGGGATACCGTTGCCCAAGAGTTACTAGCGCGTTTTAACACCCGTCAAAGTAAAGGGGAGAAGGGACTTGAGATCAATCATCTTTGTCTTTTAAACGGCGGTTTGTTTCCAGAAGTTCACCGTCCGCTATTGGTGCAAAAAGTATTGATGAGTCCGGTGGGGTTTATTGTTGGCCGACTATTTAACCGCGCCAAGCTAGGGAAAAATTTTAAAAACATTTTTGGTCCGAATACCCAACCCACAGAAGGGGAGTTAGATGATTTTTGGACCCTTATCAAAGGCAATGGCGGACGTTATGTATTTCATCTTTTGATTCGCTATATGGCAGAAAGGGTGCAATACAGAAAGCGCTGGGTGGGGGCCCTGCAAGCCACTAAAATCCCTTTGCGCTTTATCAATGGTTTAGCCGACCCCATTTCAGGTGCCCATATGGCGCAACGCTATCAAGAATTGATCCCCAATCCCGATGTGGTGGAGCTGAAAGACATTGGACACTTCCCCTTGATCGAAGCGCCCCAAGCGGTATTACAGCAATTTTTGGCTTTTGTAGAGCACGAGTAGAGGTGAGGGGATAGGATAACGGTCTCACTCTGGCGCGCGTCTATGACGGGTGACCCATCTTCGTGATGATTAGATTAGACATTGCTTTTGAGTTTTAAATTGGCTTTTTTGGGATATAATAGGATAATATTTTTTAAAACAAGCCCGCGTCATAGGCGTGCGCCGGTGGACGTACTGTCTAGAAAAGTACAGGACGCGTTACAAACTCGCGCTAGGGAAAGTTGACGCCTAATCCGCTATGATACATATAAAAAATTGCGGAGTGGTTTTGGTCTGTCCCCGCTGGTCCATTGCATTTTGCATCACCTAATCCCAAAATCGGATAAAATATCAGTGGTAGTAATATTAGCACTATGGTAAATACTTCACTTTTGCCAAAACTTAATGACAGTAGATTAGTCATCCATATTGCGTATACAATATTTACTATAGGAACTAATAATAATATCCACCACCAAGGTTTTTCAATAATTTTTAAAAGAACAATAATGTTATAAATTGGAATTAGACAAGCCCAACCCGGCTGATTTGCTTTAGTATAGATTTTCCATTGAGACACGATTAGCAAGACACAGATTGCCAAATAAATAATGATAAATGCATCCATAAAATTTTGACTTTAATTTTCCTACTCATATGGTTTTTCGGTTTCATCCCGTTTCTAATGGTTTCTGGACTCCATTTTTTTAATTAGCTACAACTTGTTATTACATACATTGCGTATATTCAACCTATATGGCTTTCGTATATCTATTTTTACGAGCTATGCTTTACAGCATATAAGCCATAGGGTTACATTTGATTCAAGCGTTTATCACTTCTATTAAAAGCAAATTCACTTGATCAATCCTCCAAAAAGTCTTGTCTAGAAAATCCAGTATATAGGTTAACGGTAGTAGAAAAGTTTGGGGCTGTCATGGTAAATGTAGTAAAAAAATTAATGTGTTATATTTTGGATTTGAGTCCTTTAGCCTTCTAAAAGGGCCACCACACGTGCAGGCCCAGCAGAGGCGCCTTTTATTTTTAAAGGAAAGGCCGCCACTTTAAACCCGCTATAAGGCAGGGCATCGAGATTGGTTAATTGCTCCATATGGCAGTATTCTTTATCAACCCCTACCAAGTGAGCTTCCCAAAACAGTTCTGGGTTATTGCTTTCTTTTGCTTTTTTGATCAAATAGGGCAGGGGGAGGTCCCATCCCCATTGGTCAATACCCATAACTTTTATGCCTTGATCAATCAGCCATGCTGTCGCTGAAGCGCTCATTCCAGTGCCTTTTTTAAAAAAGTCTTTGGTTCCCATATATTGGTCTCGGCCAGTTTTAATTAAGACAATCATATTGGGAACAAGGGTGAGTTTTTGTTGGGTTAAAAAGCTTTTAATATCGGCTACGGTAATGGGGTCAAAGTCGGCTTTATGTTTCATGTCAATAACGATTCCGTCTCCATAGCACCATTCCAGGGGGACTTGGTCAATGGTTTTGGCAGGTTTTCCCATAGAAGTGGGTGCATAATGCCAGGGTGCATCGAGGTGGGTGGTCGAGTGGACACCCATCTTTCGAATCTCATCGTCTGCCCAACCCATAAAGGCCTTTGGAAATAAACGAAACGGTAAACCAAATAAACGAATGATCCAGCGAGAAGCACGGTGGGCTTTGTGTTTGATCTTCACCTTCATAAAAAAGGGATCTCTAGGATTGTACTGTATGGTCTTGGATAAATCGATGATTTTCATACGTTCTCGTTTTTGCGCTTTTTAAAGATAAGAAGAAGTTAAATAGGAGGAGAGATTAACCTTTAGGGTACAAAAAAAGGGAGCGAACTCCCTTCTTTTCCGTTATAATAACGCTTTAGGTAAAGATAAAATAAGTGCTTACAACAATTAAAATCACGATAGCCCCCATTAATTTTACGTGTTTCCACGGGGTGATATCGACCTGTTCTGTATAGGCTTGTTCATAAGCGATTTCACGTGGCATAAGTTTTCCAATTAGTAACATTATTCCCACATTGAAAAGGAATAAAATCGCCATCACGTGGAGGAAATGCGGATAAGTTCCACCGTTTTCAATCACATAATCTTTTAAGAAAAACTGACTGATGGTATATAAGATGACCCCAGATCCCATGGCGACTTTTGCCGCTAGGGCAGGAACATATTTAGTTAAATTCCCTACCAAAATAATGGTCAAAATAGGAATGCTATAGCATCCATTAATTTCTTGTAGATAGCCAAAGAGTCCCTCGGGAGCATTAGCGATAGTTGGGGCGATAAACATGGATAAAAGCGCTAAAATAATTCCAAAGGTTTTCCCTGCTTTGACCACTTGACGTTCATCGGCGTCTTTTTTAATGTATTGCTTGTAGATATCTAATCCAAAAAGTGTGACTGAGCTATTTAAAGCCGAGTTAAACGAGCTTAAAATCGCCCCAAAAAGTACCGCAGCGAAAAAGCCTAACAAGACAGGGGGTAAGACTTTATTGACCAATAATCCATAAGATTGATCGGCTTGACTGGCGTCTAGGGTTCCCCCAAAAATATAGAAAGCAATAATCCCAGGAAGCACCACGATAAGGGGTCCAAGAATTTTAACAAAGGCGGCTAGGATTAATCCTTTTTGTCCCTCGACTAAGTTTTTGGCCGCTAGGGCCCTTTGAATAATAGCTTGGTTAGTTCCCCAATAGAAAAGTTGTACCAGCATCATCCCTGTAAAAATGGTGCTAAAAGGAATGGCAGAGTCATTGTCTCCCATAGCTTTAAACTTAGAAGGGTCGTGATTGTAAATGGTTTCTATCCCCGCCCAGAGACTTCCGTCACCTACATAGGTTAGACCAAAGACAGGAATCATCAAGCCCCCAATCAATAGCCCTATGGCATTTACCGTATCTGAAACAGCGACGGCTTTTAATCCCCCAAAAATGGCATAGACAGAACCGATCAAGCCAATCGACCATACCGTTACAATGAGGGTAGTGCTTTGATCCATTCCAAAGACCTTGGTGAGATCAAACATCCCAATCAAGGCTACTGCGCCAGAATAAAGGACAATAGGGAGTAAAACCACCACATATCCACTCAAGAAAAGTCCAGAGGTAATGGATTTTGTTGCGGTGTCATAACGACGTTCTAAAAATTGTGGGACAGTAGTTAAGCCTCCTTTTAAGTAGCGGGGTAATAAGATGGTGGCTGTTACTACCATGGCAATGGCGGCGAGGGTTTCCCATGCCATGACTAAAATTCCTTCATTAAAGGCAGAGCCATTGAGCCCTACTAATTGTTCTGTGGATAGATTGGTCAATAATAAAGAGGCCGCAATCACGGGAGCCGTTAGGCTCCTTCCACCTAAAAAATAACCATCTTCTGTGTTTTCGTCTGTTTTTCTAGTGGCGAGATAAGCCACAATCCCTACTAATAGGGTAAAGGCAATAAATATAATTAATTGCATAGTCTAGTTTAGTTCAATTGTTTCCACTAAAAATAAGAAAACTTAATTAAAACAGCTGACTTTTAAGAAAATGTGCAAAAGATCTGTTTTTTTGGGCTTCGCTAAAATGGAATTGGAAATAAACGTAAGCAAAAATCTAAGTAGATAGTTGCTTTAAAACGGCTTTGGCTTTATCATATTCATCTTCGTGAACAAAAACGCGTTGCATCAACGGGGCGTTTTGACCAAAGCCGGCTAGACGGGCAGATTCTGCCTCGTCTTTTACCACTGGTGTGATGTTTTCTTCTGATAGCGCATTGCGTAAGGCAAGCACATCAATGGAAGAACCAGAAAAGAGGTGAAGGTAAGAGGGGGAAAACATAATTTAGGATTTGTTGTATTTACTGTTCCAGATAGCTGGATTAAAGTTTTTTCCTAAGGCAAAACCATAAAACAACACTATCGAAGCAATGGCTTTAAACATAAAGAAATAAACCATCCAATAAGTCGACCATGAGGTTGTTTTACTAAAAATCGTCATGGGAGTAAGGGCGGTGGCAAACCAACTAATACCGAGAATAAAAACTATGAGATTCCAAATGTTTTTGAAAGGCCACATAAGTGCTTTACGAAAGGGATGCAAATCGTCTCCCCACTGATGAATCAAATAAAAGTAATCGTTCCCAATAGG
>JAKMGK010000075.1 GCA_022424955.1 Flavobacteriaceae bacterium
CTTTGAAAAGAGATAAAGCTTAAAAGAAAAATTACTTGTATTTAAAAAAGGAAAAGAATATTTGAATTTTTCAAATATATATTTAAACTCGCTTAATTTATATTCAACTTTTGCTCATTATTTAAATTCACTATTTCACATCTTAAATATCATATGATTACAAACAATCATTTAAATTATAGATTCCAAAATGACTTATATTGTAATATCAACGATTTAAATACCCCATTAATTTAATCTCTACAATCCATTTTCAAGCCATAATAAGTATTGATTTAATGACTGCTTAATCTAAACTATCCATTAATATTTAACCCCTTAAAATAGAAAATACTACTCTGATTAGACTATCCCAAACGACGAAAGCTATAAAATCCACTCTGCCCTACAGCATCTATTTACGACGCTAGAGGCATTATTCTCTCATAGTTTTATTAAATTCGTTCCAATATGAAAGAAACCTTATTCAATACAACTCCTTTTGAATTACAATCCTCTACAGAAGTACTATCTACTTACCTTCACCCTAATGGTTTATTTTATGTAGAACTCAATCGGCCTGAAGTTAAAAACGCATTCAACGGCCAACTCATTCAAGAATTGATTACTATCCTTAAAAAAACCGAAGAACGCGAAGATATTAAAGTGCTTATTCTTTCTGGTAAGGGCGATGTCTTTTGTGCTGGTGGAGACATCAACTATATGCGTTCTTTAGGCACAAATAGTTTTGAAGAAAACAAAGAGGACGCCTTACAAATGGCTTACTTAATGCAAGCTTTAAATGAATTCCCTAAACCCACCATCGCTCGAGTCAATGGTGCCGCATTTGGCGGAGGGGTTGGTCTTTTGTGCTGCTGTGATATGGCCTTTGGGACAGAAAACACTGAAATTTGCTTGAGTGAGGTAAAGATTGGAATGGTTCCAGCAACAATTGGTCCCTATGTCTTAAAAGCCATTGGGGTTCGCAATGCACACCGTTTAATGCTCACCGCCGAGATTATGCAAGGTCAAGCAGCCGTAGATCAACATTTACTCACCGCTCTATTTAAAGAAGAAGAATTTGATCAGCAAATTCAATCCATTGCAAAAAGAATGAGCAGTAATGCGCCAGAAGCATTAAATATCACAAAAGCCTTATTACTCAACTTAGCCTATCAACCCATCAATGAAGGAGTAATAGATTACACTGCAGAGGTGATCGCAAATGTTAGAGCTTCTCAAGAAGGAAAAGAGGGTTTGGCTGCTTTTCTTGAAAAAAGAAAGCCTAAATTTTAATTCTATAAATCAAAAAAGCCCTGTCTGTTTACAGGGCCTTTATTGTACCTCGGGTGGGAATCGAACCCACACTCTCGAAAGAACTGGATTTTGAATCCAGCGCGTCTACCAGTTCCGCCACCGAGGCATTATATGATTTGGTTTCTAATATCTCTCAATTTCTGTTTTCCGATACCAGATTTCCAATACTTTTCTCTTACTCGAGCTTTTACTCGATTCGCACAAACTTCAGTATAAATCAACCGAAATGGTGCGTAGGGCTTAGTTGTTTTTTCTCTACCCTTGTTATGTCTGACTAACCTAGCCTCTACATCTTTTGTCATTCCAACGTAAATGTAGTTTTTAGTTAAACTAGATATGGCATAAACATAAACCATATTTTCAATATTTCAATCAGCGCGCCTGCCTGTCGGCAGACAGGTCTACCAGTTCCGCCGCGGAGGCAATGGACGACAAAATTAAGCAAATAATTATCATCCCATACAATTTCCGTCAAATATAAGTGTCTTAAGGGAAATAAATTTTTACATTTGCACTCCCTAAAGAGTAGAACCTAAAAGGTTTAGGAAAAAATGACAGAAGCAAAAATTTTTAGCTGTACGCAGAGTGATGATTTGGCCATTAAAATTGCTGAGAAATTCGGCATCCCTATGGGCAACGTTACTTTCTCCCACTACAGTGACGGAGAGTTTCAACCTTCTTTTGAAGAGTCGGTGCGTGGTTCTCGTGTTTTTATTATTGGTTCTACTCACCCTAGTTCAGATAATTTAATGGAAATGCTTTTAATGTTAGATGCTGCAAAACGTGCTTCTGCAAGACATATAACAGCTGTACTTCCTTATTTTGGATGGGCGAGACAAGATCGCAAAGACAAGCCAAGGGTGCCTATTGGGGCAAAAATGATTGCAAAACTGTTAGAAACAGCTGGAGCAACTAGAATCATCACCATGGATCTGCATGCAGATCAAATTCAAGGGTTCTTTGAAAAACCAGTTGATCACCTATTTGCCTCGACCATATTCGTTCCCTATTTACAAAGCCTAAATTTAGATAACTTAACAATTGCCTCTCCTGATATGGGAGGATCAAAACGTGCTTATGCTTATTCTAAATTCCTGAAAAGTGATGTTGTTATTTGCTACAAACAACGACAAAAAGCCAATGTAATTTCTCACATGGAATTAATTGGCGATGTTCAAGGGAAAAACGTGGTATTAGTCGATGATATGGTCGACACCGCTGGCACATTGACAAAAGCAGCAGAATTAATGCTTGAAAGAGGAGCGAAATCTGTTCGCGCCGTTTGTACCCATGGAATTCTTTCTGGTAATGCTCACGAAAGAGTTGAAAACTCTTCCCTAGAAGAACTCATTATAACAGACAGTATCCCTTCAAAAAAGGATAGTCCTAAAATCAAAATATTGAGCTGTGCAGAACTTTTTGGTTCTACCATGAAGAGCGTTCATCTCAATAAATCAATTCACGAAAATTTTATCAATTAAATCAATATGAAATCTATTACAATTAACGGATCTAAAAGAGAAAGCGTAGGCAAGAAGTCAACGAAAGCCTTACGTAATGCTGAGATGGTTCCCTGTGTAATGTATGGTGAAAATGAACCCATGCATTTCGCAGCGAAAGAACTTGATTTCAGCAAATTAGTGTACACGCCAAATGCGCACACTGTGGTGATTAAAACCGAAGACGGCGAATATAACGCTGTTTTACAGGACATCCAATTTCACCCTGTAAGTGATCGCATTTTACACGTAGACTTTTATCAACTTAACGAGGGAAAAGAAATTTCAATGAATATCCCTGTTGTTGTTGAAGGAGCTGCACCTGGTGTATTAAACAGTGGAGGTGCCTTGATTTTAAACAAACGTAAATTACGTGTACGTGCTTTACCAAAGAACTTACCTGACTTTATCGTTGCTGATATTTCTGGTCTAGAACTTGGTAATAAATTATACACTTCACAATTAGCGGCGGAAGAATATAGCTTCTTACATCCTGATAATACGGTGGTTTGTCAAGTGAAAATTTCTCGTGCTTCTATTAAAGATGTTGCTGAAGAAGGAGCAGAAGAAGGAGCAGAAGAGGGAGCAGAAGCAACAGAACAAGCGGCAGAATAAACATTCTCTCGTTCATAAGTATAAAGCAGCTAGGACTAATAACCTAGCTGCTTTTTTTATTTTTACAAAAGATGTCTTTTTGGAAATGGCTTAGCGGACAAGAAAAATCAAATCCACTGGAGGTGAAAAAATATTTAATTGTAGGACTGGGAAATATTGGGGCAACCTATCACAACACTAGGCACAACATAGGCTTTGTTGCACTAGATATATTAGCCGTAGAAAAGGAATTGAGTTTTGAAGAGTTGCGCTATGGTGCACTAACAAAAACAAGGTTTAAAGGCAGAACACTCTTATTGCTTAAACCTTCTACTTTTATGAATAACAGTGGAAAAGCAGTTAGATACTGGGCGCTTAAAGAGAATATTCCTCTAGAAAATATCTTAATTATTACAGACGATTTAAATCTCCCCTTTGGAACACTTCGTTTAAAAACAAAAGGAAGTGATGGGGGACACAATGGTTTAAAAGATATACAAGCGCAACTTAACACAACAAACTATGCTCGTCTACGTTTTGGAATTCATTCCGAAGAAAAAGGCTATGACACGGTTGATTTTGTTTTAGGTAAATGGTCTACTGAAGAGCAAAAAGTATTGAAAGAACGCTGTGAAATGATGGCTAAAATGATTTTTTCTTTTGCCACACAGGGAGCACAAAACACCATGAATCAATTTAACGGAAAATAAGTTTAAGGGGCTGTTTCAAATCGGTTAGTGAGAGACTTCGTGCTGTTACCGTTTTGATCATAACTAATAATTTGCCAGAAATAAACTTCTCCAGCATTGAGAGTGGTACTAAAAGAAGATGCTGTAATATCTGTGGCAATTTCATTTAAAGTGTCTGCAGAAGCACCTATCGATAAAGTATAATGTGACAAATCGTTATCTAGATCTTCTCCTTGCCAAGAAAAATTATATTGACCATTAGTTAAGCTTACAACTTCACCGACTTGTGGAGTCAATAATCTTGCTGGAAAAGGTAAATAGTTGCCTTGTTGCTGGGCCTCTAGATAAAAACTAAAGCTTGTACTTGAGGTTTCTACAGAACTTAATTCTGACACCGTAACGACTTTCCATTGATAGGGCACTCCCCGTGAGAGGGTTAATCTTATAGAGGTATTTATAGTTCTAGAAGTGGTTTCTTCCTCTGTGGTTAAGTTTTTTACAACAACCAAATACTCATCTGTATGTTGGGCTTCTTGCCATGAAAAATCAACACTAGCAGTAGAAGAGCTTTGACTAACATAGAGACAACTTGTATTGTCTTCTGGCAAGATTAAAACAGCCTGTTCTGGATCTGGAATGGGATCTTTACAACCCAATAAAGGCAACGATGCTACAACTAACAAAAGGATTAGATTAGTTTTCATTGCTTAATGAATTTTAGAGTTTCCACATTTTCTGCGGTGACTAATTTTACGATATAATTTCCAGCGGGATAATTTGCTACAGCTACCTCAATTGAACGGTGTAACTCATCAAGCTGAGCTTCTTCAAAATAAAGTTGATTCCCTTGAATGTCATAGATGGACAATTCCACTAAAGAACCATCTCCTCCTATAAGAACTGTCAGATTATCTTGAACTGGATTTGGATAAAGTGTAGAAGGAGTATCGAGATAAATCATTTCTTTGTGCGATCCTTGACAGCTCAAATCTGTTCTCACTTCAATAAAATTTAATCCTTTTTGTAAGGGCAATTCTTTTTGATTTATTCCATTAGTTTCAAATTCTATTTCATTAAGACGAATAATATAGCGTTCACTACCGGCTAAATCTAAGGTGACATTTTCTTTGGCTGTATTGACTTTTGCACTAACACTCAACGGTAATGGCTGAGTTATCGTTGTTGCAAAATACTGTTCAAAATCAGGAACTTGTAGACTACTAAAACGCAATAAATAATCTCCACTTTGCAAATTATTAATAACAAGACTTTGGTTGTTCATGATATAATCTTGATTAAAACCATTTGGCCCTCTAAGATTTACTTCATAAGAAAACTGTGCAGTCGCATTGATTACTATTGAGCCATTGTTTTGACTTACACAGGTTTCGTCTGTTTTAAAAATAGAGAAATTACGTTGTGCATCGATATCACATAGGTCTCCTTCTCCATCTTCATCTGTATCAGTTTGATTAGGATTAGTTACAAATGGGCAGTTATCGACATTATTAGGATAAATATCATTGTCGTCATTAGGTTGTAATTGACCACTTAGACACATGACTAATTCCACGTTTTCAATTATACCTGTGTCCTGGGCTGCATTATCTACCACTTTCAGTCGCCAAATTCCTTGAGCAGAAGAATTGTACAATGAAGTTAGGTCACCTAAAGGGAGGTAAGTCCCTGTAAATGGTGGGCTTCCCGACTGTATGGGATTGGTCGCTTCGGCATCGAAAATAGTATTGTTAAAGTTGTTTCCACTTCCCCCTTGATTTTGAACTAAAATAATCTCTCTCCCGTCTGGATGAATTATACTTAAAGTTAAATCTTGATCATAAGTATGAGCAATCTCCACCTTTACATCTATGTCAAGAATAGGTAAATCATCGGGAACTAGAATATTAACCTCAGTTAATCCAGGAGTAGAAGCCGTTGCGTCTTGTATGTTACGGGGGACATCATTAGAAGTAAACGTTGCGCAACTGGTCGTATTTGTTTCAAATTGAAAGGCCGTACTAAAATCACTTTCTCCACACTCGTTCAAAGTACTCACCCGCCAGTAATAGGTGCTTTCTGAAGCGAGTTGACTAATATTATAGAAAATGGTATTGACAAGGTCATTAGTAACAAAAGAAGAGAAATCTGCCGATGTACTTAGCTGAAATCGATATTGGGTAGCTTCATTATTTTCTGCCCAAGAGAGTTGCAAATTTGTGGGTTGATTTACAGCTCTATCAGATGGAAATTGCAATATTGGACTAGGGATCGTTGCAGCATACAATTTCGTTGATAAAGATTGTTGAATCACCGTCGCTCCTCTTGTTCCCACTAAGGTAAAAGAATAGGTTCCTGTAGAAGTTCCATCTGTATCTAAAACTAAAGTTCCACTCAAACCACTAGTCGTTAAAACTGCAGGGTTTAAAGATGCTGTTACCCCAGTAGGCAAACCGCTAACACTAAGACTTACTGGTCCAGAAGCACCGTCGTATTGCTGTAAACTAAAGTTATATGTAACAGAAGCTTGCCCACACACTGTCTTTTCTGGAACAGTTAGGGGTAAAGCAAATAGACGCTCTTGAATACTAAAATTAGTGCGATTAACCGCAAAATAAATATTGTTATCGGCTTGAACCTTAATACGGGCTTGAGTGCTGTTAATATTCCCGGGTACAATAATAAAGGCTGAACCATTATTAGGAACTGAATTCGCTAAAACAGTGGGAAAAGTAGCTCCTCCATCAAGTGACAGATAAATTGAAACACTACTTGTATTAACGGGGGCTTGATTTGTATTAGCAACGTCCCAAACAATACGTTCATTTGCCCCAGAAAGCCATTGAACCGAAGATTGGTCTTGTGAGCGAACTACAAAAGGACCTGCATCTCCCTCTACCCTAATCGTCATTTCATCTTGGGCAGAAAAACCTACTCCACTAGGATTAGCTTGATCCCTATCACGCACTGTGATCCCCCATCGCAAATCCCTTTCTACTAAAGAAATAGTTTCCCATCCAGAACCTAGTGTAGGATTAATTTCGGTTAAATTCCCCGCTAAAACACTGGTCATTCTGGGGATTGTTCTTGTTGGCGAAGTCGTTGGTAAAAGCGATCGATTAGTACTCCCACTAAGCAAATTGGGTCCAAAGTCCTCCGAACGAACTACACCAGAATCAAGCTGCTCCCAGCAATAAGTCAAGCTATCGGTATCTGTGGCTACTGCTGTAAGACTATAGGCAGTCCCCTTTGGAATTGTATAATCTTGTCCTGCCTCGACTTGAGGGATTTGATTTGTAGTCGCAAGGGTGGTTTGACAAGAATAACCTGCTAAATAATCTTTTATGTTTTGAATATTGTGGTAGTGAAAATAAGGATCACTGTGACGTTGCATGTTCTGGCCACTCACAATTCCCGCATAAGACATAATCGTTGATCCGCTTCCAGGCTCACTATTGAAACCAAAACCTTCTGTATTATGGGCAAAAGTATGCAATGCTCCAAATTGATGCCCCACCTCATGAATCACATAGTCAATATCAAAATAGTCTGATAAAAAATTCCCCCCGCTTCCATTAGTGGCGGTAAAAGGATGGGCAGAAAAAGCACTCCCTTTTTGACCGTTTTGACATACATTTCCTACACTCCCTGCGTCACCATTCGCCGACCCTCGATGGAATAGATGTCCTATATCGTAATTTGCCTCTCCTACCTCTGCTGTTAAAGTTTCTTGAATTTCATCGTTAAAGTTTCCCGTAAAAGGATCTGTGGTGGTATCTGTATATAAAAGAGAAGCTGTTGTTACCAATTCTAGTCTCACTCCTAAATCTACTTCTAGAACCTCATTCATTCGATTAACGGTATTGGCAACAGCGGCTAAGGCATCCTCTTGATTGGTTCCGTTTGTATCATCATTGTCTCCCCAAAAAGCGGTATATTCTGCGGTTCCAGCTACTGCAAAGCGATAAGTTTTTAGTGCCCCGGGAGTTGTAAAAGCTGTCTTTTGAGAAGTTGGACTCTTTTCTGCTTTAGGGGCAATCTTTTCAAGATCTGTTGTGCAAAACGGCAAACGTTCCGTTTGCTCAAGAGCATCTTTCCTTTGGTAATAGATATGTTTTCCTTGGCCCTCTTTTTGCGGTTGTAAAAATAGCATTCCGCTAGGGGTACGCATAGTACCACTTATTCCTTGCGGAGAAACTGTTATACGAATACTAACCTCTGGCCGGGTTGTACTCTTCCCGCGATAGGCCTTAATTTGTGGATATTGTTTTGCTACTTCTGAAGAGAATAAAGAAACAGCAGATAAACTAAAAGCCTCTAGGGCATTTTCTTCGTTCGGAAAATAAAGGAGTAGTGGTCGCTTTTTAGCACTTAATTCTCCTTCCTTCTCTAAAGCTATTTCAAAAGTTTCTTTATTTAAAGAAATCTCTTGCACTAAATTATTTTGCTGAAAAGAAGTAAGAGAATGGTGCTCTACTTGACCCCAGTATTCTTGACTATATAAACAACAGCTTAAAGAAAAGAATAATAGAATAAAGAGGTTTTTCAAAATTTCAAAATTGAATTAATGTTTCCAGAAATAAACCACGGGATTACACGAAATACTTTAATTTTACTCAGAATTTAAAGATAGTCTTTTTTTGTGAAGGTCATTTCTACCATTGAAAATTATCACGCTAGGCAACCCTGCTCGTTAACCATTGGCACTTTTGACGGAGTACATATTGGGCATAGAGAAATCATCCAGCGATTGGTTAAAAGTGCTCGAGAGAAAAATCATCTTGCAGTGGTACTTACCTTTTTCCCTCATCCACGTATGGTCTTGCAAAAAGACACCTCGATACGTTTAATCGATACTTTAAAAGAAAAACAACAACTTTTAGCAGATCTTGGAGTAGATGTTTTAGTCATCCACCCTTTCTCTAAAGAATTTTCTCGGCAAACCGCAGACGAATTTACCCGTGATATCCTAGTACAATCTTTTGATATCGCACATCTAATTATAGGCTATGATCACCGTTTTGGGCGAAATAGAGAAGCCACCGTTGAGGATCTAATCAATGCAGGATCTACTTATGGATTTAGCGTAGAAAAAATTGAGGCACAAGAAATTGCTTCTGTCAATGTAAGTTCGACTAAAATTAGAACTGCCCTTGAAGAAGGAAAAATGAAGGTGGCGACAGATTTTCTAGGTCGTCCATTTCGCTTAAGTGGAAAAGTGATCACAGGAGAAAAAATAGGGAGAACCATTGGTTTTCCTACTGCCAATCTTCAAATTAAAGAAGACTATAAACTTTTCCCTTGTGATGGGGTGTTTTTTATTAAAACCCAGCACAACAACAGCAGCTTTTATGGGATGATGAATGTTGGTTTTCGCCCAACCTTAGAAGGAGAAGAACGCAGTTTTGAAGTGCACTTATTTGATTTTAATCAAGACTTGTATGGGGAAATCTTACAGCTTGATTTACTAGAATTGATTCGTAAGGAAAAGAAGTTTGCTTCCCTTGATGATCTCAAAGCTCAGCTACAAGAAGATCAAGCGAAATGTCGCAAATTGATTCCTGCTAAATAGAGCAAAAATGAAGTACAAAGTTTTATCTTTGTACGAGAGATTTATTGCATGATACCATTAAAACAACTTAGGGAGAATAAAACGGCGATCTTAGAAGGTCTTCAAAGAAGAAATTTTAAAGAACTAGAGCTTGTTGATGCCCTTTTATCCTTAGACGAAAAAAGACGTAAGACACAAACAGAATTAGACAGCCAACTCGCTGAAGCAAATCAATTAGCTAAAGAAATTGGCCAGCTTTTTAAAAGTGGTAAAGCGCAAGAAGCACAAGGTTTAAAAGAGCGATCTGCAGTACTTAAAACCAATACAAAAGCATTACAAGAAGAAATGCAAAGCCTAGAAAAAAGCATTTTAGAACTACGCTATCAAATTCCTAATGTTCCTCAAGCTAGTGTTCCATCTGGAAATTCTGAAGAGGACAATGAAGAATTGGATAAAGGCGGAAGCCTTCCAACGCTTGCAGAAGGAGCCCTTCCCCACTGGGAATTAGCAAAAAAATATGATCTAATCGATTTCGATCTGGGGAGCAAAATAACAGGAGCTGGTTTCCCAGTTTACAAAGGAAAAGGAGCGCGTTTACAACGTGCCTTAATCAACTATTTTTTAGATAAGAATACCGCTGCGGGTTATCGCGAAATGCAAGTTCCGCACTTAGTTAACGAAGCATCTGGCTATGGCACCGGGCAGTTACCCGATAAAGAAGGACAAATGTATCACGTCACTGGAGATGATCTCTATTTGATTCCTACCGCAGAAGTACCCTTGACTAATATGTACCGCAATATCCTTTTAGAGGAAAAAGATCTACCCATTGCAGTAACAGGATATACCCCTTGTTTTAGAAGAGAAGCTGGAAGTTATGGCGCACATGTTCGTGGTTTAAATCGTTTACATCAATTTGACAAAGTAGAAATTGTTCGCTTAGAAACGCAAGAACGTTCTAATGCTGCCCTTGAAGAAATGATGCAACATATTAAAAGTATTCTCGCCGAACTGGATTTACCTTATCGCGTCTTACGGTTATGTGGCGGAGATTTAGGGTTTACCGCTGCACTAACCTATGATTTTGAAATGTATTCTGCCGCACAAGAAAAGTGGTTAGAAATAAGCTCTGTTTCTACTTTTGAAAGTTATCAAGCAGAACGTTTACAATTGCGTTACAGAACGAAAGAGGGACAAAAACAAAATGTACATACCTTAAACGGAAGTTCTTTAGCACTACCCAGAGTATTGGCAACGCTATTAGAAAATTGTCAAACCCCAGAAGGAATTATTCTCCCTAAAGTCTTAGTCCCTTACACTGGCTTTGAAAAAATCGACTAAAGATGCTTATTTACAATGTAACCACACATGTTGAACCCTCGATTGAGCAAGAATGGCTTTTGTGGATGAAAGAAGAACACCTTCCTAAAATGGTTCAAACAGGCTGTTTTTTAAAGGCAAAATTATTCAAGGTTATCACAGATCAAGATCAAGAGGGGATTAGCTATGCCACACAATATCACTGCAATTCACGCAAAGAATATGAAGATTATATTGCGCTTCACGCAAAAGCATTGCGTCAAGATACCATTGAACGTTTTGGGAACGCCATTCTAGCTTTTAGAACACAGCTAGAAGAAATCACTACATTAGCATGAAAGCGGTTCGCCCAAAAAAGAAATTAGGGCAACACTTCTTAACCGATTTATCTATCGCAGAAAAAATTGCTAAAACCCTGCACTTTGATCATTATGATAACGTCCTTGAAATAGGGCCAGGAATGGGAGTACTAACCCAGTTTTTACCCTGGAAAGAAGGGAAGGTTTCCTTAATTGAATTAGACAAAGAATCAATAGAGTACCTTCAAGCCAACTATGTAAGCATGATCGATAAGATTCATGAAGGGGATTTTTTAAAAATTGATTTAAGTCGCTTAATGGGAAAACCCCCTTTTGCCATTATTGGTAACTTCCCTTATAATATCTCTACCCAAATCGTCTTTAAAACTTTAGAAAACAGAAATCAAATTCCATTTTTCTCTGGGATGTTTCAAAAAGAAGTTGCCCAGCGCATTTGCGAACCCCCTGGAACAAAGAAATATGGTATTCTTTCTGTCCTCACCCAACTTTTTTATGAGGCTAAATATGAATTCACTGTTCCCCCAGGGGTCTTTAACCCTCCTCCAAAGGTAGATTCTGGTGTGCTCACCCTTCGTCGTAAGGCGATTTATTCATTAGATTGCGACGAAAAGCTTTTGTTTAAAATTGTAAAAATGAGCTTTCAACAAAGACGTAAAACTTTACGCAATAGCTTAAAAACTCTTGGACTTCAAAAAAATATTACAGAAGATGGTATCTTTGACCTGCGTCCAGAAAAACTTACTGGAGATGATTTTATTGCACTAACTAAAAAAATTGAGCATGGCCAACTTTCAACTTGACGATGATTATGTAGGAGCAATAAAGACCCTTATCCAAAAGCACAAGGATAAAAAACTCAAAAAACAGGTCCACGAATTGCACTATGCAGATATAGCAGAACTCATAGAAGAACTCGCTTTAGAAGAGGCCATTTATCTAGTTAAATTACTCGATAGTGAAAAAACGGCCGATGCCCTGGCAGAGGTAGACGAAGACTTTCGCGAAAAAATATTAGGTCAACTTTCTGCCAAAGAAATCGCAGAAGAAGTAGAAGAACTCGACACCGATGATGCCGCAGATATCATTGCAGAGTTACCCGAAGAGCGTCAAGAAAAAGTCCTCTCTCAAATAGAAGATACCGATCACTTAAAAGACATTCGCGAACTTTTAAATTACGAAGAAGACACCGCTGGAGGGCTTATGGCAAAAGAATTGGTCAAAGTACACGAAGACCTCAGCGTCCTCAAGTGTGTTAACGCCATGCGAAAACAAGCTGAAGAGGTGACCCGCGTACATTCTATTTATGTGGTCAATGCAAAGAATCAATTGCTGGGCCGTCTTTCCTTAAAAGATCTATTGACAGCCAACTCAAAAGCCATTGTTAAGGATATTTATATCCCTAAGGTGGACTTTGTTAACGTAGATCAAGATGTGGAAGAAGTCGCAAGAATCATGTCAAAATACGACCTTGAAGCCATTCCAGTTGTAAACAAGAATAAAGAACTCTTGGGACGTATTACCATAGACGATATTGTTGACGTAATTAAAGAAGAAGCCGATAAAGACTACCAATTAGCGGCAGGTATTTCGAATGATGTAGAGGCAGATGATACCATCTGGGAACTTACCCGTGCCCGTCTACCCTGGTTGTTTTTAGGTTTATTAGGTGGTTTAGGCAGTGTTTTTATTTTAAAAGATTTTGAAACAATCATGAATCAACCGCGTTTGCGCAGTTTGTTCTTTTACACCCCTTTAATTGCGGCCATGGCTGGAAATGTGGGAGTGCAGTCTTCGGCTATTATTGTACAAGGATTAGCCAATGATGTCGTCAAGGGCTCTATGCTAGAACGTCTCTTTAAAGAAATAGGCTTGAGCTTGATCAACGGTTTTTTCTTGGCTGTTATGCTTATCGGTTTTGGACAAATCATGGGTCAAGAATTGATTCTTAGTCTAACTGTTGCAGGCTCCATGATGGGAGTGATTGTTATGGCAGCATTAATCGGCACCTTTGTTCCTATTGTTTTAGATAAGCAAGGGATTGACCCTGCTATTGCAACGGGTCCGTTTATTACAACAGCGAACGACATCTTTGGGATCTTTCTTTTCTTCTTTATGGCACAAGCTATTTTAGGTTTTTAATCTTCTACTATGCGCATTCTTCATCTTGACGAAAATCATCCCATACTGGTCGAAGAACTCGAAAAAGCAGGTTTCCAAAACACCCTTGCCTATACAGAATCAAAAAGTGAAATAGAAAGGATTGTAAAAGATTATGATGGGCTAGTGGTACGTTCTCGCTTTCCCATTGATGCTTCATTTTTAGCTAAAGGAACCAAATTAAAATTTATCGCCCGTGTTGGTGCAGGAGTAGAAAATATCGATCAAGATGCCGCTAAAAGTATGGGGATAGAACTCATTGCTGCACCTTTAGGTAATGCAAATGCAGTGGGAGAACACGCCTTAGGTATGCTTTTAGGTTTGATGAATAAACTTCGCCTGGCTCATCAATCCATTCAAGCAGGAGATTGGTTAAGAGAAACCCATCGTGGAGAAGAACTAGAGGGAAAAACAGTAGGGATCATTGGCTATGGCAATATGGGTAAAAGCTTTGCTAAAAAACTTATTGGCTTTGACGTTAACGAAGTAATCTACTATGACATTGATACCAAAACCCCAGATGATTTTGCTCGTCAAGTCACCTTAGAAGAATTACAAGGAAAGGCAGAAGTTTTAAGCTTACACACCCCTCAAACTCCCCTAACTGTGGGCATGATTGACGCTGCTTTCTTAACCAAAATGCAGCGGCCTTTTTGGTTAATCAATACGGCTAGAGGCAGTGCGATAAAGACTGCTGCCCTTGTACAG
>JAKMGK010000110.1 GCA_022424955.1 Flavobacteriaceae bacterium
TGGAAAGAATTGTGGAAGAGTGACATAGAGATTCAGGGAGATCTGCGCTCTCAGCGCGCAGTTCGCTCAGCCATGTACCATTTATATTCATTTGCCCGCAAGGGTACTGCTTACTCCCTTTCGCCCATGGGGCTTTCTGGTCTAGGCTATAATGGTCATGTCTTCTGGGATACTGAATTATGGATGTATCCCCCTTTACTTGTACTACAACCCGAAATTGCACGCTCGCTCTTAGAATATCGCTTTCAGCGTTTAGGCGCTGCCAAAGAAAATGCCTTTTCTCATGGTTATGATGGCGCAATGTTCCCATGGGAATCTGCAGAAGACGGTTCTGAAGACACCCCCATCTGGGCCTTAACAGGACCTTTTCAACAACATATCACCGCAACCATTGGCTGGGCGTTCTGGAAATATTATCAAGTCACCCAAGACAAAGAGTGGCTCAGCACTAGAGGTTATCCTGTTTTAAAAGAAGTCGCTGCTTTCTGGTCCAGTCGTGTAGAACGAAAAAGACCAGGTCGTTATGAGATCAACAACGTTATAGGTGCGAATGAATGGGAAGAAAATATCGACAATAATGCCTTTACAAACGGAATGGTTAAAACGGTTATGGAATATGCCAGCCTTGCGGCAGAAGCATTAGGAAAAACACCTCCCGCAGACTGGCGAATCGTTGCACAAAATATTCCTATTCTTAAATTCCCTGACGGAACAACTAAAGAAAATGAAACCTATGATGGGCAAATCATCAAACAAGCCGATGTCAATTTACTGGCTTACCCTTTAAAAGTGGTCACTAAAAAAGAAGCCATTGTTCGTGACCTCAACTATTATGAACCGCGTCTTTCTCCAGAGGGTCCAGCCATGGGTGGAGCTATTCTGTCTGTTCTAGCTGCCCGCGTAGGAAACCCAGAACGGGCCTATAAAATGTTTGAAAAAAGCTATCAACCTAACGAGCTTCCGCCTTTTAATGTTATTGCCGAAACGGCAGGAGGAACTAATCCCTATTTCGCTACAGGTGCTGGAGGAATGTTACAAGCTGCTCTTTTTGGACTAGGGGGCCTTTATATTCAAGCCGATGGAGTAAAACAACTCCCCTCTAAACTCCCCAAAGCATGGAAATCTCTCACCTTAAAAGGAATTGGGAAAGACGAAAAAACCTTCGCTTTAAACAAATAATTATGATACTTTTTAAAAAACTATGCTTTCTTTTATTGATTCCTTCGGGTCTTTTCGCACAGGTATTTCATTTTAGCAATGGAGAACAAAATTATCGCATTATTATGGATGACAGCTACCTAATTGAAACGGTATATCAACAAAAAGATGGGGCTTTCGCTTTTACCCGAGGAGGGTTTTATCAAAAAAGCGAAAAAGGTATTGAAGTCGCTTTTGAATTCAATTCTAACTATGCACAAGACAGCTTAAAGAGTTTATCCTATAATGATAAAGACTGGAGTAACGTTTCTAAAAAAGATCAAGCTTTAGAAGGAAAATGGTTAATGGCTGGTCGAGTAAAACCACAAGGGGAACAACGCCGCGATCTAAATCGTTCACGAAAAACCATGAAGCTATTGCTCGATGGGCATTTTCAATGGACCGCCTTTGATACCGCTTCAATGCGATTTATGGGCTCTGGAGGGGGAACCTATACTGCCCAAGACGGCAAGTATGTCGAAACCTTAGAATATTTTTCTAGAGACATTAGTAAAGTAGGAAAAGTATTACCCTTTGAATTTACCCTAAAAGAAAACGATTGGTACCATAAAGGCCTCAACAGTAAAGGTCAACCAATGCACGAAATTTGGCACAAACGCACTAACAAATAAATCACATATGAAAAATTTCCTCTTCACACTTATTGCTTTGGCAATCCTCTTACCCGCTCATGCACAAGACAAAAAAGACAAAAAAGGGCTTCCGCTAGAAGCAACACGGTCCCTAGATATTAATACCGATCAAGGAACATGGATGTCGCTAGATGTTCATCCAGACGGAAGTAAGCTCCTATTTGACTTATTAGGGGACATTTATGAGCTCCCTATACAAGGGGGAAAAGCAACCAGAATTACCGAAGACTTAGCCTTTGATTCTCACCCCAAATATTCCCCTGACGGAAACTCCATCTTATTCCTCTCTGACAGAAGTGGTGGAAATAACGCTTGGATCATCGACCGTAAAAAAGAAGATACCTTGCAATTGACGAAAGGAAACACCTTTAAAATGCAATCTGCCGACTGGTCCCCAGACGGAAATTATGTCGTTGTAAGCAAAGGAACCCGAAATTTTAAGCTTCATCTCTACCATAAAGAAGGTGGAAAAGGAACGCAATTAATTAGTAAACCTGAAAACCTAAAAACGTCTGAACCCGCCTTTAGTGCCGATGGGCGACACATATGGTTTTCACAAAGAACTGGGGCGTGGCAGTACAACGCTCGTTTTCCACAATATCAATTAGCCACTTATGATCGTGTAGATAGTAAGAAAGAAGTGATGACTTCCCGTTATGGTTCTGCCTTTAGCCCTACCCTTTCTCCAGACGGAAAATGGCTGGTTTATGGAAGCCGCTACAATGATCAAACAGGTTTAGTCAAAAGAAATTTAGTCACTCAAGAAGAAACATGGCTGGCTTATCCTGTTCAAAGAGATGAACAAGAGTCTATTGCTCCTTTAGGGGTTTTACCCGCCATGTCTTTTACCCCAGATAGCCAATCCCTTTTAGCCTCTTATGGCGGTAAAATATACCGCCTTCCTATCGCAGGTGGTGCAGCACAAAACATCCCTTTTAAGGTGGAAGAAACAGTTGTCCTGGGACCTCAACTAAAGTTTGATTATCCCATAGAAGACAGCCCTACATTTGAAGTAAATCAGATTCGCGACCCACAAATTTCTCCAGACGGAACCGCTGTGGTCTTTACCGCACTCAACAAGCTGTATTGGATGAGCTTGAAAGACAAGCAACCTAAACAATTGACCTCTATGAAGGTTACGGAGGCCATGCCAACTTGGCGACCAAATGGAAAAGAAATTGCTTTCGTCAGTTGGAACGAAAAAGAGGGAGGACATGTCTATAAACTTCGTTTGGATAAAAAAGCCTCACCAGTAAAGTTAACACAAGAAGCTGGCGTTTACACACAACCGGCTTGGAGTAACGACAATAGAATTGTCGTCTTTAAAGGCGCAGCACAACAATTTAAAGATGCCGATGGCCCCCGGGCTTTTCAGCAAAAATCTAGCTTAGTTTGGTTAAATGCAGCTAGACCAGGAAAATCTACCCTTATCACAAAGGCAAGAGGTCTTTCTAACCCTCATTTTGCGCAAGAGGATAACCGCATCTATTTAAATTCGTCCGAGGGATTAATCTCTCTGCGATGGGATGGAACAGATCAAAAAAAATATGTTCAAGTGGACGGAATAACTGTGTATGGCTCTTCTTATGATGAAAACCATTTATTAGCAGATTCCCCCACGGCACCTAAAAAGAAACCTTCTAAAGCCAACACCATTTTACGTGCTCCAAAAGGAGACTATGCCTTAGCGCAAATCAATAACGATATCTATATAGTAACCATTCCTTATGTTGGAGCAGATGGGGTTAAAATTAATGTCAAAGACGCTTCAAAAGCCGCTTTCCCTTCTAGGAAATTGACAAAGTTTGGGGGACAATTCCCCAGCTGGGGGCTAGATGGAAAGGTGGTGTATTGGTCTTTAGGGAACACCCTTTTTCGCTACGATATTGCCCAGGCAGAAGCAAGAGAAGAAGAACAGAAACAAGCCAAAGAAGAAAAGGAAAAAGAAGAAGAGGACACAACCGTGGCGCTTTCTGAAACAGACTCTGATACCACTGAAGAGGATGAGATAGAAGATTATCAAGCAGTAGAACT
The DNA here is from genome assembly GCA_022424955.1 of Flavobacteriaceae bacterium. Classification (GTDB taxonomy): domain Bacteria; phylum Bacteroidota; class Bacteroidia; order Flavobacteriales; family Flavobacteriaceae; genus Arcticimaribacter. Next base: position 3,885 of record JAKMGK010000110.1, read on the forward strand.
AAATGTTATCGTCAAGGCAAAACGCGCGATTGCAAAAGGAACCCTTGTGCTTAAAAATGCTACCATCATTAGCATGAATGGGGACGAAATTATCGAAAACGGAACGGTTGTCGTTAAGAATAATCGTATCCAATCTGTAGGGAAGTCTATTGATATTCCAGCAGGAGCGAAGGTAATGGATTTAGAGGGGAAATACCTTGTCCCTGGCTTTGTAGATACACACGCGCATATGTGGCCTTCTTGGGGCTTACATAAACGCCATGTGTGGGTTTATGCGGCTAATCTGGCTTATGGTGTGACCACCACAAGAGACCCACAAACCGCAACTACAGATGTCCTTACTTATGCAGACATGGTAGAAGCCGGGAAGATTCCTGGGCCTAGAATTTATTCTACAGGACCTGGTGTAGGCTATTGGGGGTACAATATTAAAAGTCTTGATCATGCCCGTGATGTACTAATGCAATATTCCAAATACTACAATACCAAAACCATCAAAATGTACTTGACTGGAAATCGCCAGCACCGTCAGTGGATCATTCAAGCGGCAAAAGAACAAGAACTTATGCCAACCACAGAAGGAGGTTTAGACTTTAAGCTAAATGTCACTCAGATTTTAGACGGTTATCCAGGACACGAACATTCCTTCCCAATTTATCCCCTATACAAGGATTTTATTGATTTTGTAGCTGGATCAAAAACCGCATATACCCCAACACTTTTAGTGTCTTATGGCGGCCCATGGGCAGAAAACTATTACTATGCGACAGAAGATGTTCAAGGTGATGCCAAGCTCAATCGTTTTACACCAAAATCAGAATTAGACGCTAAATCGCGCCGAAGAAACGCGGGCTGGTTTATGGAGGAAGAACATGTTTTTGAAGACCATGCCGTCTTTGTAAAAGATCTGGTTGAAGCAGGAGGAATCGCAGGAGTAGGATCACACGGTCAATTACAGGGCCTTGGTTTCCACTGGGAATTGTGGAGTATGCAAGCCGGTGGAATCTCTCAACACGATATGCTAAAAGTTGCTACAATTATTGGGGCAGAGGCCTTAGGCCTTTCAAAGGATATTGGAAGTATAGAAGAAGGGAAGATCGCAGATTTTGTGATCCTCAATAAAAACCCCCTAGAAAACATTCGCAATACCAACACGGTAGAGCTTGTAGTAAAAAATGGTTTTATCTATGAAGGCGAGACTTTAAACACGGTCTACCCTGAAGCAAAAAAGCAGGATTATCCATGGACACAAGCATCTCCAAGCAATGCTTTGCCCGGGGTAGGAAAAAGCGAATAGGGAGACTACTGAGAGAGAAAATCAGTGCCCAAATAACGATTGTCTGCATTCATGTACCAGGCGCGATCTTTGGGCATTTTAATGCCCCCTATATTTAGTTCGCCAGATAAGAGAATATACTCTCCGTCATTCTCTGCTTCATTGTGATAGAATTGATAGTGGCGCAGTTGAGCGGTGGTTTTATCTAGGTAGAAATACCAGGTGTCCTTTCCTACCTTTTCGTCATAAGTCACTTTTAAACAGTGGTAGGAAACCCCTTTTAAGGTTTTAGTATATACTTTAGGGTCTAGCTGGGTTCCTGGATCTTTTAGCTTCATGGGTAAACCATAGAGATAGACATAATAGTCTCTCATTTTATTCGTTCTTTCACAGTTTAAGCCGTGTTCTTTTGCTTGAGCCGCTGTAAATATTGTGCTCCCCTCTAAGCGGTGAGTACATTGCCCTGCTTTCCATTCTGCAGTGGTTATAATCCCCCCTCTTTCTACCTTGCTTTTAAAATATTGCTGTGGGAAATCTAACTCGATTTTTGTGGTGCGAACTGGACGTTTAGGGGTTTCCATTTGAACGGTAAACCCTACTTTAAAATTAGCCCATTTCCCTTCTGGATCGTGATAAGCAATGCTTTTGTCTAACAATTCTTGGGCTGTCATCTCTTGCGCCTGCCCTTTAAACGCCAATAAGGCTAAGAGTATAAAAAGAGGTTTTTTCATCTTAGTTGCGGTAATCTAATGCGGGTTCACGGTCACCTAACAATGGAATGTATTGAAAATCTTTTCCTCTAATTTGTAAAAATTCTTTCTTTGTTGCTTCAATGATAGAAGGGTCGTCAAACAACTGCATGCCCGTAAGTGTCAATGCTTTTGCGGCGATCATTAATCCTTTTGATCCAATAGAAGTTCCGCCGGCAGCAACCGCTTGCCAGCTGTGGGCTGGCGTTCCAGGCACCCAAGTTGCCGCTCGAAGCCCCGCCGTGGGAACAGTATAACTTACATCTCCCACATCTGTAGATCCTCCTGCCTTAGCATTAATGTCATAGGGTTCTATTCCGTTGACATATTCCATATTGAGGGGCTTCCCTAGGGTGTTTGAAATCTCTTTAGCAAAATCCATTTCTTCGTTATTATAGTCGTACCCCCCAATGGTTTGGAAGTTTTTATGTACTCGCTTTTGTAAACTTGGTACATATAAAAGATCGTGTGTTCCTCCAATCATTTCATAATCCATAGTTGTTCCTGTTCCCATGGCAGCACCTTCGGCCGCTTTAACGATACGGTCAAATAATTTAATTACTTCATTTCTTTTGGGGTGACGAGAATAATAATAAACTTCTGCAAAATCTGGCACCACATTAGGCGCTTCTCCTCCACGTGTAATGACATAATGGATTCTTGAAGAGGTATCCATGTGCTCGCGCATTAAATTGGTCATATAGTTCATGGCTTCTACTGCATCGAGAGCCGAACGTCCTTCTTGTGGAGCAGCCGCTGCATGCGCAGAACGCCCATAAAAACGAAACTTTGCTGATTTATTCGCTAAGGCTGGTCTGGGATTTGCAGAATTTCCACTCCCGGCGTGCCAGTGAAGGGCAACATCAACATCGTTGAATAAGCCCGCGCGGGTCATATACACTTTCCCTGAACCACCTTCTTCTGCAGGACAGCCATAAAAGCGAACTGTCCCTTTGATTTTATTCTTTTTGACATAGTTTTTTAAACTTATTGCCGCAGCGGCAGAAGCGGTACCAAAGAGGTGATGCCCACAGGCATGACCGGCACGTTTCCCGTTAGACACCTTATAGTCTACTGCTTTTTGAGAAAGTCCAGGCAAAGCATCATACTCCCCTAAAATAGCAATCACTGGGCCGCCATTATTGTATTCTGCGATAAAGGCTGTGGGAATCCCCGCAACCCCTCTCTTGATGGTAAAGCCTTCTTGGGCTAGGGTTTCTTGCAAAAGCGCGCTACTCTTTTCTTCTTGATAGCCCATCTCGGCATAGTCCCAAATGGTTAGAGCAATATTCGCAAATCTTTCTGCTTCTTTATCTAGTGAAGTTAAGATCGCTTGATGGTCTTGACCAAAAGTCAATGACATGGTTAATAGGGCGAGTAGAAGGTGGGTTTTTTTCATCGAAGTAATTATTAATACTACAATGTAAAAAAAATCGCGCTCTTTCTATGCCATTAAATCCCAATCAAATATTGAAACTTAAAAAAGAACTGGGTGCGATTGAACTGGAACAATTGAAACTGCAATTCGTCGATTTCTTCTAGGGTGTTTTGATTTCCGCCTAAATAAAAGATGGTAGAAGGGTTTGGGTTCCACTGGACTAAGGGTTGTAAAAAGAACTGATTTGTAAAGCTGTTCTTTTCTGCTACTAAGCGCACATTGAAAGCATTACTAAACTGATAGCGCAAATTCATTCTAGCAATTGTACCGTTAAAATAATCTTCTCCACCGTCTAGTCGCTCTAAGCGTGCATAACGCAAAGAAGGATTCACGGTAAAATTATTATTGAGTTGAAAACTCATGGTCATAAAAGAAGTACTCACTCTTCCTACCTCTGGGATATCTTCATTAAAAGACAAGTCTTTCCCTCGATCTATATTTATTCTGAAGTTAAATGCCTCACTAGGAGAACCATTAACCGAAAAAGTATGGGTGGGTAAATTCTTGAAAGGAATGTTTAAAAAGGTTTTTCTAGCGTCGTAGTCTAGGGTGTAAGAAAGTTCTGTTTGCCCATAGGTTTTGATCGAGGCAAAGAGATCGACACTAAAGTTTTTATATAGCTTTTCGAAGGTATACACCATGTCTATTTTGGTTCCAAAACTAAAAGATTGAATCCCTGGCTTGTTAAGGATATTGAGGTACTCGTGATAAAATGTTCCCCATTGACGATTATTTTTAACCACAAAACCTACATCAGCGCGGTATTGTGGCGAAATATTGCGGTAGTACAAATAACTTTGCCAAAACTCTGTTTTTCTATAAAGCTGAATGTAAAACGCATCTCCGTTTAATTTGTCTCCATCTAAGGCAATGGTTTCCCCTTGAATGCTTTGATCTGTGTCGATCCAGTCTTGTACGGGTTCTTTGTTAAAGTTTTTAAATAGCTCAAAGCTCAATCGCCAGTTTTGGTTTAGTAGAAATAAGCCGTCAACCCCAAATAAATGACCATAACCGCCGCCGTCATAAAAGCGATTCATCATGACTGCGCCAAAGCGCGCCTGGGGATTCAATAAGTGTTGATAGCGCAGCACGTTGACGATACTTTTCCCGCCTTGTCCAATATAGGAGCGGTCTTCACCTCCCACTAAATAGGGAGAATTTTGATCCAATGCATTCAATAAAAAGAGGCGGGATTTTCGCCCTTGGCTCAAAATTTTTGACGCCACAGCTGGATTGACAATAGAGCGAGAATAAAAGGCCCCGTCGGCGAAATTGACCAGGTCTGTCCCGCGATTAAAAAACGGGCGCCGTTCTGGATATTGTAATGAAAAAGAAGAGTTGACGTCTATCTGAGTAACATCTGCCTCAACTTGAGAAAAATCTGGATTTAATGTGACTTCCCAACTGGTATTTTTATTGAGATCAAGATTAAGACCAAGGCCTATTTTTGCGTTGAGATCTCCATATTCAATGGCTGCTGTAGGGCTTTGTCTTTCTCCTTGAATATTGCTCGACAAATAGGGTAATAACTCTTTTCGTTTTTCTATTTTGATGTTTTTAAAAAAAAGGCGATCTGTTGTTTGACAAACAACACAGCTGTTGTTGCGATCTCGCTGTTGACTACTTACTTCTATAACGTTTCCGTTGTCTACATAACGTCTATAGAAGTTAATGCGCCACATTTGATCTGTCCCATTTGGGAAAGGGATTTCTGCAAAAGGGATCTTCATTTCAATTTGGTATCCATCTTCTACGATAACCCCTTTGGATTCAAAATTGACATTAAAAGAGCTGTCATAACGTTGACTATCGCTTAAGGCATTGATTTGTTTTACATCAAATTGACTGCCCAGTGCATTGATAGCTAAACCAATATTAAATCGCGCATCGGCAAAAGGGTCTAGTCGTACCAAAACGACATCGTCATTCCAAATATTTCTATCATCTCGAGGACGAATGGAAGCGCGAATGGCCTTTGGGTCATGCTTTGCATAGATCCCAATAAAAATATGGGTCTTTGAATAAGCTATATAGGCGGTCGTTTCTTTTTGAGCGGGTTGATTATTGGCTGGATTAAACTCTATATCAAAGGGGACTTGAGTCGCTTTTTGCCAGATTTTTTCTTCTAATTGCCCATCAATAACAAACTCGCTTTCATCGACTAAAGGAGGAAGAAAACTATCCTGAGCGTTTGAAAATAAAAAACAAATCAATAATATAACCAGAACGCTTTTCTTCATAGCATTGAAAAATGTGTGCCTTTTTTTTACAATACTATGGTTTTTCTGTGACTTGAACCTTAAAGAGTCTTGAAAAAGGAGCGGCTTAAGCAAATAGAATATTAGCATCGTCAATGGTAACCACCATTTGACATCCATGGTGAGCCAATGTATCCTTGTTAAAAGAAACTACTAACTCACAAGGATTTTCTTTGTATATCTTTTTAAGGGCACTTAGGGCTCTTATATTAATGTAGTATCCGTCTAAACCACTAGAGTATTCTACAAAGACTTTCATGTTATTTCTCATGGCGAATTTTTGTTACTGTCAAATGGATTAAAAATAATTCTTAATACTCAGTTGACTGCATTGATCAAAAATTATTCTTAATAGTATCTATTTAGAAAACATGCGGCCGAAGACAACTCCCCTCTATCCCCCTTCATACCCCTACAAAGCACCCCATTTTACTCCATCGTGAATTGTACCTTAGACCAAGTATAGTATAGGATTCCATCTGATTTCAATTGTATCCTATCTTGCGAAAATGTTTTAAGTCAAAAACGGTTGGTTTACATGGTATTCTACGTGTGGCGCTTTGAGAAGAAAAATGAAATTCTAAACCCCTGCCCCTGCCAAGATGATCTGAAGTAATTAAAGTTTTTGACCTCCTGTCTAAGATGGCTCACCCTATTATTCAAAGTTGCGGCTTCAATAATTATAATCAATACTTTTTTTGATAATTAGGGTCTAAATAATTAAAACAACTAAAATGAAAATTGTTTATGATTATCCATCACAATCATCAGTACAGTATCTGCAAGGAAAAAAATCAGCTACAGAATCATCAATCATTAATTTGTTCTGAAAAATAAAACTTGAATTTTAGTTTTCCATTTTCTTTCACCATGTAAGCACTTTCAAGCCACTCATAATACAAAGATGTTGATCCGTCTGGCGTGGGAGTTTCAAGTTCAAATTGACCTGTATGTTCAAGGGTAATGTGGGCAGAGTTAAGATCCGCATCAATAATCATATTTTTAAATTCTCTTTTGGATTCAAATTCACCAAACCCCTTTACAAACTCAATAAATTCATCAGTATTCCACTTCCTACTCAATTCAAAAATCATATAGTCATCAGTCAAATAGTCTCTGATCTTATCAACGTCATTGTCTAAATAATAAAAGAACTCATTGAAGGTGTCCATCACCTCTTTTTCAGAAATCTTCTCTGGTTGTGCACAGGAGAATAAAAGGGGAAGCAGAAATAATATAAAAATACGTCTCATACATTTGATTTATGGTTATTAATACCTCTAAGATACAGAGAATGAATCATATATCAAATCTCAATCTTCTCATACTAAAAGAAAACCATTTTACGGACTAGGCCTCTTCAAAATACCGAATAAATAACAGAAACTTTAAAGATTGTTTTTGACAGCTGCTAAGTTTTGTCCTCTCTAAATGTTAGTTTGTAGTCAATATCTTAGATACCGAAATACTTTGTTACATAGTTTCTAATTCTCTATAATCTTTAATCAAATAGTAGCCCCAAACTGCTAATACTAATTTACATCTTTTGAACTCTTCATGGTTTAGATCTTTTGTTGAGTTGATAAATAGTTAAAATATTTTTTATTATCCTAACCTCTTTTAATTTGAAAAAATATCCATTATTTATTGGCTGGGTTATTAAATCTTCTTGACTATGATATTTTTTGTAACTTTAAATGAACCTTAAACTAATTATAATGAAAAAAAACAATTACAACAGCTTAGTGCCCACAATCCTTATGGTTTTTCTTTTAATTTTAACCGCTTGCCAGAGTGAAGGAGGTGTATGGTTGGGAGAAGGCGAAAATTATGGAAGAAGCTACGTCTTTGGGACACCATCCGAAATTGAAGATCTCAAGAAACTTGCGTCGGCTTATACTGCTCAAGACACAGAAAAGTTACTCCCCTTTTATAACCAAGAATTTTTAGGGGAAAATGGAAGGGAGACCACAGATAAGTGGTTACAATCGATGGAATCCATCAGCATGAAGCCTTATAAAATTATCCCTCTTCATTCAAAAGATGGTAAGTTCAAACAAATCCTAGCCTGGTCCAAGGAAGAACGTGTGTATAAAAATGGGTCCTATGAAAAATTGGATTTAATGGAACAGTTTCGTCTCGACGAAGATGGAAAAGTAAGTGGCTTTCGCCAATGGGTTGCTATCGACTCTGTTAACTTTGGCCAACGCTATGGGGGGAAGTATTTGGGTAGAAAAGACAATCCCAATACGGGACGTCCTTTTGTGTTTTCTAACCGGGACGAAACAGCGATTGTTGAACAATTTATTGAGGATTATAACAATATGAATCTTGAGGGAGTACAGACAGCTTTTGCAGATGAATTTACCATCAACGATTACAAAGGAGTGAAAACTACCTATAATAAAAATGAACTCAATGGGTTTTTTAGTCCCTATAAAGCCTTGAAATGGAGAGCCATTTCAATTGTCCCCATAAAAATTGGCAACACTGATGCCTCGTCGGGAGTTATTGTTCATGGTACAGAATCTCGTACCTATAAAAATGGGAAAAAATGGGAAAAAGATTTAATGGAGATCTACTATTTTGATCTTGAAGGTAAAATTACAGCAATGGAGCAATTTGCTAAATAAATATATTTAATAACAAAAAAAACCCTCCTCTACGGAGGGTTAAATTGTGACGTATCAAAGTTAATCGCTATGCTAATCTATTTTAGACTGTAAGAGAACCGTTTAATATCCTCAATAGCTTGATTGTGAATTTCAGGTATATCATTGGGAAAAATATTTTCAGCAGCATGGACAGTTCCCTTAATTATTTTAGTATTAACATTAATTCCAACTTTTTTTAATTTATCTGCGTAAACTAATCCTTCGTCTCTAAGTGGGTCTAGTTCATTGACAGTAATTGCATGGGGAGGAAGACCTTCCAACATATTATTGTCGGCATAGTACGGCCAGGCAATAGGATTTTTACTATCAATACCATCATAAAGTGAAGCCATTAAACCCATCATATCTCCCCTAAGAAAGTATGTGTCGTTTTCAGTTAATGATTTTAATTCTTTGTTTTCCTTACCGTATGGGTTTGATATATATGGGCACTGGGCATATACTCCGTCAATGTAGTTTATTATACCTTCTTGCTTTGCTTTTAAAGCTGTAGCAATCGAAAGGTTTCCACCTCCAGACTCACCTGATACTATAATTTTTGAAATCCCTAATTCCTTTTTGTTTTCATAGATCCATTTTAATCCAGAAACACAATCATTCAGCCCTGCTGGGAAAGGATGGTTTCCAAGAACACCAGATGTATTTCTGAATTCAACTCCTATTACAACAAGCCCTGTTGAAGCAAGCTTGTGTCTCCAATAAACATAATTTGGGTCGTCTGCTTTCATTATTGCCATTCCCCCGCCATGAAGATGAAGTATTCCTGGCATTTCTTCACTTGCGTCTATGGGTTTGGTTATATATAACTTGATTTCATTTCCGTCATCTCCAATAATCGTTTTTGTTTCATTGATTAAGCCTTCAGGTAATTCTACGTTAGAGTATATCATTCCAAATACTTCTGTATAGACTGGCTCTAGACCGTTGTTAAACTCTTGAATCTCTTCTCTACTTGAGTCAAAAGTTACGGGAGGTGCAGGCGGTACTCCATCCAAACCAATTTTTATCATTGCTTGAAGAAGCTTTTGATTGATTCTTTTATCATCATTTACTGTTAAGTTTTTATCACCTAACCTTCCAGGCAGTTCTTCGTATTTCTTCATTTTAATTGATTTATGGTTAATACTTCTAAGATACACAGAATGGGTTATATATCAAATCTCAATCCCCAACCTCAACAGAAAACTCATTTCCTGAAACCCAAGGGGTGGGATTGCTAAAGGAGTGCCTGAGAAGTTTTAGCTTTTAAATACAATGTCATAGTCTACGTCTTTACCTATATACTTAGTTACATACTTACACACCTCTTCGTTGTTATATATAGGTTGATAGTCTCCTACAGAGATATTGCCTAAGCCGTATCTAACCTCTTTGTAGGTCATGTCTGTATTCGTATCAAGTAGCATATGGACGTGCAGGTTATAGTAGTCTCCCTTATCTCGCTCAGAAACAAAGAAGACGTTATCTACTTTATGGGATCTATTGAAGAGTCGTCCTATCCAGTTTCTCACTGTCATAGTGTGGATCTTGTAAGGTGTTCTGCAGGTGATGAAGTAGTTCCAACTGTAATGCTGGAGGAATGCTGAGTAATCTTTAGCTGAAGTCATGTGGTTAAGTTTAGGACATAGCAGGGATCAAGGAGTTCAGTGTGTTATTGGGTTTAAAATGCTCCTATTCCCCGTTATTACTAGCCTCAAAGATACTTCAAAGACAAATCCAAAATCAGGGGGTTGCTGTAAAAGGAGAAAAAAACAGGGACAAAAATAAAAAGACGCTAACAGCAAAATCACTGTTAACGCCTTTTTTTGTTGGTGGTCCCACCTGGACTAGAACCGTTTCTTTATATTGTTGATTTTCAGTGTTTTATATTGTAAATTCTTAGTGTGTTGTACTCCTTAAAGGTACAACTTGTACCTCCAGA
>JAKMGK010000025.1 GCA_022424955.1 Flavobacteriaceae bacterium
TTTCATAAAAAATATAGTGTTGTGGTTTGATTGAAGGTGTTGAAAAGAAAGCTTCTTCTAGATTTTAAAAAATAATTGGAAAATAGATTTTCAAAAAAGAAAACAAGAAAATAAAAGAAACGGTGAATTTTAAAAAGACCCCTGTTAAAAAGCCAATGAGAGATCCAATGGCCGCTTTTAAGGCTTGACGTTTAGAAGTTTTATTGAGTAGCTCTCCAGAAAATGCTCCAATAAAAGGACCTATAATAATTCCTAAAGGCCCCATAAAGATTAAACCTATTATAAGACCAATTGTAGACCCTATGATCCCTTTTTTTGATCCCCCAAACTTTTTAGTACCTAAAGCGGGGATAATATAATCTAATAAAAACACCCCTAATGCGATACAAAAAGTAATGATTAAAAAGTTAGTGTCATCTGGCACACGATCACTTAGATGGAGTAAAAGCAGCCCAACCCAACCGGTTAATGGGCCTGGTAAAACCGGAAGAAAACTCCCTGCAATTCCTAAGAGGACAAAAAAGAGTCCCATGATTTCATAAAATAAATCCATGATAAAGTTTTTAGCAGCTGGTTAATTTTAACGGAAAGTAAAAAAAATCGTAATTTTAAGCATTGTTAATAAGGACAAACTTAACACCTATTCTGATGAAATCAATTTTTGCACCTTTTTTCCTGTTTTTAATAGCTAGTCTTTTTGTGGGCTGTGAGTATTTTTCTACTACCACCTATACATCAAAGCAGATTAAGCAAGCCTCAGAATGGTCTGAAAAAGATCAATTGCCAGGTTTTGAAAGTTGTCAAGACGATCCAGAAGAAGATCGTTTCTTATGCTTTAAGAACACCATCTCTACTGCTGTAACAGAGGCACTATATGCAGAATTACTAATCTCAAATCAGATTTTAGATCAAGAAATTACGCTTAATATAGGAGTCGATAAAGTAGGGACAATTTCTTTAATAGAAATAGAGGATGCCGCGACAGTAATAGACGCACTCCCAGTGCTTTCGACTGTTTTAGAAGATGCTATAGATGGTTTACCTACTGCTATTCCAGCAACCAAATCAAATGTTGGGGTGGCTGTAGATACACAACTAAAATTGCCTATTCGCATTACTGCTTCAGTTCAGTAAGATGGCAGAACGCATTATACTAGGGATTGACCCTGGAACAACTATCATGGGCTTTGGCCTTATAAAGGTAGAAAAAAATCAAATGTATTTTTTGCAACTCAACGAGTTACAATTGTCTAAATACAGCGATCACTATGTCAAGCTAAAATTGATTTTTGAGCGCACCATTGAATTAATCGAAACTTTCCATCCAGACGAAATTGCAATTGAAGCTCCTTTTTTTGGTAAAAATGTACAATCGATGTTAAAGTTAGGTAGAGCACAAGGAGTGGCTATGGCCGCAGGACTCTCCAGAGATATTCCTATAACAGAATATTCTCCTAAAAAAATTAAAATGGCCATAACAGGGAACGGTAATGCCAGTAAAGAGCAAGTTGCTAAAATGTTACAGAGCTTATTGGGGATTAAAGATCTCCCCAAAAATCTCGATTCTACAGACGGTCTAGCCGCAGCCGTATGCCATGTTTTTAATGCAGCTAAAGGCGGAGATCAAAAAAAATATACTGGTTGGAAGGCATTTGTTTCTCAAAACCCTGGAAAAGTAAAATAGAATGGGAGCAATTTATTTTCATATCCCCTTTTGTAAACAGGCCTGTCACTATTGTAATTTTCATTTTTCTACCTCTTTAAAATACCGCAAAGAGATGTTACAGTCTTTGATTGATGAAGTAGCGCTGAGAAAAAACGAATTACCAGATGAACCTTTACACAGTATCTATTTTGGTGGTGGAACACCTTCTTTACTTCGACCAGAAGAAATTGGATACCTGCTTGATGCGGTTGGTAAAAACTTCCGTTTTTCTTCTGCAATAGAAATTACGCTAGAAATGAATCCAGATGACTATGTCGCTGGCTATTTCGATGCAATAAAGAAAGTAGGTGTAAATCGTTTAAGTGTAGGGATTCAATCTTTTTTTGAAGAAGAACTGCAGCAAATGAATCGAGCGCATACAGCTCAAGATGCTTATAATGTAATGGAAGGAATGAAAAAGCATTTTGATAATTTCTCGCTTGATTTGATTTATGGCATGCCTGGAAGTAATTTAGAGCGTTGGCAAAAAAACATTGACATTGCCCTTTCTTTTTCTCCTCCACATATTTCTAGTTATGCCTTAACAGTTGAAGAGAACACCGCCCTCGCTTATCAAGTAGAAAAAGAACAAGTTACTCTTTTACCAGAGGAAATGGTGGCACAGCAGTTTGACCGCTTGGTTAGCTGTCTAACAGAAGTAGGTTTTGATCACTATGAACTTTCTAACTTTGGTTTGCCACATTATCATTCTGTAAATAACTCTGCTTATTGGCAAGGAAAACCCTATTTAGGGATTGGCCCTTCTGCTCACAGTTTTTATACGAATAAGCGCAGCTGGAATATTGCAAATAACAAAAAATACATCCAGGGGATTCAAGCAAAGCAACCCTTGATTGAACGAGAAGAATTATCTAAAATCGATCAATACAATGAGTTTGTTATGACTGGTCTTCGTACTGAAAAAGGAGTTGCTCTTCAAGACATCAAAGAAAGATTTGGGGTTAAGTTTGCTCAGCTATTTGAAGAGCAGGTAGAGAAGCATTTGACCCATCAGCACTTGTTTTGGGATGGCGATACTGTAAAAGTTAGCCAGAAGGCTAAGTTTTTAGTCGATGGGATTGCGTCAGATCTATTTCTTTTAAAACTTGAATAAGTTATTTTGACAAAGCGGTATAGTTTTGATAAAATAACGGAATAGTCTCAATTCCTTTATAAAAATTGAATAAGCCAAAGTGCTCATTAGGAGAGTGAATCGCATCTGTATCTAGACCAAAGCCCATTAAAACACTTTTAACCCCTAGAACTTTTTCGAATAAGGGAACAATTGGAATGCTTCCACCTCCTCTTTGTGGGAAAGGCTCTACACCAAAGCTTGTCGCATAGGCTTTGTGAGCTGCTTGATAACCAATATTATCAATAGGGGTAACATAAGGTTCTCCTCCGTGATGGGTAGTTACTTCTAATTTTACACTCTTCGGCGCGATAGCGCGAAAATGCTTTTCAAATAATTGTCCTATTTCTTCCCAGTCCTGATTGGGGACTAAACGCATGGAGATTTTTGCATAAGCCTCACTTGCAATAACTGTTTTTGCTCCCTCGCCAGTATACCCTCCCCAGATACCGTTTACATCGAGAGTAGGTCGAATGGTTTGTCGCTCACGAGTTGTATATCCCTCTTCTCCATGAATATCTGCTAAATCGATTGAAGCGATGTACTTTTTTAAATCAAAAGGTGCTTTGGCCATTTCTTTACGTTCGTGATCACTTACAGGAATCACTTTATCATAAAAGCCTGGGACGGTGATTTTATTTTGATCGTCTTGCAATTGAGCGATCATTTTTGCCAAAATATTGATTGGGTTGGCAACAGCCCCTCCGTATAAACCAGAGTGAAGATCACGGTTAGGTCCAGTGACCTTAACTTCCATATAGCTTAGTCCTCTTAATCCCGTAGTAATAGAAGGCTGACTGTTACTAATCATTCCAGTATCAGAGATTAGTATAATGTCACAGTTGAGCTCTTCTTTGTGTTCGCGAACAAAAGCTTCAAGGTTATCACTGCCCACTTCTTCTTCCCCTTCGATCATGAATTTGACATTACAAGTCAATTGATCATTTAGCATCATCCATTCAAAAGCTTTGATATGCATGTACATTTGTCCTTTATCATCGCAGGCACCACGGGCGAAAATTGCTCCTTCTGGATGAATATTGGTTTTTTTTATCACTGGTTCAAAAGCTGGGCTATCCCATAAGTCTAGTGGATCTGGGGGTTGAACGTCATAATGACCATAGACAAGTAAAGTAGGGAGATTAGGGTCAATTATTTTTTCTCCGTAAACAATGGGGTACCCTTTAGTGGGGACTATTTTAACTCCGTCTGCCCCAGCTTTTGTTAAAGCATCTGCCACCCATTGCGCTGCTTGTTTGACTTGATCAGAAAAGGCAGAATCTGCGCTAATAGAGGGGATTTTTAAAAATTCAATTAATTCGTTAAGGTATTGTTCTTTTTCAGAAGCGGTGAGTTTTACCATGTTGACGGACTTGAAATTTATTTTCACAAAGATTTACGTTTTTATGGAACTAAAAAATAAATTTAATAAAAACTTACCTATATTTGTGCCCGTCTAAAACACGCGGGTGTGGTGAAATTGGTAAACCTGTCTACCTTGCCTTAAAAAGGCAAATGACAGGCAGGCACGCTAAATCATTAATTCGCTAGAACACGTTCTTAAAAAGATTGATATATACTGCGGGTGTGGTGAAATTGGTAGACACGCTAGATTTAGGATCTAGTGCTTCACGGCGTGGGGGTTCGAGTCCCTTCACCCGCACTTAAAACCTCTATGGCTTCTGTTGTAGAGGTTTTTTTATTTTTAATTTATGAATTACTCCAAAAGGCAATACATTCGGTTTTTTATTTTGACGATAATAATTTGTGGAATGGTATTGCGTTCCTGGGAAACATTAAAAGTATTGTACACAAATTTATTTACCGCTTAAGTAATGAAAGAAGAAATGATCCGCGGGAAAGAAGCTTTTGGTGGCTGTTTATTTACAGGTTGTGCATGCTTCCTTATAGGTACACTATTGTTGGTTGTTTTTGTCTTTAGAGACTTTATTTTTTAAGCCCTAAATTCTTCTAATTTGATATCGTCTAATCCCTGACGATCAAATGGATATTCCATATCATCTTGAATGTTGTATAATGAGATCAATATGAACTCGCTTAGTAAAACGACAAAATAAGTCAACCAAGCTGGGTTTTCTAATCCAATTTTATTGATGATTGTTGGCGTATAAATCATAGGGAAGATGTAGATAAACACTTTACAATAGGCTTTAAGACTAATGGGTGTTCTGTGAGTATGGATCGCCATACAATTTGCGGCACCTTCTTGTACTTTTTGTAAAAATCCAAAAACTTTTCCTTTAGTACTATTTGAAACTGTCTCTGGATGCGCTTCCATAAAGTCAATTAGTTTGTTAAAAGATTCTGCTAGTTTATTAGGTTTTTCTTCGGTTCCGTCTAAGTGGTCGATTAAACAATCTGCAATATTTTTACTCAAGCTAATTCCATTCGCTTTTTCTTCTTTTGTCATTTTAGCATTTCCCATAAACGAGTAACGAATTCCTATTAAAGAACTCTTTACCTTACTAAGGTGTTCTAATGCTTTTTCTCTTCTTCTAAAGGCACCACGTATCGCAAATACTAAAGGGAAAATAATGGCAATACTAATTAATGTGAGATCAATATTGTAGGTGATTTCATAGTTGTAACAGATAAAAGGGACTATAATTGAAATGACTACTGTGTATAGGGTGCGTTTGTTGATAATCGAAAAATACTGATTCACTTTGGATATTATTTTTACCTTTATAATTATTAACTATATATATTGCAATATATGAAACAATTCATAATCCTATTCTTTTGCGCTTCGATAATATTTGCGCAAAATGCAGAAAATAATCTTTTTTCTTCTAATGAGATATTAGAGACTAAAATTGCTTTTTCTCCAAAACAATTAAGAAAGAGTAATAACGACACCCTCTATTTTGATACTCTTTTGATGTATAAGGATGGAGGAGAGTGGAAAGAAATGGAAATTGGTATAAGAGCTCGTGGTAATTTTAGACGTGCCACTTGCTATTATCCTCCAGTAAAAGTAGATCTAAAGAAAAAGAAAGCAAAAGCAACCCTTTTTGAGGGACAAAAGAAATTAAAGTTGGTTTTACCTTGTAAACAACAAGCTGATAAAAACGATAATATTCTTAAAGAGTTAATGGTCTATAAATTACTTGAGTTAGTGACCCCTTATCACTTTAAAACTAGAAGATTGACCATTGAATTTACAGATCTAAACAAAAAGAAAACAAAATTTGAGACCATCAATGGATTCTTTATTGAAGATGATAAAAAGGTAGCAAAACGTGCAGAGGGGAAAGTACTTGAGCGTTTTATTCATCCAATGGCGATGGATAGTGATGCTTCTATTCGCAATGCACTATTTCAATTTATGATAGGAAATACAGATTTTTCTACCGCTTACCAGCACAATGGAAAATTGCTCTACTCTGGGAAAAAAATAATTCCATTACCATATGACTTTGACATGTCTGGATTTATCAACCCTAGCTATGCTGTGGTAAATGAAACTCTGGGGATAAGTAGTATTCGCGATAGAAAATACAGAGGTTTTAAAAGAGCCGATGAAGATTTTCAAAAAGTGAGACAAGATTTTATTGCTCAAAAACAAGCGATGTATGACTTGATGAATTCATATAAGGCCGATTTTGAAAGCCCAAAAGAATTTAGTGAAGCATATACTTATGTTGAAAGCTTTTTTGAAATCATTGAAGACGATAGTCGATTCCAGAAAAACATTATAGACGCAGCAAGAACAAAATAGTTCCTGTGTCTTTTCTCACAATATCAATTTTTAGAGAGCACCGCTAGCATTTTATCAAATATAGCGGTGTTTTCATATATTCCTCCAAAAGTTTCTGCTCCTACTCCCATAGCAAATACTGGAACCATAGTGGCTGTATGTCCACCTGTAACAAAACCACCTTTAGGTCTAAAGTTTTTAATGTTTCCAGACGAGATTCCTAGACCACCTGTTTCGTGATCTGCAGTCACAATTAATAGGGTATTTGGGTTTTCTTTTACAAAAGTAACAGCTTGACCTATTGCATCATCAAAATCTTTAAATTCTGTTATGATATAACGCAAGTCATTCGCATGTCCACCCCAGTCAATTTGCGATCCTTCTACCATTAAAAAAAAGGGGCTTTTTTTCTCAGTAAGTTTTCCAAACATACTATTGACACCATCTTTTAGGTCAGGCTTTCTTCCTTCAACAATTCTAACTGGCTCGTCATCGTTAGTGAAATATCCTACTCTTGCTTTATTAGATTCATTGAAAGCTTTAAGACTAGTAGTGAATTGCCATCCTTTCGTTTCATCTAATAGATTTCGACCATCTTTACGGCGAACGAAGTGTTTTTTTCCACCACCTATAAAGAAATCAACATCACTAACACTCATTTGTAAAGCGATGTCTTCATATTGCCTGCGAGAAACTACGTTAGCATAGAAAGAGGCAGGTGTAGCGTGTACTATACTTGAGGTAGCGATTAGGCCAGTTCCATAACCTTTCTTTTTGCTTAATTCTAAAATGGATTCTTGATGTACATTGTCCGCCCCTATTCCGATAACTCCGTTCATGGTTTTTACTCCAGAGGCCATAGCGGTTCCACTAGCAGCAGAGTCTGTTACAAGTGCATTTGAAGAATGTGTTTTTGCTAGACCAATTACTTCAAATGATTCAAGATTAGTTTTATTACCGTTCGCATACATTCCTGCTGTAATTTGACTAAGACCAGTGCCATCACCAATCATCAAAATAATATTAGTAGGCTCTTCTTGGGCACTTATTAATCCCGAAAAAAGGGAAAAAGCTAGTGATATAAAGGAGTATTTC
>JAKMGK010000028.1 GCA_022424955.1 Flavobacteriaceae bacterium
AGATGTAATAAACTATAAATGAAAAGAAAAATGTTGCTTATCCTATCCTTGTTGATAGGACTATCTTCCCTTGCACAACGCCCTCAAAACTTTCAAAAACCAGCTAAAATAACCCTCTCTGGAAAGGTCATTGACCAAGAAACACAGCAACCCCTAGAGTATGCTACCATAACGTTAAAAAACGCTAGATTCCCAGATCGTCTGCAAGGGGGAATTACTAATGATGAAGGACTTTTTAATTTCGAGATTTTCCCTGGGCGTTATACCGTCACAACAGAATACATTTCATTTGAAAAAGACATCAAAGAAGGGGTTGTTCTTAGAGAATCAAAAGATTTAGGAACCATTGCACTAGGCATGGAAGTCAATAGTTTAAATGAAGTTGAACTTGTAGCAGAACGAACAGAAGTAGAAATTCGTCTTGATAAAAGAGTGTACAACGTTGGAAAAGACATTACCGTTCGAGGAGGTTCTGTATCAGATGTGATGGATAATATCCCCTCTGTCTCGGTCGATGTCGAAGGAAATATTTCGCTTCGCGGAAATAACAATGTACGTATTTTAATCAATGGAAAACCCTCTGGATTAGTGGGTTTATCTGGACCAGATGCCTTGAGACAACTCCCCGCAGAATCTATAGAACGGGTAGAGGTGATCACCTCCCCTTCTGCACGCTATGAGGCGGCTGGAACCGCAGGAATCTTAAATATTATCCTGAAAAGAGAAGAGCTTGCCGGCTTTAATGGATCCTTTATCTTAAATGGAGGTACGCCAACTTCCTATGGTGGATCAGCCTCTTTAAACTGGAGAAATAAAAAATTAAATGTTTTTACAACAACCTCTTATAACAATGGAAAATCTCTTGGAGGTGGTGTTTTTAACAGCGAATATTTTAATGGTAACCAAGCCAGTACCTTTACCAATGAAACTAGAGATTACAACCGCAATAGAGAACGTTTTTTTATTAATCTAGGGGCAGAGTATTACTTTGATGACAACACTTCATTAACGGTTAGTGCATTTACTAGGACTTCTAATAACGGAAGTAATAATACAACCATCATAGAAGATGTAGCCCTTAACGGAAATATTTTGAATCGTCTGGGACGATATCAAGACGAAACCGAAGAAGATAACTCTGGTCAATTTACAGCTAACTTCACTAAAAAGTTCAATGATAAAGGGCACGAGCTCGTCATTGAATTTCAGTCAGAAGAAAGTAGTGAAGATGAATCAGATTTTGCCGATAACACCAATGTTTTCGATCAAACCTCTTCAACAGAAGAAAAACAAAAAAGACAATTACTTCAATTGGATTATGTATATCCTATTGACGAAAACACTCAATTTGAAGCAGGGTTTAGAGGGAATTACAGTCAGCAGGACACCGACTATCAAGTTTTTGATATCAATGGAAATGAAAGCACTTTAAACACTGATTTGACCAATTATCTGGGCTTTACACAAAATGTCAATGCCGCCTACACCCAATTTGGGAAAAAGATCAATCAATTTTCTTATTTGTTAGGGATACGAATGGAGAATACAAAAATTGTGATTGATCAACGAACAGCAGATATTTATAAAGAAAAAAAATATACCGATTGGTTTCCCACGCTTAACCTTTCTTATGAATTTAATGAACGAGAAAACATCACCTTGGGATACAGCAGAAGGATTCGTCGCCCGCGATCGTGGTCATTAAATCCTTTTCAATCTTTAACTAGTTTGACTTTTTTTCGACAAGGAAATCCTGACTTGGATCCTTCTTATGCCAACTCTTTTGATCTAGGTTATCTTAAACGTTGGGATAAATTTACTTTAAATGGCTCTGTTTATTATTCAACTTCAAAACAAGTCATTACACGCATCACAGAAACGACTGGAACAATTGTTAGAATAAGTGATGATCCTGTTATTGATGTACCAGCTTTACGCTCTACTTCAATTAACTTAGCGGAGAATAATCGTACAGGGACAGAATTCACCCTGACCTATTCCCCTAATCGACAAGTGCGTATTAGCGGTAACTTTAATATTTTTAATTCTGAAACCATTGGAACCTATGAAGATCAAGTTTTAGATGCAGAGATCGTTAGTTGGTTTGCTAGAATTAATGCGAGCTTCCCTCTTCCTTTTGGAATCACTACCCAATTGAGAACATTTTATAGAGGCCCTAGTGCTAATGCACAAACGGAATCTCAAGGGATACTCTCCATGTCTGGTGCAATCAATAAAGATCTTTTTAACAAGAAAGGAACTTTGTCTTTCCGCGCCTCAGATATATTTAACTCTAGACGAAGAAAAAGTACAACCCTTACTGAAAACTTTACCAATTACACCGAATTTCAGTGGAGACAACCCACCTACATTTTCACCTTTACTTATCGCATTAACGAGAATAAAAATAGCCGCAAGAGGTCACAACGATCCAATGGTGAAGGCGGAGATGGGGGAGAATTTGAATTCTAAACCCCTTTAAAAAAACAGACATAAAAAAACACCGCTATTGCGGTGTTTTTATTTTATAAGGAAAAACTATTTTCTTTTAGGCACTTCTTTACGACCATCTTTTTTTTCTTGCAACCATTCCATTAAGGAACCTGTCAACCAATAAGGTATGACAAAGCTCAACAAAAAAATCATTAGCCAAAAGCCAATGGTTAGTATCGATAAAAAGGTTAAAAATCCTAGGTACTGGTCAAATTCAAACATGATCTTCAATTTGTCACAAAATTAATGCATTTCTATCGTTCTGGCAATGAGATTTCTTTTTTTATTCACAATGCTATTCAAACTAGTTCGCCATTGATTTTTAGCTTATTTTTACAACAAATTTATTTACATGGAATTTCGCATTGAAAAGGATACACTAGGAGAGGTAAAAGTACCTAAAGACGTTTATTGGGGCGCACAAACAGAACGCTCTAGAGCTAATTTTAAAATTGGTCCAGTGGGATCCATGCCTATGGAGGTGGTAGAAGGGTTTGCTTATCTAAAGAAAGCTGCTGCATACGCTAATCACGAATTAGGTGTCTTAGACATTAAAAAACGTGATCTTATCGCACAAGTATGTGATGAAATTCTCGCGGGCCAACTAAACGATCAATTCCCGCTTGTCATTTGGCAAACGGGTTCTGGAACGCAAAGCAATATGAATGTCAATGAGGTCATATCAAATCGCGCTCACGTAATTGCTGGAAATACACTTGGAGAAGGAGAAAAAACCCTTGCCCCTAACGATGATGTCAATAAATCACAATCTTCTAACGACACCTTCCCTACTGGGATGCACATTGCCGCCTATAAAAAAGTAGTTGAAGTTACACTGCCTGGAGTCAAAACATTAAGAGACGCCCTTGAAAAGAAAGCAGAAGCCTTTAAATCTATTGTCAAAATAGGACGTACCCACCTCATGGATGCTACTCCCCTTACCTTAGGACAAGAATTTTCTGGCTATGTCTCTCAGTTAGATCACGGTATTGCTGCCTTAGAATTCACCCTAAAACATTTATCAGAAGTCGCCTTAGGTGGAACGGCCGTAGGTACGGGTATTAATACCCCTAAGGGCTATGCAAAACGAGTGGCAGAATATATTGCAGAGTTTACTGGTTTACCCTTTATCACAGCCCACAATAAATTTGAAGCCCTTGCTGCACATGATGCTATTGTAGAAACCCATGGAGCATTAAAACAACTTGCGGTTTCATTGAATAAAATTGGAAATGATATTCGTTTAATGGCCTCTGGCCCACGGTCTGGAATTGGAGAAATCATTATTCCTGCTAATGAACCAGGAAGTTCAATTATGCCAGGAAAAGTAAATCCCACACAGTGTGAAGCATTGACCATGGTTTGTGCGCAGGTGATGGGGAACGATGTCGCTATTAGCGTGGGAGGTACACAGGGACATTATGAGCTCAATGTATTCAAGCCCATGATGGCAGCGAATATTTTACAATCTACCCGTTTAATTGGGGATGCATGTGTAAGTTTTACTGAGAATTGTGTTATTGGGATTCAACCCAATCAATCGCGTATCGATGAATTGGTCAATAATTCTTTAATGCTTGTTACTGCCTTAAACACAAAAATTGGCTATTACAAAGCAGCAGAAATTGCAAATAAAGCTCACGAAGAAGGCACTACATTGAAAGAAGCCAGTTTAGCCTTAGGCTATTTGACTGCAGAAGAATTTGATCAATGGGTGCGACCAGAAGATATGACGGGGAATGTCTGAAATTAGTTTTAGAAAATTCACTTCTACAGACGCAAAAGCTTTTAAAGCCCTTAATATTGAATGGCTAGAAACCTATTTTGTTGTTGAAGCCATTGACGAGCTGGTGTTGAGCGATCCTCAAACGGAAATCATCGATAAGGGGGGCTTTGTTTTTATGGTCTGTATCGAAGAAAAAACGGTAGGTACTTTTGCCTATATCAAAAAAGGAGAAGGAATTTATGAGTTTACTAAAATGGCCGTTTCTCCAGCTTTAAGAGGTCAAGGTATAGGGAATCAAATGATGCAATTTGTCATTCGCTTTGCTGAACAACACCATTGGGAAAAAATCCTTTTATACTCTAATACCATTCTAGAAAACTCCATTCATCTTTATCGCAAATATGGCTTTCAAGAAGTCTCCATGGAAAAGAATGTCATTTATTCTAGGGGAAATATTAAAATGGAAATGATTCTCTAAGGGGCAAGAAAGTCTGCAACAACTGCTAAACTCTCTTTGGGTTTTTCTTCCATGGGCACATGACCAGTTTCTGGCATAATCACAACTTGAGCGTTCTCGATTGCTGCTTTAAATTTAGGCGCGTCGCTTACTGGAATCCAGGCATCGTTTTCCCCCCAAAGAATTAAAGTGGGAGCTTTAATAAGCGAAAGACGATCTCTGTAATCCTCGCGCTCTATGAAAGCACGATCAATAAAGGCATCCCTATTCCCCTCATAAAGGGTTAAATCGTAATATCGATCTAGGGTTGACGCTTTTATCAATGTAGGGTCATAATAAACCTCTTGAATATTTTTCTCGATAAAACTACGTGGTGTAACATAACGGATAAAGTTATTCAAAACGGGTGTCTTAGCCATTTTAATCACCATTGGGGTGTTTTTAAAGGGGAAACCACTGGGATCTAATAAGACAAGCTTCTCTACTTTTTCGGGGTAATAACTTGCATATAACCAAGAGATTAATCCTCCCAAAGAATTGCCCACTAAATGGAATTGATCCACCTTAAGTTCTGTTAAAAAAGCATCTAAGAGATCGACATAATCTTTTGAACTGTATCGATTTTGTGGATCCTGTCCTGTTAAACCATAGGCTGGTAAATCTAAGCGAATAACTCGATAATCTTTAACTAAATCCTTTGTCCAATCGTTCCAGGTATGGAGCGAAGCGCCTGTACCGTGAATCAATACAATAGGGGTGCCCGCTCCTTCATCGCGATAGTGTATTTTCATTCCATTTAAAGTCATAAACTGAGAAGGCGCTGCAGCATACTTTGGGGCTAGTTCTTCTAAAGTCTTATCGGGTGTCACTATATATTTCCCAATTAGTATTATTCCAACTAGGAGGTAGACAAGTCCTTTTACATATCTATTTTTAAACATTAGGCTACTTCTTTAAAAGGTTTCGCTTTACGTAATTCAGCTTTAATTTGACGCAAAAATTTATGGAAATCCACTGTAATCGTATGACGTGAGGTTGCTAATTGTTTCATGTGGGGGTTTGTCACTTCACGCTCACACAGTTGGGCGATATTTTGGGGACGCTTCCATTCACCATTTATGGCGCAGGCAGCAAGTTTACTTTGCTGCTCGGCCCCAGGCCAAATACAGCCTAAGGGCTGAAACATTCCTATAAAAAACAAGTTATTCATCTTAGGATGAAACATTTTTAAATACAAGGGCACTGGGCCGCTACTATAATTGAGAAAACTTTTATCAAAAAAAGGATGCGCTAATACAAAGCCAGTACATGCAATCACGGCATCAAAATCTTCTTTACTGCCGTCTTTAAAGTAAACGGTAGCATTATCAAATTTTTCAATATCAGGCTTTGGCTTAACTTTTCCGTGCCTAATCATATAAAGTAACTCACTATTCACAGTAGGGTGTGTCGCCCCGAATTTGTGATTCACCTTTGGCAAACCGTACCAGCTGTTGGGTCCAGTGGCTATTTTCACCATAATACCGGCTAAAAAATTCCTTAACCCTATGGGCAAAAATGTCATAGAGGAAGCAAAGATATCAGCAGGTTTTCCCATGATAAATTTGGGCAAAATGCGATAACCCCTTCTCCAGCTAATACTTGTTTTTTGACTAATTCGACTGGTTTCAACCGCAACATCACAGGCAGAGTTCCCCCCTCCAATGACCAAAACCTTTTTATCTTTAAAAGGCGCCGCCTTTTTGTATTGATGAGAATGCAAGAATTCACCAGTAAATTTCCCAGGGTAATTAGGATACTTGGGTTTCCAGTGGTGGCCATTACACACCACTAAGTCTGTAAACTTTTCTGTTGATTCTTTCCCCTCGCATTGCGTTGTTACTTCCCAAATATTTTCTGCATTAAGCACAGAGGATTTTACTAGGGTATTAAATCTTATTAACGGGTATAGGTTGAACTTTTTGGCGTAAGCCTGAAAATAATTCAGCAATTCTTTATGAGAGGGATAATCGGCTACTTCTGCAGAGAAAGGAAAATCCTCATATTGCGAAAGGGTCTTCGAACTAATTATATGGGTGGTTTCAAAAACGCTGGAATGACTTTCCTTTTCAGAAAAAATCCAGTTTCCCCCTACATCGTGATTGTAGTCATAAGCCACAACGGCTAGTCCCTTTTCATGAATATTTTTAATGGCAGTGATCCCAGAGGGTCCTGCGCCTATAACACAAACACGCTTCTCCATCATTTCCTAATCTTGTTAAAGTAGGAAGATATGAATTTTATTTTTCTAAGAAAACTGAAGTCGTTGGGAAAGCAAAATCACTCCCATGTTCTTTAACAATCTCAATAATACTAAAGTTGATCGCTTGACGGGTGTCAATCAACAATTCCCAGTCTGGGCTATCGACATAATACAACACCAATAGATCTAAAGAACTCGCCCCAAACTCCTGGAAACGAACCCTTGCTCCGTCTGCAGTTGTGTTGGGATGAGCATTAATCATTGCCTCAATTGCGGTAACTATATTTTTAATACTCTCGACAGGAGTTCCATAGGTAAGACCAATATTAAACTTGACTCTTCTAATAGGTCGAAGACCTAGATTATCCAATTCTGCGTTGACCATGTTTTTATTGGGAACCGTTACAATGCTCTTATCAAAAGTTCTAATTCTGGTCGATCTAAAGCCTACTTTTTCAACAGTACCGGTATAACCATTCACCGTAACAATATCGCCATAGGTAAAAGGTTTATCTAAAAAGATGGTAAAAGATCCTAATAGATTTTCTAAACTCTCTTTGGAGGCCATCGCAATGGCTATACCCCCTATCCCTAAACCTGTCGCCAGTGCAGCCACATTCACATTAAATATACTACTCAACACGGTGAGTGTTCCTAAAATAATGACAAGTACCTTGGCAATTTCTATGGCAAAAGGGACAATTTGATCATCCATTTTATTCGAGGTCTTGGCCGCTCTACGCTCCATAATTTCCCCAATAAAATCGACAAAACGGAGTAATAACAAGAAAATGAAATAAGCATATGTCAGAGAAAAAGCTTTTTGCAATAAATACCTCGTCCCAATTTCGTCTGCCGAAGCTAGCCCCCATGAAGTGGGGAATTTCAATTGCTGACTTGCTAAAAAAAGTGCCCCAAAAAGGATCAAGTTATTCAAAGGTTTTTTGAGTCGATTATCAAAAGCAGATCGACCTACTTCATGAGCGCTTTTACCTAAAAGTTTAAATAATATTCCCCCAAGGTATCGACTAATCAATTGTTTAAACAATAGACCAAAAAGAATAATTCCTCCAAAGGTAAAATAAGCTTGTAGGGAATTTTCGAAATAGACTGTATCCATTAATTCTTGAAAAGACATGGGCAAAATATTAATTAATCACGGGTAAGTTTTCTGTATTGAATGCGTTTAGGAATAAGATCACCTCCTAGACGTTTCTTTTTATTTTCTTCATAATCAGAATAAGATCCTTCAAAGAAATACACTTGTGAATCTCCTTCAAAGGCAAGAATATGTGTGCAAATTCTATCTAAGAACCAACGGTCGTGGGAGATTACTACTGCACATCCTGCAAAATTTTCTAAACCTTCTTCTAATGCCCTTAATGTGTTGACATCAAGATCGTTTGTAGGCTCATCAAGCAACAGTACATTTCCCTCTTCTTTTAAAGTCATGGCGAGGTGAAGACGGTTGCGTTGACCTCCAGATAGGGTGCTTACCTTTTTATTTTGCTCGTTTCCAGAAAAATTAAAGCGACTTAGAAAGGCACGAGAATTGACTTGCTTCCCTCCTAGCATGATGAGTTCTTGCTCGTCTGAAAAGTTTTGCCAAATACTTTTTTCTGGATCGATATTAGCGTGAGATTGATCGACATAAGCTAATTTAACTGTTTCCCCTACCGCAAAAGTTCCGCCGTCTGGCGTTTCTTGCTCCATGATCATTTTGAAAATGGTCGATTTCCCAGCCCCGTTAGGACCAATAATCCCCACAATTCCTGCTTGAGGTAAAACAAAGTTTAAATCATCATATAACAATTTATCACCAAAGGCCTTCGCCACCCCTTTAGCTTCGATCACATTTGTCCCAAGGCGTGGTCCATTAGGAATAAATATCTCTAATTTCTCTTGCACCTGTGACTGATCTTGACTCATTAATTTATCATAGTTAGACAAACGTGCTTTTTGTTTAGTTTGTCTTCCTTTGGGCGCCATACGCACCCATTCTAGCTCGCGTTCTAGGGTTTTTTGTCGTTTAGAAGCTTGCTTTTGCTCTTGCGCTAAACGCTTTGATTTTTGGTCTAACCAAGAAGAATAATTCCCTTTCCATGGAATTCCTTCACCTCGATCTAATTCTAAAATCCATCCCGCTACATTATCTAAGAAATAACGGTCGTGGGTTACGGCAATAACTGTCCCTTTATATTGTGCTAAATGATTCTCTAACCAGTGAACCGACTCTGCGTCTAAGTGGTTAGTGGGCTCATCTAAAAGCAATACGTCTGGCTTTTGGATTAATAAACGGCACAGAGCTACACGACGTCTTTCTCCACCAGAGAGAACCCCTACTTTTTGATCACTGGGGGGAGTGCGCAAAGCATCCATTGCAATCTCTAATTGGGTGTCTAGTTCCCATGCGTTAACCGCGTCAATCTCGTCTTGCAATTGGGCTTGACGATCCATGAGTTGTTGCATTTTATCTGCATTCTCATAAACTTCTGGCAAGCCAAATTGATCGTTGATTTGATTGTATTCGTCTAGAATGGCAACTGTTCCTGCCACCCCTTCTTTTACAATCTCTAAAACCGTTTTCTCATCGTCCATTTGGGGCTCTTGTTCAAGATAGCCTACACTGTAATCTTGTGAAAAGACAACATCGCCTTGAAAGCCCTTATCTATTCCTGCTATAATTTTTAATAGGGTGGATTTACCAGAACCATTAAGCCCTAAGATTCCAATCTTTGCGCCATAAAAAAAGCTTAAATAAATATTCTTTAAAACCGGTTGTTGTGCAGAGGGATAAGTTTTACTCACCCCAGACATTGAGAAAATGACTTTTTTATCGTCTGACATACTTAAATTCTTCCTTTTAAAGCATTAAATGCCCAAGCGACTACATAAAATCCAGCACCTGCAGTGTAGAAGCCAATGGCATATTCTCTGTACATAAAATGACCTATAAGAATCAAAGCTGTTCCAAAAAGAGATATAATAAATGCAGCTATCCTAAAGATCTTGTTTTTGTTTAAACTCATAATTTGATTTCTTCCAAAGACAAATATCGCACTTTTATTTTATTCGATCCTCTAAAGCTTTTCTTTTCATTTAAATCCCTGTTTACTAAAACAAACTTTCTTATTTTTATCAAAAGAATTGTATGGACTTGAACTTCAACAAAAATGAAGATCACAATAAACTACTTTGGTCAGCCGTAGATAAAAAACTAGCCCAAATCAAACTGGGTGGCGGTAAGAAACAATTGCAAAAACTACGTGACCAGGGTAAAATGACTGCCAGAGAACGTATAGCAAATCTAGTTGACCCTAAATCAAAAATGATTGAAATTGGGGCCTTTGCCGCCCATGATATGTATGAAGAATACGGCGGAGCTCCTGCTGCTGGAGTAGTTGTTGTTTTAGGATATATTCATAAAAGGCTTTGTGTTATTGTAGCAAATGATGCCTCTGTTAAAGCAGGAGCATGGTTTCCCATGGCAGGGAAAAAGAACTTAAGAGCGCAAGAAATTGCGCTTGAGAATCATTTGCCCATCATATACTTAGTAGATTCAGCGGGTGTATTTTTACCCATGCAAGACGAAATTTTCCCAGACAAAGAGCATTTTGGTCGCATTTTTAGAAACAACGCTAAAATGAGTAGCAAAGGCATCATACAGATTGCTGCTGTAATGGGAAGTTGTGTTGCAGGTGGAGCTTATTTACCCATTATGTCAGACGAGTCATTAATCGTCGATAAAACTGGGAGCATTTTTTTAGCAGGAAGCTATTTAGTTAAAGCAGCTATTGGAGAAGATATCGATAATGAAACTCTAGGTGGAGCCACCACCCATACTGAAATCAGCGGCGTAACAGATTATAAGGTGCCTAACGATGCTGCAGCCTTAGATAAAATCAGATCCCTAATAGATAAATTAGGCACCCCAGAAACAGCAGGTTTTAACCGTGTGAAACCTGTTTCTCCTTTAAAAGAGAATGATCAACTTTTTGGTTTGCTGCCTAAAGAACGAAATATCCCCTATGACACTTACCCGCTAATAGAGCAATTAGTAGATCAAGGAGAATTTGACGAATATAAAGCTGGTTATGGGAAAACCATTATTACCGCTTATGCCCGTATCGATGGATGGGCCGTGGGGATCGTCGCAAATCAACGTAAGGTGGTCAAATCTAAAAAAGGGGAAATGCAATTGGGCGGAGTAATTTATGGTGACGCCGCAGATAAAGCCACACGTTTTATTGCCAATTGTAACCAAAAGAAAATTCCCTTAGTCTTTCTACAAGATGTCACGGGCTTTATGGTGGGCAGTCAAGCAGAACACGGCGGAATTATTAAAGACGGAGCGAAGATGGTCAATGCCATGGCCAATTCTGTGGTTCCTAAATTCACTGTTATCATGGGGAATTCTTATGGGGCAGGAAATTATGCCATGTGCGGAAAAGCATTTGATCCAAGATTGATTGTTGCATGGCCTTCGGCCGAAATGGCCGTAATGGGTGGCGCTCAAGCAGCAAAAGTTTTAATGCAAATCGAAGCGAGTTCTTTAAAGAAAAAAGGAGTGAAAATCTCTGAAGAAGAACAAAAAGCCCTGTTCGAAAAAATCAAAAATAGTTATGACAAACAAACCAAAGCAGAATATGCCGCGGCACGTTTATGGACCGACGCCATTATTAACCCTACTGAGACTAGAAAATGGATTTGTATGGGAATAGAAGCCGCTAACCACGCCCCTATTACAGAACGTTTTAATATGGGAGTCCTACAGGTTTAAACTTGTAATCGTTTGTTGTCGCATCACTTTTCCATTAGGCGTACGCTTAAATAAAGGGACAGAAAAAATCTCTTTGGGCAATTCATATTTTGAGAGGCCTTCAATCGTTGAAAGTTGAGAAAGCAATTCTGCTGGCTTTTCTCCTTCTAACATTAGAATTACTTTTTGTCCCAAGGTTTTGTCGGTTATCGCACCTATAAAAAAAGGCTGATTAATAAGCGGGGCCATTTTCGCTTCTACCTTTTCGGGGATAACTTTAATCCCACCACTATTGATAATATGATCGATTCTTCCTTTTAATAAAAAGTGCTGGTCTTTTTCTAGCTCGACTAAATCGTTGGTCACAACTTTTTCTTCTGTAAGATAAGGCACATCAATCACCATACAACCCCGCTCGTCTGTAGTGAGTTTTACCCCTGGCAGCGGAGAAAAAAGTGGAGAGTTTCCATTGATTTTACGCGAAGCGATATGGGTAACTGTTTCTGTCATCCCATAGGTTTCATAACATTGAGTGCTTTTTTGCTTTAACTTTTCTTTGAGCTGAACAGAAGTAGGAGCGCCTCCTATCAAAAGAGTTTTGACTTTGTCTAGATCTTCAAAAGCGTACTCTACCTGTAGAGGAACCATAGCAGCAAAATCATAGGTTTTTTCGCAAGCTGCTAAGACATTCCCCTGTGGAGCAACTAAATCAATCTCAAGCCCTAGGATCATGGCGCGTACTAACATCATCTTCCCGGCAATAAAATCGGCATTAAGACAATGCAAGGCCTTGTCTCCTATCCTTACCCCAAAATGATTGCCTGTTGCCAGTGCAGAATTGACCATGGCTTGTTTGCGATAGTGAATTAATTTAGGGGTACCGGTAGAACCAGAGGTGTTCAATGAAATAATATCATTTGGACGTATCCAATCCATTAAAAAATCGCCAATGGCTTTTTCATGGGCTTCTCCTTCTTTAATAAAAGAATAAGCAATCTCAAATAAATCATCAAAACGATAATGATTCCCGTTCAGTAAAAATCTATTGTGAACGTTTTTAAAATTGGGTCTATTCTCCATCGATAGCAGCGATTAATTTTTCTTTCCAATTTTTCCAGCGATATTTTCGAGCTAAGATCAAGATAGAAAGAGGGTATAATAGTAAAAGTGAGAGCGACAATTCTACGATTAAATTTGGTGTAGAAACATCTTTATATAAAGAAGCTGTTTGAAAAGCGGTCCAATCTGCAGTGACTAAAATGGCCGTGATTAAATTATTAGCCACATGAATTCCTATGGCAAGTTCAATGCCTTCGTCCATCAGGGATACAATTCCAAAAAATAGGCCTGAACCTATATAATAAGCCAAGAGTCCATAGCCCAGCTTTTCAATCTCAGGATTGAGAATATGCAAACTCCCAAAGATAATTGAGGTGAGCAATAAGGACAATAAACGGCTACGTGTCATGGTAGCAAAACCTTGCATAAGATAGCCGCGAAAGATCCATTCTTCTAAAGCAGATTGAAAAGGAATCAATAAACTAGCAATGATAAACATGGTCAAAAAAGGCTGCAATTCGAAATTCCATTGATAATGCTCTGGAGCAAAAATCAAACTCGCCCCGAAAGTCAAAACACTTAATATTCCCCAAAAAGCAAAGCCAAAGATAATGCGTTTGACATCGATTTGTTTTCGCACCGTTGTAACCGATTGTAAACTCTGCTTATGAATGTATTTTATCACAAATAAAAACCCAAAAAAAGCAATTAAAGAGGGAATCAAAAACAACAATAAGGTGAGGTTACTGTCCAAATGTGAAAAGTAACTAAAGGGATCAGATGAAGAAGATGTTTCGGCTGAAAAAAATAAAAACATGGGGGTTTGGCCCAAAAAACTAAAGAGTATAATCACCAACGAACCAATGAGATAAAATCCAAACGGACGCTTATCGGTAGAAAAATCGGTTATAAAAGAAGCTGATTTATTGCTTGCCATTGGCAGGTTTTGTCGATGTGAATATAGCCATTTTTTATTTCTAACGGGGCCATAATATTGTTGGTGTATAAACTTCCTGTTCCCAATCCTTGATGCCCTTTATAGCCCTGTTGATAGGCCCATTGGGCAATGGCATTTAAACCAATATTACTTTCTAAAGCGCTAGTTACCCAGCTATCAATCCCTCTTTCTACTGCCAGCCTAGTCCATTCTTCAGCCCCTGTAAAGCCACCTATAAAACTGGGTTTTAAAATGATATACTGCGGTTGAATACGGTCTAATAAAGCGATCTTGTCTTCGGTAGTATAAACACCTATCAATTCTTCGTCTAGGGCGATGGGCAATGGAGTCGCCTGACATAAGGCCTTCATTTGCTCCCAATTAGCTTGAGGAATAGGTTGTTCAATCGAATGGAGGTCTAAATCGGCTAAGACATTAAGTTTTTCAAGGGCATCCTGCCCAAAGGCGCCGTTGGCGTCTACCCTTAAAACCATTTGATCTGCAGTGTACCGCTTTCGAATGGCCTTTAAAATTTCGACTTCGTCGGAAAAATCAATTGCCCCTACTTTCATTTTGATACATGAAAAGCCTTGAGCGAGTTTTTCTTCTACTTGATCTAACATAAACTGCTGATCTCCCATCCAAATCAATCCATTGATGGGAATATGATCCTCCCCTGTTGAAAAAGCAGAAGGGAATAATAAAAAGGGATTAGATTGTTCCAGGGATAAAAAAGCCATTTCTATACCCATCTGTATGGAAGGGAACTCTGTTAAAGCCTTATAAAGGGTTTCCTTTCCCAAATGAATATTATCACAAACCCACGCGAGCTTTGCCTCATAATCTGGTCGATCGTCTATACTTAAGCCTCTTAATAGACCACATTCTCCTATGCCCTGTTTCGCTTCATTTTTTAGTATAATAAACCAAGTTTCTTTTTCTTTTAATATCCCACGAGAGGTACCGCTGGGACGTTTAAACTGTAAGACATGTCTTTTATAAGTGGCTTTCATTGCTAATCTAAATATAAACCAAGGAGGAACACAAGCGCAAAAAAGAAGGTACTTAATGCGACTACCTTAAGTTCTGGATCCAAACTTTTTCCCCCTTCTGATTTAGCTACCCTTAGCAAATGCTTCCCTAGAGGGAAAAATAGGAGAAGGAAAAGATAGGCAATTAAACTTTCTGCTTTTAAAAAAGCATAGATACTAGTTAGAATAAAGGCGCTGACAATTAGAATTACCTGATACATCCTTCCCTTATCAAAACCTAAAAGTAATGGAACAGTCAACTTATTGGACCGCTGGTCGTTGTTCATATCGCGTAAATTATTCAGATTTAATACTGCGGTACTTAGCAGCCCTATGCTTGCAGCCGGTAAGATTAAAAGCATATCTAATGTTTGGGTCTGTAAATAATAGGATCCGATAACACTCACTCCTCCAAAAAAGAGAAAGACAAAAATATCTCCTAAGGCATAATAACCATAGGCAGAATCTCCAACGGTATATTTGATGGCCGCAATGATACTGGCTAGCCCTAAAGCGATAAAGAAAAGGGCTTTTCCCCAGTCTGCACTTCCAAAAGCTATATGGATTAATATCAATGCCAATAACATACTAATTGCAGCGGTAAGTATAATTCCCCGCTTAAGAGCGGCTCTTGTCAATAAACCTTGCTGTAAAACGCGTTTTGGACCAAGACGATTTTCATTGTCGGTTCCTTTTACACCATCTCCATAGTCATTCGCAAAATTCGATAAAACCTGAAAAGTAATGGTCGTTAATAAGGCAAAGATAAATATCGCCCAAGAGAAGCTCTCTTCAAGGTAGGCAATCCCATTGCCCACTAAGATACCTGAAACCGATAAGGGTAAGGTGCGCAAACGCGCTGCTGCCAACCAAACAGAAATTTGTTGCATCAATTATCGAGTAAAATTCTTTCTCCAGCCTTATAAGAAGTTACCCATAAATCTGTCAAACCGAGTTTAAGTAACTCTTGACGGAAAGCTTCTGCCTCTTCTTCTGTTGCAAAATTACCTAAGGAAAAAGCGTTGAATTCTTGTAACGGATAAGCCCTAAAGTTGACAAAATGATCAGAAAATAAAAGGATCTCACTATTCGAAGAAGCCACAAATTGCACGGTGTAGACCGTGATAGTTTTGAGACTCTCTTGTAACTCTTTGGTACTGCCTCCCAAAATCTTATTTTCTAATTCTAGTTGTTCTATACGGCTAAGGCTTGCATGGTCACCTTCTTTTTCACTAAATACAAAAAAGTAAATACCGCCTAGAATGAGTAGCGCAAATGCAATAAAGCATCCTAGGCGATAGATAGAATAACGAAGTAACTTAGCTTTATTCTCTTGATGTAAGTTTTGAAAAAAAGCCGCAGCTTTCTTTTCTTGATCTACTTTTTTGTAAAGAGCCGCTAATTGTTCATCTTCTATAAAGGGCATAAGACCAATTTATGGGAATTTTGGATACTGCTTAAAGTCAGGATCCCGCTTGTCTAGGAAGGCATGTTTTCCTTCTTGTGCTTCGTCCATTAAATAATACATTAAAGTAGCGTCTCCAGCTAATTGCATTAAACCGTGTTGTCCATCGAGTTCTGCATTCAAACAACGCTTCACCATTCTAAGTGCTAGCGGACTTCTTTTTTGCATAATGGCACACCATTCTAGCACCGTAGTTTCAAGATCGGCTAATGGCACAACTTTATTGACCATCCCCATTTCTTCTGCTTCGTGGGCAGAATATTGATTACATAAGAACCAGATTTCACGGGCTTTCTTTTGGCCTACATGGCGCGCTAAATAAGAAGATCCAAAACCTCCATCAAAGCTCCCGACTTTAGGTCCTGTTTGACCAAAAATGGCATTTTCACTGGCGATGGTTAAATCACATACCACGTGAAGTACATGGCCTCCACCAATGGCATAACCATTTACCATAGCGATAACGGGCTTAGGGATTTCTCTAATTTTTTTGTGTAAATCAAGAACATTTAAACGAGGGACGCCGTCTTCTCCTACATAGCCCCCTACTCCTTTTACATTTTGGTCTCCTCCACTACAAAAAGCTTTTTCACCAGCACCAGTAAATACCACTACGTCAATGTCGTTACGCTCCCGGCAAATATCCATTGCTTCGAGCATTTGATTGTTCGTCTCTGGACGAAAAGCGTTATACACCTCTGGGCGATTAATCGTGATTTTAGCGACTCCTTTGTGAAGTTCAAATAAAATATCCGAATACTCTTTGATCGGGGACCATTTAATTTCTGTCATGGATTTTTGTTTTAAAATTACGTCATTTATCCTTATTCCGCTTGCATCGCTTTAAAGTAATTGAGCAAGACTTGATCATTTAATTTTCTAGGGGTTTTTATCTCCAATAATTGAGGGCGACTCGAAGAGCGAAAAAAGCTTTTTAACTGCCATTTTAACCCCAGGTTTGAAGCAGCAGAACGGTAGCCAAAACCGAATGCTTTACACAGCTGCTTTGTCGATCTGTTTTGAACGGTTTCAAAATAGGCGTCATAGGCTGGGGTATCTTTCTCTCCAGGAAGAATTCTAAAAATCCCTCCCCCCTGATTATTGATCACGATAATTCGTGTAGAAGGCTTTAAATAATTATGCCACAGACCGTTAATGTCATAAAAGAAACTCAAGTCTCCTGTAATGAACACGGTGGGGGATTGACTTATCCAGGCGGCGCCCATACTGGTAGCAGTACTCCCATCAATTCCGCTGGTACCACGATTACAATTGATT
Organism: Flavobacteriaceae bacterium; assembly: GCA_022424955.1. Classification (GTDB taxonomy): domain Bacteria; phylum Bacteroidota; class Bacteroidia; order Flavobacteriales; family Flavobacteriaceae; genus Arcticimaribacter. The sequence continues at coordinate 17,448 of JAKMGK010000028.1, forward strand.
CCAGTCAATTTTGGCAGTGCAAAAAGCTGTGCATATCGAATGGTCGAGCTATTGGCTAACTGGAGCAGATAATCCTTTGGCAAATGCTTAAAAATCAAATCGAAGGCTTTAAAATCTGAAAAGGGCAGTTGCTTGATATATTCCAGTCCTAATAAGCGCTGCTTGTTGTATTGTGCTAAAAAATTGACACAGTAATTGCTTTGAACATTCTCCTTTTTCTGGGCCATTAAAGCTTCAAAAAAATCCACAGGGGCTATTTTGAGATGATGGGTTAGACAATAGTAAGTGTCATAGGCCTTTTTTTGATCAATATGCCAGTGTTGCTGGGGAGAATAGGTTCTTAAAAATGCTTTGATCTTTTTAGACACCACCATACCACCCAATGTTAACAAAAGTTCTGGCTGGTATTCACTTAAATCTTCTCCAGATTTTTCAAGCGGGGCTATAAAAGTGTCGATGGATTGTATAAAGGTGTAGTGAGATAAATTAGATGTGGTTTCCGTCAAAACCGTTACTGATGGATCTGCCGCTAAAAAATCTACTATTTTTTCTTCTAAACTGTTTGGAGCTAATACCCCTACTAATATCATTTTTTTCTTCTCTCTATGCCATTGATTCAAAAACGGACTGAGATCAAGGGAAGCTTCTTGAGGACTAAAAGGAAAACAATGCTGCAAGCTTAGCTGAGTAGGCGTAGTATCGTATAAGGGTTCTTCTAGGGGAATATTGAGGTGAACAGGACCACATTTTTTAAGGGCGGTATTTAAGACTTGATTAATTGACTTTTCATTGTCTTGTTGTATTTCAAGCTGGCGCGCCTTAATTTGTTGCGCACTGGCATTTTTAGCTAATAAGCTTTGACTAGGATGTGCTAAAAGAGTTGCTGTCGCATGAGTCACGTCTGGCGTCAAATAAGCTGCTGCCTCGAGATGCGGCTCAAATACTTGGGTTTGTCTAATCGTTTGTCCGTCTCCTATATCAATGCGGTGGGGCATGCGATCTGCCGAAAGCACCACCAAGGGAATATCACTGTAAAAAGCTTCTGACACAGCGGGGTAATAATTCAATAAGGCAGAGCCAGAGGTACACACTACCGCCACGGGCTGCTGAATTTGTTGGGCAATGCCCAAAGCAAAAAAAGCGGCTGCTCGTTCGTCAACAATGCTATAGGTTTTAAAAAAAGAATTTGCGGTAAAACCTTTTGTCAAAGGGGCGTTGCGAGAGCCTGGAGAAATAACAATTTGTTGGATGTTTTTAGCCGCACAAAATTGAACAATGGTTTGTGCCAAAGGAATTGAAGGGTACAATTGCTCCACATTGGTCTCGTTCATTTTCGTCATAGCGCCACAAAAATACAAAACGAGTTTGCTTCGGCTTCAAATTAATGCAAAAATCATACGACCGATAAAAAAGTGTTTGCCTTGCGACAAATTTCCTCCCACTCTTTGTCAGGATCACTCCCTTGTGTAATTCCAGCACCAGTATATATCCGCAAGTGCTGAGGAGATATTTGAGCACAACGCAGATTAACAAAAAAGCGCGCTGTATCACCCTTTGAAAAAGGTCCGAAATAGCCCGTATAATAAGCACGATCATAGCCTTCGTGTGAAAGGATATAATCTACTGCAGTGCTTTTGGGCAAGCCTCCCACCGCCGGGGTGGGATGTAAATACTGTACTAAAGACAATAGATTTCCCGCTTTGATCTCTGCCGTAATGGGAGTTTGCAAATGAAAGAGTTGCCCCGCCTTGATGGTCGCTCTTTCCCCTATGTGAATATTCTGTGCGACTCCACTTTGGTTTAATCCCCCAACGATGGCATCAACAACAACTTGCTGTTCGTGCTTTTCCTTTTCGGTCCAGTCTGTTTCCCTTCCGCCGCTAGGCAAAGTACCTGCAAGGGCAACGGTCGAAAAACTCCCTCCTTTTAAAGTAATTAATCGCTCTGGCGAAGCCCCTAGCCATTGACCTGTTTGGGGGTGAGACCAATAGTATACAAAGGCATTGTTATAGGTATTGACCAAGCGATGAAAGAGGGTACTCCCCTCCCCTTGATAGGGTAGATCAAAGGCATGAGACAAGACAACTTTTTCAATTTTAGCTGTATTAATTTCTTCAACAGCAGCCGCTACTTTTGTGGTAAAGTCAGCTTTCCCCTCTTTGGGGAGAGAATACAGTTGAGTAGAAGAAGTAACCACCGTAGTATCAATTTTTATATGATGGGTTGAAGGAATCATCACATTTTTTTCCTGCGCTAGAAAAGGAGCGAAAACAAAGCCTTCTTCTTGAAAGTTTGCGGTCAAATGGATCTCATTATCGATTTGATAATAACAGTGGATCTGCTTTTCTTGTGGAAACCGAAACAACACAAAAGGATGCTGTTGTTGCAATAAGTCTGCGAGAAAATCTTGCATTATTTTTGCGGAAGGGTCATGGTGGTTAATTTAATCAATGAGACGTGCTGATCTTCATCGTCGGTCACTTTGATTTGCCAGATCTGGGTCGTTCTTCCTTTATGGATAATCTCTGCACGGGCATAAACATGGCCACTGCTTACAGAACGCAAATGATTCCCCGACATTTCTATCCCTCTCACAATTTGATTCTCCCCCTTAGCAAAAAGATAAGAGGCCACGCTTCCCACGGTTTCTGCCAGGGCAAAAGTGGCTCCGCCATGTAAAACACGATCGGGTTGATAAACACTTTCGTTTACGGGCATTTTAGCCACGAGGTAATCGTCGCCAAGCTCGATAAAGCTTATGTTTAGGGTTTTGAGCAAATAGTTGTTTGTCGATTGATTGAGCAAGACCAGCTTGTCGGCATTTTTCATGCTTTTTTTGCGACAAATTTAGGGATTTAGGATTTAAGAAGAAGAATAGTTGTATGCATAAGTAAAATAGATCACTTCGACCAACTCAGCCACCGTTATGGGCATTGAGCCAGTCGAAGCTACCTATTCTATTGTATGTCTATTTTTTCTCCATTAAATGTTTAATCATTGCTTTTAAGGTTTATTTTTTTTTGAAAATGCACTAGTTTCAGATGGTACAGAGAATAGAGTCAAAAATTAAGGGAATAACGGGCGTCAAGAAAACTATGGAATAGATAGGTTTCATGAAGTAAAATTTGATAAATTCAAATGTATATAAAAATAAAAAAAAACAGCTCTAATGGAGCTGTTTTTATAAAAATAAGTGATGAAAGAATTATTTGACTTCTTCAAAGTCAACATCTTGTACATCGTCACCGCCTGTGGCTTCTCCACCCGCATTAGCGGCTGGATCTGGTCCAGATTGCCCCTGGGCTTGTCCTTCGGCTTGGGCTTTGTACATTTCTTCAGAAGCGGCTTTCCAAGCTTCATTGATCTTCTCTAAGGCAGGATCAATGATGGCTAAATCTTTGGTTTCGTATGCTTTCTTCAATTCTTCTAAAGCTTCTTCGATAGGCTTCTTTTTGTCATCAGAAAGTTTTTCCCCAAATTCTTTCAATTGACTTTCTGTCTGGAAAATCATTTGATCTGCAGCGTTGAGTTTGTCTGCTTGCTCTTTCGCTTGTTTGTCTGCTTCAGCATTGGCTTCTGCCTCCTGCTTCATTTTCTCGATTTCTTCTTCGGTTAAACCAGAAGATGCCTCGATACGAATGTCCTGTGTTTTCCCTGTGGCTTTATCTGCTGCAGTCACCTTAATGATTCCGTTAGCATCAATATCAAAGGTCACTTCGATTTGAGGTGTTCCTCTGGGCGCCGGTGGAATTCCGTCAAGGTGGAAACGTCCAATGGTCTTATTGTCTGCTGCCATAGAACGCTCACCTTGTAAGACGTGAATCTCTACAGAGGGTTGATTGTCTGCTGCAGTTGAAAAGACTTGTGATTTCTTAGTGGGAATAGTGGTATTTGCCTCAATTAATTTAGTCATCACACTTCCCATGGTTTCAATTCCTAATGAAAGTGGGGTTACATCTAAAAGTAAGACATCTTTTACGTCACCCGTTAAAACTCCCCCTTGAATTGCTGCTCCAATAGCAACAACCTCGTCTGGGTTTACTCCTTTTGATGGCTTTTTACCAAAGAATTTTTCTACTTCTTCTTGAATGATTGGGATACGCGTTGATCCACCTACTAAGATGATTTCGTCTACCTCTGAAGTAGATAAACCTGCATCGTCTAGGGCTTTTTTTACAGGAGCCATAGAACGGCGCACTAATTCGTCTGACAATTGCTCAAACTTAGAACGAGTTAGAGTAGTTACAAGGTGTTTAGGTCCAGAAGCAGTAGCGGTGACATAAGGAAGGTTGATCTCTGTCTGGGTAGAAGAAGACAATTCAATCTTCGCTTTTTCTGCAGCTTCTTTTAAACGTTGCAAGGCCATAGGATCTTTTCTAAGGTCCATGCCTTCTGCCTCGTTAAACTGATCGGCTAACCAATCGATTAAGACTTGGTCAAAATCGTCTCCCCCCAGGTGGGTATCTCCATTAGTAGCGAGTACCTCGAAAACCCCATCTCCTAGTTCAAGAATAGAAATATCAAAGGTTCCTCCTCCTAAATCATAGACAGCGATTTTGCGATCTGCTCCACCTTTGTCTAAACCATAGGCTAAAGCAGCCGCTGTTGGTTCATTAATGATACGTTGCACTTTTAAACCTGCAATCTCTCCTGCCTCTTTGGTTGCTTGACGCTGGGCGTCATTAAAATAAGCAGGGACAGTGATGACAGCTTCGGTCACGTCTTGCCCTAAATAATCTTCTGCCGTCTTCTTCATTTTTTGAAGTGTCATGGCCGATAATTCTTGTGGGGTATACAAACGCCCATCAATATCTACTCTGGGAGTATTATTATCTCCTTTTACTACCTTATAGGCTACAGTCGAGGTTTCTTTAGAAGATTCAGAGTATTTATTCCCCATAAAACGCTTTACAGAAGCGATGGTTTTGGTGGGGTTAGTCACCGCTTGACGTTTAGCAGGATCTCCTACTTTGATCTCCCCTCCTTCTACAAAGGCAATAACCGATGGGGTGGTGCGCTTTCCTTCTGCATTTGGGATAACAACAGGCTCGTTACCTTCCATTACCGAAACACACGAATTGGTCGTTCCTAAATCGATTCCAATTATTTTACTCATGTTAGTGATTTTAATTTTTACAGTGTTTGACAAGGAATATGCCATAATTGATTTTATGACAGGCTGTCAGCATCACAAGACAGTTTGTTCCAATTTTTAGAATTAACTTCATTTAAAATCTTAAAAGAAGTACATTTGAGCAAAAATAAGCAGTCATGTCAACGGCGAAAAAAAATTACCAACGCATTACGACGAATTCTTTAATTCAAATGAAAAAAGATGGCGAGAAGATTGCCATGCTTACCGCTTATGATTACACCTTTGCTGGAATTGTAGATGCCGCGGGGATTGATGTGATCTTAGTGGGCGATTCTGCCTCTAACGTTATTGCAGGTCACGAGACAACTTTACCCATTACCCTAGATCAAATGATTTATCACGCCAGTTCTGTTGTTCGTGCAGCAAAAAGGGCTTTGGTAGTGGTAGATCTTCCTTTTGGTACTTATCAAGCAGATTCTAAAGAGGCCTTAAAATCTGCCATCAAAATCATGAAAGAATCTGGAGGACATGCGGTTAAATTAGAGGGGGGAATTCAAGAAAAACAATCTATCGAACGTATTCTTCAAGCCGGTATCCCTGTTATGGGACATTTGGGCTTAACCCCACAATCCATTTATAAATTTGGGACTTATACTGTTCGTGCAAAAGAAGAAGCCGAAGCAGAGCAATTACTATCAGATGCAAAAATGTTAGAAGAATTAGGCTGTTTTGGGGTGGTGTTAGAAAAAATTCCTGCTAGCCTGGCAAATAAAGTCGCCGAGTCGATTAGCATCCCTGTCATTGGAATTGGGGCTGGGAATCATGTAGACGGACAGGTACTGGTTTTACATGACATGCTGGGAATGAGTAAAGAATTTAGTCCGCGCTTTTTACGCCGTTATGCTGATCTACACGGGGAGATAACTCAAGCAGTTACCGGCTATACAGAAGATGTTAAATCCGGGGATTTCCCCAATGAAAAAGAACAGTATTAATTCTTTAGATCCTACTGCCATACTTTATGAAGACAACCATTTATTGGTAGTCAATAAAGCTCCGGGACAAATAGTTCAAGGCGATAAAACGGGGGATGTCCCGCTTGTTAATTTGGCGAAAGCGTACTTGAAAAAAAAATACAATAAACCAGGAGAAGTATTTCTGGGAGTCGTACACCGTTTAGATCGACCCACCAGCGGTGTCTTAGTCTTTGCCCGTACCTCGAAAACATTAAGTCGTTTAAATGAACAATTTAAATCAAGAACGGTAAAAAAAGAATATTGGGCCATAGTAGAAGGCACTAAAGTGCCAAAGGAACAAGACCTGCATCATTGGTTGGTACGTAATTCAAAGCAAAACAAATCTTATGCTCACCTCAAGGAAGTGCCCAATAGTAAGGCTGCTAAGCTAAGTTTTCGTCTTCACCACAGCCTTGAAAGATACAGTTGTTTGAGCGTTCAACTCCACACGGGGAGACATCACCAAATCAGATCACAGCTAAGTGCTACTGGGCTGGTTATTAAAGGAGACTTAAAATACGGGGCGGCGAGAAGTAATAAAGATGGGAGTATTTGTTTACATGCCCGCGCTCTTGAAATTATTCATCCCGTTAAAAAAGAGGCCATAAAGTGGACCGCAGCTCCTCCTAATGATGTGTTATGGAAGGCTTGTGTTGCCGCTGATGCTTCAACGCCTTCGCTTTAATAATTTGCGCAATGGGCTTATTTTCAATTTTACTTTCTAACCAAGACAATATATCTAAGTACAAGAAGGCTCTTCTTTCATAAGGATCGTCTTCATATTGTTTCAGCTCGGCATGTAATTGCTTGAAGTGCACTTTTAAGTCGTGCGGGTAAATATCGCCTAACTTTCGGATAAAACTAATCATGGATTTTTGCACTTCGTGTAAATCATCCATTTTCAGCAAAAATTTATAAGTGTCTCTTATGTGGCTATCGATATGATAGTCATAGCCCGCTTCATAATGCGCCACTAAATTGAGCACCCGAGCAAAACACAATAGATCTTCACGCATTTTAAGTCCTTTGTTTTGTACGATTTTATTTAAATAAACAATGGCGTTTTCATAATCATCACCGCCAAAATACAGACAACCTAATTTGTAATATAAGAGCATAATATGATGGGGATCAATCTTGTTTTGAAGTCGCTCGATATGTGCTAGAATCTCTGGGACAATCACTTGTCCTGGTTTAAACTCTCCCTCTAAAAAAAACAGGTTCAATTGATTATTATAAGAGTAAAGAAAGCTTAAAGCCTTTAAATTGTCATTCTTTGGGAATTGATCAGAAGCTAAAACAGCTTGCATGTCGCGCAAGACTGTTTTAAATCGCTTTGGATGTTTAATCAATACTATTGCTTCTAACAAGAAATTATTTGCCTTGAGATAAAATACAGGGTGAGACTCAATCATGCGCGGGTATTGACGAAACAATTCTACCCATCGTGTTGCATATTTAAAACTCGACAAAAAATCTTGGGTCAATAAACTGTACCATACATGTGCTTTACAATACCACATGCGCTCTCTAAAGCCCATTTGCTCGTATTCTACATTGGGGAGACGTTCAAAAAAGAATTTGGTCACTTCTCTAAATTCTTCATCGCTTTTTGCATAGCCTGCTTTGATCAAACGTTCGTACAATTGCAAGGATAGATTTGACAGTTCGCTGCACAATTCATTTTGTTCAGCCAGTTCTGTGGCATCTTGAATCAACTGCTCTGCACGATTGCTCATGCTTCTTGTAATATACTGTGATTCAATCACTTTTTCGAGTTCTACAATCTCAAAAGCCAAATATTTTTCCTCATAGCGATAGGCAATACTTTTCGCTTTTTCCAAAATCTTTAGACTCTGTTTGTAAAGTCCTTTTTGATATAAAACCGTGGCAAAATCTAGTTGTTCTCTAATCTGCATCCGCGCATTTTGAATTGAGGGATTCATCCTTAAACTCACTAAAATTTGCCGATAAAGATGCGCTTTGAGATTTGACAGTTGCTGCTTGGTGACAAAGTTTTTTTTAAAAATTTCTTTCTCATTGTATTCTTTTGCACGGTCTAAAAGGTTGAATAAATGCAGGAACTTTGCGTTCTGATTCGCCTCTACCCTACCAGCGTATAATTTAAATTGTCGCTTTTCTGATTTTGAGAGCGATTTTACGAGAATGAATAAATTTTCTTTATGATCGGTAGTCATAGGGCTAATTTTAATGTAAATATATGAATATAAATTGATTACAAATCAACAAACTCAGTTAGAAATCGTAAAGAATTTAAGGTAAAAATAAGGCTGTTTGGCCAATATATACTAATTTAGTTTGTATAAATTTATGGGCTTCTATGGCAAAAGAACAAGTACAAATATTTGACACTACTTTAAGAGACGGGGAACAAGTTCCTGGCTGCAAATTAGACACAAAAAATAAGTTGATTATCGCAGAACGTCTCGACCTTCTTGGGGTGGACATCATTGAAGCTGGGTTTCCTATTTCAAGCCCAGGTGATTTTCATTCTGTTGAAGAAATTGCCAAGCTGGTTAAAAACGCTACGGTTTGTGGATTAACTCGTGCGGTCAAAAAAGACATAGAAGTTGCCGCAGATGCATTAAAATTGGCCAAAAGACCACGTATCCATACCGGAATTGGGACTTCTGAGTCCCATATCAAATACAAATTTAACGCATCACGCGAAGAAATCATAGAACGTGCCGTTGCTGCAGTAACCTATGCAAAAACTTTTATAGAGGATGTCGAATTTTATGCCGAAGACGCTGGTAGAACAGACAATGAGTTTCTCGCTCGGGTTTGTGAGGCTGTAGTAAAAGCTGGAGCCACGGTATTGAACATACCTGATACAACCGGTTATTGTTTACCCGAAGAATACGGTGCCAAAATAAAATACCTCAAAGAAAATGTGACTGGGATTCACAAGGCGACCTTGTCTTGTCACTGTCACAACGATTTAGGATTGGCCACGGCGAATTCGATAGAAGGGATTGTCAATGGCGCAAGACAAATTGAGTGTACCATCAACGGGATAGGAGAACGTGCAGGCAACACTTCTTTAGAAGAAGTTGTAATGATTATGCGCCAACACCCTACCCTTGACTTAGATACTAATATCAATGCAAAACTATTATACGATACCAGCCGTTTGGTTTCAGATAGTATGGGAATGGTCGTACAGCCCAACAAAGCGGTTGTAGGAGCCAATGCCTTTGCCCACAGTTCTGGAATTCATCAAGACGGGGTCATCAAAAACAGAGAAACCTATGAAATCATGGATCCACATGATGTAGGAGTAACGGAATCTGCCATTGTTTTGACCGCCCGTTCTGGACGTGCTGCATTGGCTTACCGCGCTAAAAACGTGGGTATCGAACTAGATAAACTTCAATTAGATAAGGTCTATCAGCAATTCCTGAAATTTGCTGACTTACAAAAAGAAATTAGCGATGACGATATTCCAAAAATTGTTGAAGCAGCTCAATTATAAACCACTCTATTCCTTCACCAATGAAGAAAACACTTTTTGATAAAGTTTGGGATTCTCACGTCGTTCAACAAGTTGAAGACGGTCCAGACATTCTTTTTATCGACCGCCACATGGTCCACGAGGTCACCAGTCCCGTAGCCTTTTTAGGGTTAAAAAACAGAAACATTCCTGTATTGTATCCTGAGCGCACTTTTGCGACAGCAGATCACAATACTCCCACCATTAACCAACACCTTCCTGTAGAAGATCCACTTTCGGCAAATCAATTGAAAGCCTTAGAAGAAAATGCTGCTGCACATGGGATCTCTTATTGGGGATTAGGGCATGAAAAAAACGGTATTGTTCACGTGGTAGGGCCAGAATATGGTATCACTCAACCAGGAGCAACTATTGTTTGTGGAGATTCACATACTTCTACCCATGGTGCCTTTGGGGCGATTGCCTTTGGAATTGGAACCTCAGAAGTTGAAATGGTATTATCTACCCAGTGTATTATGCAGCCAAAGCCTAAAAGCATGCGCATCAATATCAATGGGGAATTAGGAAAAGGAGTAACTCCTAAAGATGTTGCCCTTTATATTATTTCTCGTTTAACCACCTCTGGTGCGACAGGATATTTTGTAGAATATGCTGGAGACGTCTTTACTTCTATGACGATGGAAGGTCGCATGACCGTATGTAATCTTTCCATTGAAATGGGAGCACGAGGCGGAATGATTGCGCCAGATGAGAAGACCTTTGATTATATTCAAGGTCGTGAGTTTACGCCCACTGGTGCAGCTTGGGATAAAGCAAAAGCTTATTGGGATACATTACATACAGACGAAGGCGCATCTTTTGACAAGGAATACCACTTCGATGCTAGTGAAATTGAACCCATGATTACCTATGGTACCAATCCAGGGATGGGAATGGGGATCACCAATGGAATTCCAAACGCTTATGCCGTTGAAGGCGGAGCAGCTACCTATAAAAAATCTTTAGCCTATATGGGCTATAACGAAGGGGAAGACATGATTGGGAAACCTATCGACTTTGTCTTCTTAGGCAGTTGTACCAATGGGCGAATTGAAGATTTCCGCGCTTTTGCAGAAATCATCAAAGGACGCAAAAAAGCAGATAATGTAACGGCTTGGTTGGTTCCAGGTTCACACAAAGTATTGGCTGCGATTAAAGAAGAAGGGATACTAGATGAACTTCACAATGCAGGTTTTGAATTAAGAGAACCCGGCTGTTCTGCATGTTTAGCGATGAATGACGATAAAATTCCTGCAGGAAAATATGCAGTGAGTACCTCTAATAGAAATTTTGAAGGCCGTCAAGGTCCCGGTTCAAGAACACTATTGGCTAGTCCAATCGTTGCTGCTGCTGCAGCTGTCACCGGAAAAGTAACCGATCCAAGAACCTTACTATAAATTATGGCTTACGATAAATTTAATGTGCTTACTAGCACTGCCGTTCCCCTACCCATTGAAAATGTTGATACCGATCAAATCATCCCTGCTCGTTTCTTAAAAGCGACAGAACGTATAGGATTTGGCGATAATTTATTTCGCGACTGGCGATACAATCAAGACGATAGCCCAAAAGAGGACTTTGTCTTAAACAACCCAAGATACAGCGGGAAAATTCTTGTGGGCGGAAAGAACTTTGGTTCTGGTTCTTCAAGAGAACACGCTGCATGGGCGGTCTATGATTATGGCTTCCGTTGCGTGGTATCAAGCTTCTTTGCCGATATTTTTAAAAACAACTGCTTAAACATTGGGGTATTACCCGTACAGGTTTCCCCCGCGTTTTTGGCCGATATTTATGCCGCCATTGAAGAGGACGCAAGCACTGAATTAGTGGTTGACTTACCTGCGCAAACCATTACGATTAGTAGTACTGGGGCTTCAGAGTCTTTTGACATAAATACTTACAAAAAAGGGAATATGACCAATGGCTTTGACGATATTGATTATTTACTCAACATCAAAGACAGCATCCGCGATTTTGCGGCCAACACTCCTTTATAAGGCTTTATTTTGGGCGCAAGCAAACCACGCAAGATAGAAATTATGGACACCACTCTTAGGGATGGTGAGCAAACCTCTGGGGTTTCCTTTTCGGCTTCCGAAAAATTAACCCTCGCCAAACTATTAATTGAAGAACTTAAGGTTGACCGCATTGAAATTGCCTCTGCAAGAGTCTCAAAAGGAGAATTTGATGCGGTAACACGCATCACTGAATGGGCGGCAGAAAAGGGTCATTTATCTCAGGTAGAGATCTTGACTTTTGTCGACAAAGGAGTTTCAATCCAATGGATGGAAGAGGCTGGAGCTAAAGTGCAAAATCTCTTGACCAAAGGGTCGCTCAACCATTTGACCTATCAATTAAAGCTAACACCAGAGCAGCACTTTAAGGCCATTAGAGAAAACATTGCGTTGGCCGATAGCAAAAGAATCACCACCAATGTTTATCTAGAAGACTGGAGTAACGGCATGCGTAACGCTCCAGATTATGTTTATGCCTTTTTAGACTTCTTAGCTACACAAAATATTTCAAGGATCTTACTACCCGATACTTTAGGGGTTTTAACCCCTAGAGAAACTACTAAATATCTTTCGGCTATCATAGAGCGTTACCCCAGTTTACATTTTGATTTCCATGGGCACAACGATTATGATCTTGGCGTAGCAAATGCGCTAGAAGCGGTAAAAGCTGGAGTACAAGGCTTGCACTTAACCGTTAACGGTATGGGAGAACGCGCCGGGAACGCGCCCCTCGCCTCTGTTGTTGCTGTACTGAATGACTTTGTTCCTTCGGTCACAACGAATATCAAAGAGAAGGCATTGTATCAGGTAAGTCAATTGGTTTCCACCTTTACCGGCTTTCGTATTCCTGTCAATAAACCTATTGTAGGCGCTAATGTATTTACGCAAACCGCTGGGATTCACGCCGATGGAGATTCTAAAAAGAACCTCTATTTTAACGATCTTTTACCCGAACGCTTTGGGCGTAAACGCTCTTATGCACTTGGGAAAACTTCGGGTAAGGCAAACATTGTAAAGAATCTACAAGAGTTGGGCTTAACCCTCAACGATGCGGAACTCAAACAGGTAACTCAGCGTATTATTGAACTAGGGGACAAAAAACAAAAAGTGACTACACACGATTTGCCCTACATCATCTCTGATGTATTGGATAGTGAGAGCAGTGCAAAGACCGTCGCCATTAAGTCCTATGTCTTGACCCATTCAAAAGGTTTGCAGCCCTCTACTACAGTTGCTGTAGAAATCGAGGGAGAATTATTAGAAGAAAACGCCAGTGGTGACGGGCAATATGATGCCTTTTTAAATGCCATTCGCAAAATGTATAAAAAGAAAAAGCGACAACTCCCCCAATTGGTGGATTATGCCGTACATATCCCTCCTGGAAGTCATTCTGATGCTTTATGTGAAACCAGCATTACCTGGCTTTTAAAGGGAAAAGAATTCATTACGCGCGGTTTAGATTCAGATCAAACCGTTTCGGCCATAAAGGCCACCGAAAAAATGTTAAATAGTATAGCACAATAAATATGAACATGAATATTGCCCTTTTAGCCGGCGACGGTATCGGTCCAGAAGTAATCGATCAAGCCGTGAAAGTAAGTAACGCCATCGCCACAAAATTTGGCCATGAAATTAACTGGACCCCTGCCCTAACGGGGGCAGCTGCCATTGAAGCTGTAGGAGATCCTTATCCAGACAAAACCCATGCCATTTGTGAAGCAGCAGATGCCGTTTTGTTTGGTGCCATTGGTTTACCGCGGTTTGACAATGATCCTTCTGCTAAGGTGCGTCCAGAGCAAGGACTATTGCGTATGCGGAAAAAGCTTGGCTTATTTGCGAATGTGCGTCCCACCTTTACTTTTCCGTCTTTATTAGATAAATCTCCACTTAAACAAGTACGTATTGAAGGAACAGATTTGGTTTTCTTACGTGAGCTTACGGGGGGAATTTACTTTGGAGAACGCGGAAGGTTAAACGATGGAAACACCGCCTTTGACACCTGTACTTATCACCGTAAAGAAATTCAACGTTTAGCAAAGAAAGGTTTTGAATTAGCCATGACCCGTACCAAGAAATTGTGCTGTGTCGATAAAGCGAACGTCTTAGAAAGCTCTCGTTTATGGAGAGAAACCGTACAAGCCATGGAAAAAGATTATCCAGAAGTGGAAGTGTCCTATGAATTAGTCGATGCCGTCGCCATGCGACTCGTGCAGTGGCCCAACAGCTATGATGTTTTAATCACCGAAAATTTATTTGGCGATATTTTAACCGATGAAGCTTCTGTCATCTCTGGTTCAATGGGCTTGATGCCCTCTGCTTCTGTAGGAAGTGAAAATGCCTTGTATGAACCCATCCACGGCTCTTTCCCACAAGCCACCGGCTTAGACATTGCTAATCCTTTAGCGACGATATTATCTGCCGCAATGCTATTTGAAATGTCTTTTAACCTACAAGAAGAAGGTGCCTTAATTCGCAAAGTAGTAGATCAATCTCTCGCGGAAGGTTTTGTCACAGAAGATTTAGCCAATGGCGGTAAAGCCTATAAAACCTCTGAAGTAGGAGATTATCTCGCCAAGCTCATTGCCGAGGCTTAAGCAAAAAATACTTTTAAATGTATTATAAACCCTCTTTTGAGGGTTTTTTTGTTTTTTACTATATTTGAAATGAAACAGCGCCCAAATCTGTTTTACTGTAATGATAAACCTATTGTCTCCGAACTATATCGTCAACATTCCATTTTTCAAGCTACTTTTAGTTTTGACTTAAAAAGGCATGCTTTTAAACTTCTTTTAGACGCTAAAAAGCTTATACAGTTATGGATTCGTTTGGGATACAAAGCAGAAAGCTTTCCATATGTTTCAACTCAGAAAATGAGAAATACTGTAAACCCATTATTACTCCTGTTATCAAAAAAAGAGTGGCACAATACCTGCCAAAATGGATGTATTGAACCACCTAGGGCTTTTGCCTATCGGCAAGTCAGATTTGTTACACACACCAAAAGATTCTTTACAGCTTTAGTAATTGTCATGTGTCAAAAAAAATCCTAACTTTAACTAAACCAATGGAAGGATGACGATCACTCAATTAAAAGGATTTTTATGGAAATGCACCAAGATTAATTTTTTCTTTTTAGTCTTTACCTTTGTTGTTTTAATGCTGGCTGAACCGGTATATCATATTCACCAATATTTTTACAGCGGCAGCTTAGAAGAGTTTGAAAAGACCCTCTATTATATGATGGGGATCTACAAGTTATTTTGGCTGTTTTTTAATGTGGTACCCTATGTTGCCTTAAGAATGCTGGAAAAGAAAGCCTAATCTAAGTGAGATTCGATCTGCTTTCGAATAATCGAGGACCACAAGGCATAGCCTTGAGGGTTAAGGTGTAATTGATCTGCTACAAAGAGGTCTGTTCTGGGCAAGCCTTCTTTGGTGAGAAAAGCTTCTGTTGTTTCGATAAAATACACGTTGGGGGTTTTATCACAATAGGCTTTGATTTTTTGGTTGACTTTTTGAATGTCTTTCCACTGTGCCCAGCGACTTTTTGTTGGGGTAATTTCTACCCATAAAAAAGGAGTCGATGGATGTCGTTTTCTTATTTGCTTTAGAAAAAATTTAAAGAGGCGTTTGACTTTTGCGGGAGACTCGTCTGCTTGATCCCCCTTGATATCGTTCGCAATAAAACCAATGATCATCGCAGGTTGATAGTCACCCAACAAGGCTTCTGTATAGAAAATAGCATCTCGTAAATGGGCACCGCCATAACCCCGCTGTATGACGGCATAAGGCGCCATATCTTGGGCCAGGGTTTCCCACAGTCGAATACTGGAGCTGCCTAAAAACAACAAAGCATTCTCTGGAGCATCGCTTTTATTAAGCGCTTTAAAGTGTTCGATTTCGGGCGAAGCCCAAGCATAAGAACTTTTGGAATATTGCTTTAAAGGAGAACATTGTGCAAATAGAAAGAGAAAAGTGAGGGCGTAAAAGAAGCGCATGCGGTTTTTTTATACATTTAAGATACTCAAAATTAATAACCTACTTACAGATGAAAAAGCTTTTTGCCCTTTTGTGCTTTATCTCATGTCTTGTTTATGGACAAGAAGAGATCTACCCACCACAATCCAATATTCAAACCTATACCCCCCTAAACTGATTTCTAAAGGGCAATGGGATATTTAATGGTTCAACACTTCTTTTAACACGCTTTTTTCAGATAAAAACCAATATCAATACAGCGGTTTGGGATTACGATTAATTCACAAATATATTTTTAAAGCCGTCTTAAGTATTGATTATGGCATCAACTTAGACGGCTTTAAAAATGCTTCCTTGGTCTTTGGAATAGACCAATTTTTTAAATTAGAGCAAGTATTCTGTATTGACAAAGTTGGAATCTTTAGAGTCCATCAAGGCGTCTAAGATTTCGTTGTTATAGGAATTATCTTTTGCCGCGACAAATGTTCTAATGGAGAAAGAGCGCAGGGCATCAAAAACACTTAGCGTACTAACCGCAGAATTCTTTCTTCCTGTAAATGGATAAACATCTGGTCCACGCTGGCAAGCAGAGTTTAAATTCACACGACAAACTAAATTAGCTAACACATCGACTAACGGGCCAATCTTGCGAATATCACGACCAAATAGACTGACTTGTTGTCCGTATTCTGATGCGGCCATCACATCTAAAGGTTCATTGATGTCTTTATAAGATAAAACAGGGACTACTGGTCCAAACTGCTCTTCGTGGTAAACATCCATGTCACTGTTTACAGGGTATAAAACTGCTGGGAAGGAATAATTATGGGTCAATAGACCTCCTTTTTTATTGAGTACTTTGGCCCCTTTGGCTTTAGCATCTTGAATTAAATCTTGGATATAGGCAGGCTTACTAGGCTCTGGAAGTGGCGTTAAGAATGCTCCTTCTTCCCATGGTAAACCAAACTTTAACGCATCGACTGCTTTGGCAAAACGTGCATTAAATTCATCTATGATAGATTCGTGTACAAATAACATTTTTAAGGCCGTACAGCGTTGTCCGTTATAGGATAAAGTTCCAGAAATACACTCTTTAATGGTCAAATCTAAATCTGCATCGGGTAAAATAATTCCAGGATTTTTCGCTTCTAGACCAAGAACCAATCGCAATCTGTTTTTATTCGGATGCAAATCTTGTAATGCTACCGCCGAAGAAGAATGCCCAATCAAGGCCAATACATCAATTTTACCGGTTTGCATAATGGGAGAAGCGATCTTGCGCCCACGCCCGAAGACAATATTGACCACCCCAGGAGGAAAACTCTCGTGGAACGCCTTTAATAAGGGAGTGATCAATAATACCCCGTGTTTCGCTGGCTTAAAGATGGCGGTATTCCCCATAATAATGGCAGGAATCAACAAACAAAAGGTTTCATTAAGTGGATAATTATAAGGCCCTAAACACAAAACAACCCCTAGTGGTCCACGGCGAATGTGCGCGTGTATTCCCGCCTGCTTATCAAACTTAGCACTCTTGCGATCTAGTTTTTTATAGGCCTCTATGGTATCATAGATATAATCGACAGTACGATCAAATTCTTTGTAGGAATCGGCTTTGTTTTTGGCGATTTCCCACATTAAGAGTTCAACCACCTCTTCACGATGCTCTTGCATCTTTCCGGCAAAGATTTCTAGACATTTTAAACGATCTTTTACTTTCATGGTGGGCCATGCACCCTGTCCTCTATTGAATGCTTTTTCTGCGGCATTTAAAGCATCTAAAGCGGCATCTGTTTCCATATCTGGAATAGATCCTAAAAGTGTTGGTCCTACTTCCCCCTTGCTGTTTTCTGTATAGATGGTAGAGAACACTTCAGATGTTCCCCCCTCCCAGTTTTTCAACTCTCCATCGACCAAATATTGGGTACAATGGATGGGTTCTTCAAAGCGAACCGAAGCATCAATTTTAAGGTTTTGCGTCGTTTCCATAAATGTCTGTTTATTTTTTTTGTTATAAAGTTAAACATTTAAACTGTAATGACTGTGGAATCCCCAGTCTATTTTAAACAATTGAAAGTTTGAATTAAATAATAATAAAGATAAAATCAATTATATTTAACAAAACATATGCTCCATGGGCAAACAAATTGGCCTTCTACTAGGTCCTAGCTTCTTTATTCTTTTACAGTTTTTAACCCTTGACGGGCTTTCTTCTCAAGCCGTCACTGTTATCGCTTTAGCGGCCTGGATGGTTTGCTGGTGGATTACAGAAGCTGTATCAATTTCTGTCACCGCCTTACTCCCATTGGTTGTATTTCCACTCTTTGATATAATGTCTATGAACGAGGTGGGGGCAAATTATGGGAGTTCGATTGTCTTTCTCTTTTTTGGGGGATTTGTTTTGGCCTTGGCCCTAGAAAAGGTGAATTTACACAAACGCATTGCGCTTACCATTATCAATAAAACAGGAACCACCCCAAATCGAGTAATTTTAGGGTTTATGATCGCCACTGCTTTTATGAGTATGTGGATTTCAAATACCGCTAGTACTGTTGTGATGTTGCCCATTGCGCTATCTGTAATCCAACTCTTGGTTCAAAGTGACGGAGTATTTACAAAAAAGGAACGCCATTTTTCGCTTTCTGTCATGCTAGGAATAGCTTTCTCTGCTAATGCCGGGGGAATTGCCACCGTAATTGGGACACCCCCAAATTCTGTTTTAATCGGGCTTTTAGAAAATGAATACAATATGGAGATCTCCTTTTTAAAGTGGATGATTATTGGTTTACCCTTCTCTGTCACCATGATTGGAATTATTTATTTTGTTCTCACCCGCTGGATGTTCCCTAATAAGGGGATTGAATTTGCTTCATCAAATGCTCTTATAGAGAAAAAATTATCTGATTTAGGCCCTACCAGTCCTCAAGAAAAACATGTTTTACGCATCTTTACCATTACCGTTTTTCTTTGGGTATTTCGCACCTTAATCAATTCTTTCTCCCCTAGCTTAGGTCTCTCTGACACTATGATTAGTGTAGGCTGTGCCATAGCGCTATTTTCGATTCCACATCAATTTAAAAAAGGGGTCTTTATTTTAAAATGGGAAGATACCTCTCGCTTAGCCTGGGGGATTTTAATCCTCTTTGGAGGGGGGTTAGCTTTGGCTAAAGGAATGTCTACTACAGGAATTGTTGCTTTGATTACCGATGGAATTGCAAATGCTAACTTAAATGTATTATTCACCGTTTCTCTCTTGATTCTCTTAATGCTCTTTATGACAGAATTGATGAGTAATGTAGCCCTTGTCGCTGTTTTAGCCCCGGTAGTAGCTGGAATAGCTATCGGACTAGAAATTCCACTTTTATATTTACTCATCCCAGTCACCATGGCCAGTAGTTGTGCTTTTATGTTGCCTATGGCGACCCCTCCTAATGCGATTGTTTTTGCCAGTGGCTATGTCAAGGTGGCCCAAATGGCACGGGTAGGGATATTTATCAATCTGATTGCAGTTGCACTGTTGATTTTGATGTATCGTTTTGTGATACCTTTGGTCTTTTAATCAGACCAAATACTGGAAGAGGTCTGGTTTCTCATTGAGGTAATCTCCATAGAAACCCTTGGCTTTCATACGTTCAATCAGGGGACTAAAATCTGCCTCACTTTTAAGTTCGATCCCCACTACTGCAGGGGCATTCACTCGATTATTTTTTTTGGAATATTCAAAAAAAGTAATGTCATCATTAGGGCCTAGGATTTCGTTGACAAACTCTTTTAAAGCACCTGCACGTTGTGGAAAACGCACAATAAAATAATGTTTTAGTTTGGCGTGTAACAACGCTCTTTCTTTTATTTCTGGGGTACGGGTAATATCGTTATTTCCCCCACAAATAATGGTGCCAACACGTTTACCTTTCAACTCATCTTTATATTGCGCTAAGGCAGCCAAGGAAATAGCCCCAGCCGGCTCAACCACAATTCCCTCTTTGTTGTATAAATCCAGAATTTCTTGACAAATGCGACCTTCTGCAACCGAGATGCAATCATCTACTAAGTCCCTACAAATCGAAAAACAAAGGTCTCCTACTCTTTGTACAGCAGCCCCATCGACAAATTTATCAATCTGTTTAAGACGGGTATTCACTTTATATTTTAAAGAAGTACCAAGAGAAGGGGCACCAGCAGGTTCTACCCCTATAATTTTTGTCTTGGGAGATTTGGCTTTAAATACCGTCAAAATTCCTGAAATCAATCCGCCCCCACCTACAGGAACAAAAAGGTAGTCTAAGGGTTTATCGATTTGGGCCAAAATTTCTAGCGCAATGGTCGCTTGCCCCTCAATCACCTCTTTATCATCAAAGGGATGAATAAATACGGATTGGAATTCTTGTTGAAAATGTAAGGCCGCTTTGTAGGCGTCATCATAAGTGTCTCCTGCTAAACAGATTTCAATATGATCCCCACCAAACATGCGGACTTGATCTATCTTTTGTTGAGGGGTGGGAAGAGGCATAAAAACCGTTCCTTTAATCTTTAACGCATTACAGGAAAAGGCAAAGCCTTGTGCATGATTTCCAGCGCTAGCACAGACTATTCCTTTTTTCCGCTCTGCTTCGTTAAGGGTAACAATTTTATTAAAGGCACCTCTAATTTTAAAAGAGCGCACCTGCTGTAAGTCCTCGCGTTTCGCAAAAACTTCTCCTTCTATCGAAGAAGAAAAACGCGCCAAGTGTTGCATGGGAGTTACCAGCGCAACCTCCTTCAAACGAGATTGGGCTGCTACTGCACCATCAACACTTGGCCGTTCCATACTAGACTATTTTCTTCATCGCAGTCATTGAGTCACGTAACTCATATCCAATCATTTCGATTGGGTGAAAACGAATCACTTCGTTGATGTCGATTAATTGTTTGTTATCGACTCCATTCCCCGCTTCAGGAGCATAAGCTTTCCCGATAACATCTGTGTCAATTCCTTTCATAAAGTCCATTAATAGTGGCTTGCAAGCATGATCAAATAAATAACAACCATATTCTGCTGTATCAGAAATTACGCGGTTCATTTCAAACAACTTCTTACGTGCGATAGTATTGGCAATTAAGGGAGTTTCATGTAAAGACTCATAGTAAGCAGACTCTTCTTTAATGCCCGCTGCGACCATGGTATCAAAGGCTAATTCTACCCCTGCACGAACAAAGGCTACCATCAGTACACCGTGATCAAAGTATTCCTGCTCTGAAATATCAACTGCAGTTGGTGCCGTTTTTTCAAAGGCAGTTTCTCCTGTTGCTGCTCTCCATCCTAAAAGATTTTTATCGTCGTTTGCCCAATCTTCCATCATCGTCTTAGAGAAATGACCCGACATGATATCGTCCATGTGCTTGTGGAATAAAGGTTCCATGATTTCCTTCAACTGCTCTGACAATTCAAAGGCTTTTATTTTAGCAGGATTAGACAATCGATCCATCATGTTAGTAATTCCACCGTGCTTTAAAGCTTCGGTAATGGTTTCCCAACCGTATTGTATTAGTTTGGCTGCGTAAGCAGGTTCAATCCCTTTTTCCACCATTCTATCAAAACATAAAATAGATCCTGTTTGTAGCACCCCACATAAAATGGTTTGCTCTCCCATTAAATCTGATTTTACCTCTGCCACAAAAGAAGATTCTAAAACACCTGCACGGTGACCTCCAGTTCCTACAGCATAAGCTTTTGCTTGATCTAAACCATAGCCTTGAGGGTCATTTTCTGGGTGTACAGCAATTAAGGTAGGTACCCCAAAACCTCTTTTATATTCTTCACGCACTTCAGATCCTGGGCACTTAGGTGCCACCATGATTACTGTTAAGTCTTCGCGAACTTGTGTTCCTTCTTCAACGATATTAAACCCGTGAGAATAAGATAAAGTGGCTCCCTTTTTCATTAAAGGCATCACTGCATTAACCACAGAAGTGTGGTTTTTATCTGGCGTAAGGTTGATCACAACATCAGCAGTAGGGATCATATCTTCATAACTTCCCACCGCAAAATTGTTGTCTGAAGCATTTTGAAAAGAGGCTCTTTTTTGATCGATGGCACTTTGACGTAATGCATATGAAATGTCTAAACCTGAATCACGCATGTTTAAACCTTGGTTCAACCCTTGAGCTCCACACCCCACAATAACGATTTTCTTCCCTTCTAGTGCTTTGATTCCATCGTTGAATTCTGAAGCATCCATAAAGCGACATTGTCCTAGTTGCTCTAGTTGATCGCGTAATGATAGTTGATTAAAATAATTTGCCATTGTGTTTAGTTTAGTCGTTGTTTTGGTTGTTAAAATTATTCAATATTTCTGAAATGCCCATAGGCGCTTTTGTTACGGAAATTCTTCCTGAGCGAACAAACTGTAGCAAACCATAAGGGGCTAAATCTTCGCGTAGCTTTTCTGTCTCGTGACGGAAGCCTGTTTTTTCAATTACAAAAAACTCAGGAGAGACTGTCACGATATTCGCATGACTGTCTTTGATGATGTTTTGAATTTGACGTTCTTCAAATAAGTAGCTAGATTTAACTTTATATAGTGCAGACTCTTGAAAGATGGTCTCTTCATCGGTGTGATAAAAAGCCCTAATAACATCTATTTGCTTTTCAATCTGTTGTACCAGTTTGATGATTTTATCTTCGGTCACTTTCACGACGATCACAAATCTAAAAACATTTGGAATCTCAGATTGAGAAGTGGAAAAGCTCAGTAAATTTATATGTCGCTTTAAAAAAATGGCCGAGACACGGTTGAGCAAGCCAACATTATTTTCTGAATAAATCGATATGGTATAGCGGTTAATATTACTCATTATTGTAGTCTTATATCTGAAACTGATGCTCCTGTGGGGATCATCGGGAATACATTATCTTCTTTTTCAACGCAAACTTCTAAAAAGTAAGGCTTGTCTGAAGCAATCATCTCACTAACAGCTTGATCGAGTTCTTCTCTTTTTGTCACACGCTTTGCGTCGATATGATAGCCTTTTGCAATGGTCACAAAATCTGGATTAGTCATTTCTGTAGAAGCATAACGCTTGTCAAAAAACAATTGTTGCCATTGACGCACCATTCCTAAATAATCATTGTTTAAAACGACAATTTTAACCGCCGTTCCCGTTTGGAAAATAGTCCCTAACTCTTGAATGGTCATTTGATATCCCCCAT
The DNA here is from genome assembly GCA_022424955.1 of Flavobacteriaceae bacterium. Taxonomy (GTDB): domain Bacteria; phylum Bacteroidota; class Bacteroidia; order Flavobacteriales; family Flavobacteriaceae; genus Arcticimaribacter. The sequence goes on from JAKMGK010000028.1 coordinate 40,255, forward strand.
CACCGATTACAGCGACTACATGGCGATCTTGCGCTCCCATTTTAGCACCGATTGCTGCAGGTAAGGCAAAGCCCATTGTTCCTAAACCTCCAGAGGTAACATTACTCTTAGTGCGGATAAACTCAGCATAACGGCAAGCAACCATTTGGTGTTGGCCTACATCTGTTACAATAACGGCATCTCCACCAGTGTGTTTATTGATTGAAGCAATGGCTTCACCCATGGTCAAGCCTTCTTTAGTGGGTTGAATATCCCCTTTAATTACTTTATCAAACTCCGTCTCCATATGGGCAGCGAATTGCGCTTTCCAGTCGGTGAGTTCTTTGTGTTCCACCAAGGGGGTTAAGGCAGATAAACTCTTTTTACAATCTCCTAAAACAGGATAATGCGCATGTACATTTTTACTTATTTCAGCAGGATCGATTTCAAGGTGCACTACTTGTGCTTGTTTTGCATAAGTCGCTAAATTCCCTGTTACCCGGTCGTCAAAACGCATTCCAATGGCAATTAAAACGTCACATTCATTAGTCAATAAATTAGGTCCATAATTCCCGTGCATCCCTACCATTCCCATGTTTAATGGGTGTTTTGTTGGCAATGCCGAAAGACCTAAAATGGTCCAAACAGCGGGAATCCCAGTACTTTCAACAAAGTTCTTAAACTCCTCTTCGGCTTCGCCCAAAATAACTCCTTGCCCCCATACAATCATGGGTTTTTTTGCAGCATTGATGGCTTTAGCGGCCGCTTCAACTTGGTTTAATTGAAGTTGCGGTATGGGTTGGTAAGAACGCACCCCTTTGCATTTCTCATAAGAGAAATCAAACATTTCAAATTGTGCGTCTTTGGTAATATCAATTAACACAGGACCTGGACGTCCAGAACGTGCGATATAAAAAGCTTTAGCCATGATCTCTGGAATCTCACTAGCTTTTGTTATTTGGTAATTCCATTTTGTTACTGGTGTAGAAATCCCAATGATATCTGTTTCTTGGAAAGCATCTGAACCCAATAAATGCGAGGCAACTTGACCTGTGATACAAACCATTGGCGTGGAATCGATTTGTGCATCAGCAATACCAGTCACTAGGTTTGTCGCCCCAGGTCCAGAGGTAGCGATGGCCACCCCTACTTTTCCAGATGTACGAGCAAAACCTTGGGCGGCATGCGTTGCTCCTTGTTCATGGCGGGTTAAAACATGACGCAATTGATCGCTAAACTTATACAACTCATCATAGATGGGCATAATGGCTCCACCGGGGTAACCATAGATTAAGTCAGCTCCTTCAGCTAATAAGCATCGAATAACGGCTTCTGCCCCTGAAATATGTAAGGGAGGTTGTTTTTCCATAATATTATTCGTCTGTCACACAACCTTCAGAGGCAGTGGAAACATTTTTGATGTATTTATAAAGTACTCCGCTTGAGAATTTTAAATCAGGGGCTTGCCAATTGGCTTTACGTTGGCTTAATTCTGCTTCGCTTAAATGTACTTCCAGGGTATTTTTTTCTGCGTTTATTTCAATGATATCACCATCTTCGACTAAGGCAATAGTTCCCCCAGCTTGCGCTTCAGGCACAATATGTCCTACAACAAAGCCATGGGTACCCCCAGAGAAACGACCATCGGTTATAAGTGCAACATCATTTCCAAGGCCAACTCCCATAATAGCGGCAGTAGGCTTCAACATTTCTGGCATTCCAGGTCCGCCTTTAGGTCCTTCATAACGAATGACAACAACCTCGCCTTTTTGTACTAGTCCATTTCTTATACCGTCGTTTGCGGCATATTCTCCGTTAAAAACACGGGCTGGACCTTTGAATAAGAGGCCTTCTTTCCCCGTGATTTTTGCCACTGACCCACCTTCTGCTAGGTTTCCTTTCAAGATTCGGATATGTCCTGTTTCCTTGATTGGATTCGCAACTGGACGAATAATGTCTTGTCCTTCTTTTAATGAATTAACTTCTGCTAGATTCTCTGCAAGGGTCTTTCCAGTAACGGTTAAACAATCTCCATGCAACATACCTTCTTCAAGCATAAACTTTAATACTGCAGGAACACCACCAACATTATGTAAGTCTTCCATGAGGTATTTTCCGCTGGGCTTTAAATCCGCAAGAAAAGGTGTCTTATCCATAATGGCTTGGAAATCGTCTATGGTAAATTCGATTTCGGCCGCTTTAGCAATGGCTAAAAAGTGTAAGACGGCATTGGTAGAGCCTCCTAAAACTGCGATCAAACGAATAGCGTTTTCAAGCGATTTTCTGGTTACGATATCTTTGGGCTTGAGGTCTTGCTCCACCAAATGGCGCAAAGCACTTCCTACTCGTTCACATTCTGCTTTTTTATTTGGACTAACGGCTGGGTTAGAAGAGTTATAGGGCAAGGCCATTCCTAGCGCTTCAATTGCCGAAGCCATGGTATTAGCGGTGTACATTCCACCACACGCTCCGGCACCTGGGCAGGCATTTCTCACTACTTCTTTATATTCTTTCTCGTCGATTGTACCCGCTACTTTTTCTCCCCAAGCCTCAAAAGCCGAAACAACATCTAACTTTTTATCCTTGTGGCATCCTGGAGCAATGGTTCCCCCGTAAACTAAAATACTAGGTCGATTTAAACGCAACATGGCCATCAAGGCTCCCGGCATATTTTTATCACAACCCACTACTGTAACCAAACCATCATAAGACATGGCTTGAACAACCATTTCCACTGAATCTGCAATCACATCTCGAGAAGGCAATGAAAAACGCATTCCTGGGGTTCCCATTGAAATCCCGTCACTTACCCCAATGGTGTTAAAAATAAGCCCAACTAAATCGGCCGCTTGTACCCCTTTTTTAATATCGACCGATAGATCGTTTAAGTGCATATTACAAGGGTTGCCTTCATAGCCTGTACTAGCGATTCCTATCAAGGGCTTTTTAAAGTCTTCATCGGTTAAACCAATGGCATGCAACATTGCTTGTGCTGCTGGCTGAGTGGGGTCTTGTGTAACCGCTTTACTGTATTTGTTCAATTCCATGAAATATAATGTCATACGAAATTAAAATCCTTTAAAATGAAGTTGGCTTTAAAAGATTTTTTGCCCTTATGTCTAAAGGTCTAACTATATATTTAAATTATTTAATATCAGTTATTTAT
>JAKMGK010000036.1 GCA_022424955.1 Flavobacteriaceae bacterium
TGTTCTTTCCTTGGTATGCCATGTTTTGTTATTGGCAGTATTTAACCTCTGCGCTATCCCTGTCTTTGTATGACACTACAGATCCAGCGAGTACTTTCTTTAATCAAGCACAACTCTTAACTGGAAATCTCAATGGAACCTATAATATCATTTGTTTTTCGATTGCTTTTGCCTTAATCCCTATCGCACATAAACTAGGAGCAAAGCGATTGCACTTTCTCAGTTTAGTCATTGGGGGAATAGGATTGCTTTGCATGCCCTTATTAAACGATACCGATGTTATTTTTACCCTTCCTTTCGGGAGTGGCATTGAAGTAACTAATATTTATCTCTTCTCTTTTGGATTAGGGATAACTTGGGCCTCTATGATGGCCATGCCCTATCAAATGCTCGCTTCTTCTATTCCTAAAGACAAGACAGGAGTCTATATGGGAATCTTCAACATGTTTATTGTAATCCCCATGATCATTCAGATTTTTTCCATGCAATATTTCGTCTACGATTTGCTTGGAAATAATCCTGTTAATGTAATACGATTAGCAGGAGTCTTCTTAATCATTGGAGGGATTTTCTCTCTTTTTGTGACCGAAAAAGAAAGTACTTAATTCATTCAATCTAATATTGTGATTACGGCGATCGTTAGATCGCCGTTTTTTTACATAAATAATTATAAATCATAATTATAGTAAATAATTATCTGATTGTTTCTTCCTTTTATGCTTTAAATCGAAAACTATTTAGTTGAGATAAAATTCATTATTAACACCTCCAATACGGGTCTCTAGAAAGAAGCATCCTATTTTTCCGCTAACCAAATTTTATGAATGAAGAAAAATTCCCTATTCCTGCAAAAGCTTTAAGTTCAAATCCTAACCTTGAACAGAATCCTGGTTATTAGTTTAAATTAACTTAGAAAAAAGGCTCCTTTTTAATGAGTCTTTTTTTTTGGTTTAATAAGGTGTATTTAACAGGACTTCCTACATTTGTTATAATTACATTACTATGAGTAAAGAAAAAAATCGTAGGGAGGCCTTAGTCTATCACGCTAAACCTCACCCTGGAAAAATAGAAGTTGTCCCCACAAAAAAATATACTACCCAACGCGATTTAGCGTTAGCTTATTCTCCAGGGGTGGCCATTCCTTGTTTAGAAATTGACAAGGAAGTTGACAATGTCTATAAATATACTAACAAGGGGAACCTAGTTGCCGTAATTTCAAATGGAACGGCTGTTTTAGGACTAGGGGATATTGGCCCAGAAGCCTCTAAACCAGTGATGGAGGGAAAAGGTTTACTGTTCAAAATATTTGCTGGAATAGATGTCTTCGACATAGAGGTGGATACTAAAAATACCGAAGAATTTATCGCAGCAGTAAAGGCGATCGCTCCCACCTTTGGCGGAATTAATCTAGAAGACATCAAGGCACCAGAAGCTTTTGAAATTGAGCGAAGATTAAAAGAAGAACTGGATATTCCAGTAATGCACGATGATCAACACGGGACCGCCATCATTTCTTGTGCGGCCTTGTTAAATGCCTTAGAGTTATCTGACAAAAAAATAGAAGAGGTACGCATTGTGATTTCTGGCGCTGGGGCAGCGGCTGTTTCTTGCACCCGTTTGTATAAAGCTTTTGGAGCAAAGTCTGAAAATATCGTTATGACAGACAGTAAAGGGGTAATTCGAAAAGATCGCGAAAATTTGACCGCAGAAAAGACAGAATTTGCAACCACCTTAGACCTCAATACATTGGAAGATGCCATGCATGACGCCGATGTCTTTATTGGTTTATCGATGGCCAATATTGTCACCCCAGCCATGCTCAAATCCATGGGGAAAAACCCCATTGTCTTTGCAATGGCTAATCCAGATCCAGAAATTGCTTATGATCTTGCTTGCTCAACAAGAGAGGACATTTTAATGGCGACGGGTCGTTCTGATCATCCTAATCAAGTCAACAATGTCTTGGGCTTCCCTTTTATCTTTAGAGGGGCACTTGACGTTAGGGCAACTGCCATTAACGAAGCAATGAAAATGGCAGCAGTAGAAGCTTTAGCAGAACTAGCCAAAAAGCCAGTGCCAGAACAAGTAAATCTTGCTTATAATGAAACTCGATTGACCTTTGGTCGAGACTATATTATCCCAAAACCCTTTGATCCGCGATTAATCGTTGAGGTTCCCCTAGCTGTGGCAAAAGCGGCAATGGAATCTGGCGTTGCAAAAGAGCCCATAGAAGATTGGGAACGTTATCGCGAACAACTCGCAGCAAGAACGGGAAGTGAACAAAAAACTTTGAGGGTATTGCACCACCGCGCAAAGCAGGAGATTAAAAAACTAGTTTTTGCAGAAGCAGATCAACTCGATGTTCTTAAAGCTGCGCAGATTGTCAAAGAAGAAGGAATTGCAGAACCCATTCTCCTGGGACGAAAAGAGATCATCACCGATTTGATGGCTTCCATTAATTTTGATCCTACCTCTGTTCAAATCCTCGATCCAAAAAGCATGGAAGAGCGCGAGATGAAAAATAATTATGCCCAGCTGTATTGGCATGATCAAAAGCGCAAAGGCGTAACAGAATATGAAGCAAAATCAATTATGCGTGAACGTAATTATTTCGCTTCAATGATGGTGAAAACAGGAGATGCAGACGCAATGATTTCTGGTTATTCAAGAAATTATGCTTCTGTGGTTAAGCCAGTAATGAGTATCATTGGGAAAGCCAAAGGGGTCACAAGAATTGCCGCTACTAACTTAATGTTGACAGAAAGAGGTCCCTTGTTCTTGTCTGATACTTCAATCAATATTGATCCCACTGCAAAAGAATTGGCTAAAATTGCCTATATGAATGCGCAAGTCGTTGAAATGTTTGGATTTAAACCAGTGACTGCCATGATCACTTTTGCCAACTTTGGGGCATCAAAGCATCCTGGAGTTAAAAAAGTAAGCGACGCTGTAGATTACCTTCACCGTTATTATCCAGACCTTGAAGTCGATGGGCCCTTGCAGTCAGACTTTGCCTTAAACAAAGAAATGCTAGCAGAGAAATTCCCTTTTTCAGAATTGGTCAAAAAGAACGTTAACACCTTGATTTTTCCTAATCTTGAAGCTGCAAATATTACCTACAAACTCTTAAAAGAACTCAACGGAGCACAATCTGTGGGTCCTATTTTATTAGGGCTGGAGAAAGCAGTCCATGTACTTCAACTCGGAGCAAGTGTCGATGAAATGGTCAATATGGCTGCCGTTGCAGTGGTAGATGCCCAGCAAAAGCAACAGCACAAACTCTTTAAATAAACAATATGATTACCCAACTTCACGGTCGCCTTATAGAAAAAAACCCAACTTATGTGGTAATCGATTGCCATGGTGTAGGCTATGAAGTCAATATATCTTTACACACCTATGGTCAAATAGGTTCAGACGAAAACATTCGTTTACACACCCACCTGCAAATTAGAGAGGATGCCCATACCCTTTATGGCTTTTATCAACCCATGGAACGCAGTATTTTTCGCTTATTAATTTCTATTTCTGGGATTGGAGCAAACATCGCTCGAACCATGCTGTCTTCAATGACCCCGGTAGAAATACAACAGGCGATCGTGCACGAAGATTTAGCTGCAATAAAAGCGGTAAAAGGGATTGGATTAAAAACAGCTCAAAGGGTTTTAATCGAATTGAAAGACAAAATTCAAAATGTGGCCGGAATGGACGAAATTCCAGCCCTTAAAAACAATACAATCAAAGAAGAAACGTTATCAGCATTAGAGGTTCTTGGTTACCCCAGAAGGCAAGCCGAGAAAGTGATTGATAACATCATTCAAAGTGCCCCAGAGAGTTCTGTTGAAGAACTCATCAAACAAGCTTTGAATAAATTGTAAATAACCTTTGATTGACCAAAGAAAAGCGCATTTAAAACACCTACGCTTTTTCCTTTTACTCACACTAATTATGAGTATGGGGATTTTAAAAAGTTATGGCCAAGACCCCACCAAAGACACTTCTGAGTTGGGTAGAATTGCTTTGCCCGAAAATCAAGACATTACTTCTTTTTACAGCTATGACCCTGAACAAGAGTTGTATATATTTACTGCTTCTATCGCAGACTTTCCTGTGGGAACCCCATTAGTTTTAACACCCAAAGAATTTGAGAAACGTGTGTTAAAGGCACAAATGAACTCTTATTTCCAACAAAAGATTACGGTTATTGGTAAAAATAAAGGGCAAGATAATGAAGCTCAAAAAGACCTTCTTCCAGAACTCTATGTCAACTCAAAGTTTTTCTCTTCTATTTTTGGAAGTAATGAAATTGATGTGAAGCCACAAGGTTCTATAGGAATCGATCTAGGGGTTCGATACCAAAAGACAGATAACCCCTCTTTCTCTCCCAGGAACAGAAGAAACTTTAGCTTCGATTTTGACCAGCGCATTAGCCTTAGCCTCTTAGGAAGTATAGGAGAGCGTTTACAGATCACCGCAAATTATGACACCGAATCAACTTTTGATTTTCAAAATTTGGTTAAACTTCAGTTTAACCCTCCAAAAGTCAATGATTTAAAAAGTTATTTACCTGAATCCTTGACCGATAAAGTAGATGATTTAGAGCAAAAGGGGAGCAACATAAGAAATAAGGTAAATGAGGTTAGAAGTAAAATTGACGACGTCAAGGGCAAGCTTCAAAACCTTCAAGATAAAGCCAATAACCTGCAAGGAACCGTGGGGAATTATCAAAATAAAATCAATGACTTTTTAAATAAACCCGCTTCAGAAGACGCCATTCTTCAAAATATTGACATAGGAAACATCAATATGCCCTTAAATAGCACCTTGATTTCTGGAGCGCAAAGTTTAATGGGAGTAAAAGCACAATTAAAATTTGGTCGAACTAATATTACTGGGGTATTTGCAGAGCAGCGTTCTCAAAGTCAATCAGTGGTTGCGCAGGGGGGAGGAGCCTTACAAGAGTTTTCTGTTTTCGCCCTAGATTATGAAGCCGATCGACACTTCTTTCTAGCCCACTATTTTCGAGATAATTATGATCGTTTTTTACAAAGCTACCCCTATATCAATTCTCCTATTCAGATTACTAGAGTAGAGGTGTGGATTACAAATCGTCAATCTCAAGTCAATAATATTCGCAATATTGTTGCTTTTCAAGATTTAGGAGAATCTAATCCATCAAGAACCCGCTTGGGTCAATTAAATACAGGCTTTTTTAACCCCCCATTACCCAATGGTGTTCCAGCAAACGAAGCCAATAAATTAGATCCAGAAAAGATTAACGCTGGCTCTTATATCACAGACGGAATAAGAGATGTAGGGACTTTATCCCAGTCTTTTGGGGCGCTTAATGGTCAAGTCCAAGAAGGGTTTGATTATGCCTTTCTAGAAAGTGCTCTTAAGTTAGATCCATCAGAATATACCTTACATCCTCAATTGGGTTACATTTCTTTAAATCAGCGATTGAGTAATGACGAGATTTTAGGAGTAGCTTTTCAATTCACCTATAACGGGGAGGTATATCAAGTAGGAGAATTTGCCAATGGCGGAATCGCTGGAACCAGTATCGATCCTAATACAGCTACTGTAGTAGTACCACAAGTAGACACGAATAACTTAGTGGTAAAAATGCTTAAAAGTAGTTTGACAGATGTACGTCAACCAGTGTGGAATTTAATGATGAAAAACATTTACAACACTGGGGCCTTTCAATTAGAACAAGAAGATTTTAGGCTTAATATTCTTTATTCCGATCCTTCTCCCATTAATTATTTATCACCAGTAGATGCCAGTATTTGGCCAGAAGAATTAGAAAACAGTATTCTTTTGCGCACCCTTAGATTAGATCGACTCAATATTTACAACGATCCAGAACCAGAAGGGGACGGGTTTTTTGATTATATCTCAGGGATAACTGTTGACCCACAATATGGACGTATTATTTTTCCAACAGTAGAACCCTTTGGTGAAAGCCTTTTTGAGCTACTTGACGATCCTGCTAATAGCGCAGAATCTTATTCTGATGAGATGACTTATAATGCGAATCAAGCAAAATATGTTTTTAGAGAAATGTATGCCTTAACACAAGCAGCAGCGCTTGAAGCGACAGAAAAAAATAAATACCAGTTAAAAGGACGATATAAATCTGCTGGCGGAGATGGAATTGCCATTGGAGCATTTAATGTGCCTAGAGGTTCTGTTCAAGTAACCGCCGGGGGACGTGTTTTAAGAGAAGGAGTAGATTATACCGTAAATTATCAAATTGGTCGAGTAAAGATTTTAGATCCCGCACTACAGGCGTCAAATATTCCTATCCAGATTTCTGTAGAAAACAACACCTTCTTTGGGCAACAAAACAAGCGTTTTAGTGGATTTGATATTACCCATCAATTTAACGAGAAGGTAGCCATAGGAGGAACCTTGATCAATCTTAGTGAAAATCCATTAACCCAAAAAGCCAACTATGGAACAGAACCAGTCAATAACACCATGATTGGTTTTAATACTAATTTTTCTACAGAGATTCCTTTTTTAACCCGCTTGATCAATAAAATCCCCACCATTGAGACAACGGCGCCCTCCAGAATCTCTTTCCGTGGGGAAGTGGCTTCTCTTATTGCGGGAGATCCACGTAATACCCAATTAGAGGGAGAAACAAATGTTTATTTAGATGACTTTGAAGGGGCTCAAACAAATATCGATGTCAAAGGAGCATTTGCTTGGAAACTGGCCTCGGTACCTTTTGAAGGTTTTGGAGGAGCAGATGCTGGTCAAGACGATTTAGCCGCAGGGTATAATCGCGCAAAATTAGCCTGGTATACGGTAGACCCCGTCTTTTATACACAACAATTTAGGCCAGGTGGAATTAGCAATAGTGATATTTCTCTTAATACGACCCGTCGTATTTTTATTCAAGAGATTTTTCCTGAGCAAGACTTAGTACAAGGACAACCCACCATTCAGCCCACTTTAGATTTAGCCTATTTTCCAGAAGAAAAAGGCCCCTATAACAATCAAGAAAACAGCCTTTTTGAAAGCCAGCCAGAACAAAATTGGGGTGGAATTATGCGTTCTATTAACGCTACTAATTTTGAACAGTCCAATGTGGAGTTTATTGAATTCTGGGTCTTAGATACATTTAACGAGATAGAAGCAAACGACAACGATCTAGGAGAGCTTGTTTTCCATTTAGGAAATATCTCAGAAGATATTTTACGCGATGGTCGTAAACAGTACGAAAATGGTTTACCTAGTACAGAACCTACGGCAGTCCAAACCACTAACTGGGGAAGAACCCCTTCTTCTCAGTCCCTTTTATATGCGTTTAACACCATTGAAGAAGACCGCTTGCTTCAAGATGTTGGTCTAGATGGTTTAAATGATGAAGAAGAGCGAGAGATTTATCCCAATGGACCCGTAAACGACCCTGCGGGAGATAATTATGAATATTTTTTACAAGCAGAAGGAAGTATCATTAACCGTTATAAAAATTACAATGGCACCCAAGGGAATTCCCCCATTGCTTTTTCTGATACCGATCGTGGAAGTACAGCAGAACCCGACGCCGAAGATGTCAATCGCGATCAAACCATGAATACTATTGATAGTTATTTTGAATATAGAATTCCTATCCAAAAGAATATGACCGTTGGGACACATCCTTTTGTAACAGATGTTCGAGAAAACGTTACGGTCGAACTGCCTAACGGGCAAAACTTAACCACCAGATGGATACAGTTTAAAGTTCCCATTGACAAAAGCTATTATCAAGGGGCTAATTTTTCCAGTTATTTTAACACGGTAAACGGTATTCAAGATTTGCGTTCGATTCGTTTTATGCGAATGTTGTTGAGCGGTTTTGATCAATCTGTGATAATGCGTTTTGGGACCCTTGATCTTGTAAGAGGAGATTGGCGTCGCTATAACCGTTCTTTAAACGAAGCTGTTCTAGCAAATGCAAATACAACAGTAGATGTTTCTACTGTAAATATTTTAGAAAACGAAAACCGCATCCCGGTCAACTACGTTCTTCCCCCAGAAATTCAGCGAGAGCAAATCAATAATAACAACACCATTGTTCGTCAAAACGAACAGTCTCTTTCTTTTAGAATTTGTGATTTACAACCCATGGATTCTCGTGGAATTTATAAAGGAGTTGATGTGGATTTAAGGCAGTACAAAAAATTAAAAATGTATCTGCATGCAGAATCAATTCAGGGGCAAACTCCGCTGCCAGGTACAGGAACCACAGATGAATACGATAAAAGATTGGTCGCTTTTATAAGACTAGGAACAGACTATCAAGATAATTATTACCAAATTGAAGTTCCCCTAAAACCTACTAGCTATAGCGAGGGTTCATCTAATCGATTTAGCGCAGAAGAAGTATGGCAACCCGATTTTAACTCTATTGATGTTCCAGTAGACCTCTTGTCAAAAATTAAAGCAGCTTATTTGAGTAATCCTTCTTTTCAAGCCGCAAGCTACTTTGATGAAGAGCTTAATCCCATTGAGGAGTTTACCCCCATTAGTAGTTTACCTGGACAAAAGCGGTATAAGTTATCGATCAAAGGAAACCCTTCTTTAGGCGCTATTAAAACAGTGATGATAGGGGTGAAAAACCCTTCTACTCAAGTAGGTGACGTCTTGTGTGGAGAGGTATGGTTTAACGAATTCCGTATTGCAGGAATTGACAGTAAAGGGGGTTGGGCCGCTATAGGAGCACTAGATGCCAATATTGCAGACTTTGCTAATGTAAGTGCAAGTGGTCGTTATTCTACCATAGGTTTTGGTAGTATAGATCAATCTCCTAATCAAAGAAGCCGAGAAGAATTATTACAATATGACGTGGTCTCTACCATAAATGCAGGACAATTACTTCCGCAAAAATGGGGGGTCAATTTACCCCTTAATTACAGTGTGGGAGAAACAGCGATTACCCCAGAGTATGACCCATTTTATCAAGATTTAAGGTTAGAAGATCGACTCAATACCGCTCAAAATGCAACTGAACGCAAAGCAATTAAAAACCAAGCCATTGATTATACGAAACGTAAAAGCATCAGTTTAATTGGAGTGCGTAAAGTTGGGAGTCCAGCAAAACCACGATTTTATAATATTGAAAATTTTGACTTCTCTTATGCCTTTAACGAATTAACGCATCACGATTATGAGATTGAAGATCAATCTAATACCTCCTTGCGTTTAGGGGCTAATTATGGACACACCTTTAAGCCTCTTGAAATCAATCCTTTCAAAAAAGTAAAAGTTTTTAGCAAAAAACAATACCTGCGCTGGTTAAAAGAAATCAACTTCAATCCCGTACCTGCGAATATTTCGATTAGTTCAAATATCAATCGCCTATTTAATAGTCAACGCTTTAGAGAAGTGTATTTAGAAGGGGTGGATGCTTCAAATCAATTGAGTTTGCCTGAGCTACAACAGCGTAATTTCTTGTTTGACTGGACCTATTCTTTAAATCATAATTTGACCCGATCATTACGTCTAAATTTTACTGCTTCGAGCAATAATATTGTCAAAAATTATTACAATGAAGACACCGAGGGTGTAAGAAGGGTGGACAAAGCGAGAGGGATCTGGGATGGACTCTGGGATATGGGGGATCCCAATAGGCATTTCCAAAGCTTAAACTTGACCTACAAACTGCCGTTTAACTATTTACCTTTCTTAAGTTTTATTGATGCTAACTATAGCTATAAAGGTGATTTTAGCTGGCAAAGAGGATCTGATATATTAGCAAAGGTGGTGAACGAAAATGGCGATGCTTTAGGGATAGTAAATACCATTCAAAATGTCAATTCAAAATCCCTTAATGGTTCGATTCAGACAGATCGCCTTTACCGCATTTTAGGCCTGACTAAGAAAAGAAAAAATACACGTTCCTTACCAGTAAGAACTACTGTTGCAGATACTAGCCAAACAAAAAAGCCCAAGAAGAAACGCAAGCTTTTAACCAGTGTGGTCGATGTGCTATCAATCTTGAGGCGTTTGCAATTCTCTTATACAGAAAATAACGGAAGGGTTTTACCGGGCTATCTCCCCAAAGTAGGATTATTAGGAACCCTGCAGCCTTCTCCAGGATTTACCTTTGGGAGTCAAGCAGATATTCGATATGAAGCAGCAAAGCAAGGCTGGCTGACAGATTTCCCTAATTTCAATCAACCCTTTACACAACTAAAAAACACCCAGCTAAATTTAACCAGTCAGTTAGATTTTGGGAAAGGATTGATCATTGATTTAAGTGCAGAGCGCAATTTTTCTGAAAGTTTAACAGAGAATTTCCATGTAGTTAATCAAGAATATGTTCCCCTAAATTCGAATAGTTTTGGAAACTTTGGGATCTCAACAATTTTAATTAAAACAGCCTTTAAACGATCTAAAGGAGAGGCAAGTCCTTACTTTGACACCTTTAGAGAAAACAGGCAAATTATTGCAAATAGACTAGCGCAAAAAAGAGGGATCCCTCTAAATCAATTAGACCAAGACGGTTATCCCAGTGGCTATGGGAAAAGTCAGCAACAAGTAGTAATCCCCGCCTTTTTAGCAGCCTATTCTGGTAATGATCCTAATAGTATTTCGCTTGATCCAATCAAAAATATACCCTTACCTAACTGGAACTTAAAATATACTGGCTTGATGAATATTAAGTCTTTAAAGAAAGTATTTAATCGTTTTTCTTTGACCCACGCCTATCGTTCTAGCTATACCATCAATCAATTTCAAACAAACCTTGATTATGACCCTCAAGCCCCAAATTTAAAAGATACAGGAGGAAATTTCATTTCAGAAAAACTGTATGGTAATATTAACTTAGTCGAGCAATTTAATCCATTGCTTCGGGTGGATCTCGAATTAAAGAATTCGTTTAAATTCTTAGCAGAACTTAAGACAGATCGTGCTCTATCGTTGAGCCTAGACAATAATCTTTTAACCGAAACTAGCGGAGAAGAATATATTCTAGGGATGGGCTATCGCATTAAAGACCTTCCTTTCTCGACAAACATAGGCAGAAGAAAACGCACCCTTAAAGGAGATTTGAATATCAAAGCAGATCTTTCATACCGCAATAATATTACAGTATTGCGCAATCTTGAAATTGATAACAATCAAGTCACCGCTGGGCAAACCCTATGGTCGATTAAAGTCACGGCAGACTATGCACTCTCTCGTAATTTGCAGGCCCTTTTCTTTTATGACCATAACTTCTCTAAGTTTGCGATTTCTACTGCTTTCCCGCAAACCAGTATCCGCTCTGGAATTACCATGCGATATAATTTTGGGAATTAATTGATTGGGATTTCATCCAAAAATTTATATTTGCTTTAAGCAAAATTTAAGCTATGAACGTACCAGAAAATTTACACTATACAAAAGATCATGAATGGATTTCCATTGAAGGCGATCTTGCCACTATTGGGATCACAGATTTTGCTCAAGGAGAGCTAGGAGATATCGTTTATGTAGAAGTTGAAACCATAGATGAAACTGTTGAAGCAGAAGAAGTTTTTGGCACGGTAGAAGCCGTCAAAACAGTCTCAGACTTATTTATGCCGTTAAAAGGCACAGTGATCGAATTTAACGAAGCGCTTACAGATGCTCCAGAAGTAGTCAATGATGACCCTTATGGCGAAGGCTGGATGATTAAAGTACAACTTGATAATCTAGAGGATCAAGCGGGATTACTCGATGCAGCGGCTTACAAAGCGCTGATTGGTGCCTAAGTTTTCTTGGACAATATTCACGATAAGTGTAGCCACATTTATTGTGTTTCTTTCTACTGTACCTTTACATTTACCACCATTGAATAATGTAGGTTTAAGTGTAGATAAACTAGCCCACTGTCTCGCCTATTTTGTGCTTTCTACTATGCTAGGTTTAGCCCTCGAACTGGATTGGGCCATCAAAAACAGTAATAGAATTGTCTTTTTAGTTGTATTTCTATTTGGCCTTACCCTTGAGATTATTCAGGGTTATGCATTGGTTTATAGGACATTTGAAATCTATGACCTACTTGCAAATTCAGTTGGGACTTTTGTATTTATTCTTTTCGCAAAAACTATCAAAAAAATTGTGGTCAAAAGCCGTATTTTTATAAATTAGCTTTCTAAACTTTGTGCAATGCAATTAAAAAAGAATCCCAAGGCTGATTTGACCAAAAATAGTAGTCTCTATTTTGCCATTGGATTAGCTGTCGTATTATTCGTTTCATGGCAAGCCATCGAATGGAAAACATATGAAAAAACAGGATATGGCTATGAATCATTAAACGTCGAAGACGAAGACGATGAAGAAGTGCCAATCACTGAAC
>JAKMGK010000095.1 GCA_022424955.1 Flavobacteriaceae bacterium
ATATTATTAATTCTAACACTTTTCTTGTCTGAGACAGGAGTGTCATTCGCAATGCATTTTTGCGGAGATAAGCTAGTGTCTGCCCAATTAAATATGGGACAAGACAATGGTGGTTGTGATATGGATAACAGTGATTGCGAATCTACAAATAGTACGGTTAGTAAATCAAATTGTTGTGTAAACAGTGTTGTTAGCATTGAACAAACAAATAGTTATGAACTTTTCACGTTTAATTGGTTGATTATAAGAATACCTGTTTCCCGTTATCAATGGGAGCAGGTATATTCTTATGATAGTCTTGAGGACCTACAATTTGAGTTTATTGAATCTCCACCCACGTTACGCCAAAACTTAATAAGGTCTTACCTTCAAGTTTATGTAATATAGAAAGCATAGTTTTTTATCCCAATTGTCAATTCTACGGGATGTCTTTTTTTTAGTTTTTAGTTCAAAGAAATTTTATGCTTAACAGAATAATTAAATATTTTTTATATAATAAATTAGTGACGGTAATCGTCATAATGCTCTTCGTTGCTTGGGGAGTAGTTACTTCTCCATTTGGTTGGGAAGTTGGGGCTTTGCCCTCGGACCCCGTTCCCGTAGATGCTATACCTGATATTGGTGAAAACCAACAAATAGTCTTTACTAAATGGCAAGGAAGGTCACCTCAAGATATTGAGGACCAAATTACATATCCTTTAACGACTTCATTGCTTGGGATTCCCGGAGTAAAATCTATCCGTAGTTCATCAATTTTCGGAGTTTCGAGTATTTACGTAATCTTTAATGAAGATGTGGAATTTTATTGGTCTAGATCCAGAATATTAGAGAAACTTAATTCTCTTCCAACTGATCTGCTGCCTCCTGAGGTAAGCCCAGCTATAGGGCCAGATGCTACCGCACTTGGTCAAGTGTATTGGTATACTCTTGAAGGTAGAGACGAAAACAATAACCCTACTGGTGGTTGGGACCTCCATGAAATACGATCTATTCAAGACTTCTTTGTAAAATATGGACTGAATGCTGTGGACGGTGTTAGTGAAGTAGCGTCCATTGGTGGTTTTGTAAAAGAGTATCAAATAGACGTAGATCCAAATGCCCTACGAACGTATGATATACCGCTACATAAGGTAATGCTGGCGGTTAAAAATTCCAACAAGGATGTTGGTGCAAAAACCATAGAAATCAATCAAGCAGAATATCTAGTTAGAGGACTTGGGTACATTAAATCTATTGAAGACATAGAATTAGCTGTAGTGGCTGTTCATGATAATGTTCCTATTAGAATAAAGGATATCGCTGTAGTCTCAATTGGCCCAGCAACACGAAGAGGGCTACTAGATAAAGATGGTGCTGAAGTAGTGGGCGGTGTAGTAGTAGCTCGATATGGGGCTAATCCGCTAAAGGTTATAAATGGTGTAAAAGATAAAATTGGAGAGATTAAAGGTGGATTACCTTCTAAAACATTAGCTAATGGAACAGTTAGTCAATTAACTATAGTGCCCTTCTATGATAGGACTACGGTCATTAGAGAAACCCTAGGAACACTTGAAGAAGCTCTATCCCTTGAGATCTTAATTACCTTTTTGGTTGTAATCATTATGATGTTCAATATACGTGCATCATTGCTAATCTCTAGCCTGTTACCGATTGCAGTACTTATTGTATTCATAGCCATGAGATACTTTCATGTAGACGCCAATATAGTTGCATTGTCAGGTATTGCTATCGCTATTGGTACGATGGTCGATCTGGGAATAGTTCTCTCAGAGAACATTGATAAACATAGGACTTCAGCTCCCAAAGGTCAAAAATTGATAGAAACTATATACAATGGAGCAGCGGAAGTAAGTTCGGCAATTGTAACAGCTGTCTCTACAACTATAATAAGTTTTATACCTGTATTTACAATGCAAGCTGCGGAAGGAAAATTGTTTAGACCACTCGCATTTACGAAAACCTTTGCATTGTTAGCAGCTCTAGTGGTAGCGTTATTCATTTTACCTACGTTAGCTCATTGGGTGTTTGGATTTAAAATATCTAAGAATAAAAAAGGAGTAATTTTCAATGCCTTACTGATTGTCTTTGGAATTATATCTATAATCTGGATTAGCCCTTGGGCAGGAGTTACTTTAATTGCTATTAGCATAGCTTGGTTTGTTCAAGAATATGGCCCGATAAAGAATTGGTTTGCAAAAAATCTAATTATCATAGTATCGGTAATCTCGATTACTTGGCTATTAGCTGACTACTGGATGCCATTAGGTGCAGGAAAGTCTGGATTGCTCAATTTTTTATTTGTAGCTCTCATCATAGCATCCATTCTTGGTGTATTTGCTTTGCTAGAGCATTACTATTCCAATGTACTCGCTTGGTGTTTGGCTCATAAAAAGACTTTCCTATCTATACCTATGTTTATCATTCTATTGGCTTCGGTTATTTGGATGGGATTTAATACTGTTTTTGGATTTGTCTCATCTAGTTTTCAGAAAGTAAATGTCTCTATAGAAAATACAATTGTATGGTCTTCTTTATCAGAAAGCTTTCCCGGCATTGGTAAAGAGTTTATGCCATCATTAGACGAAGGTAGTTTCCTGCTAATGCCAACATCAATGCCGCATGCAGGAATAGAGAAAAATAAACGAGTGGTTCAGCAATTGGACATGATTTTGGCTAACATACCTGAAGTAGAACTAGCAGTAGGTAAAATGGGTCGTACAGAATCAGCTTTAGACCCAGCTCCAATATCCATGTATGAAAACATTATTAACTATAAATCAGAGTATGCTCTAAATGAACAAGGGCATAGGCAACGATTTAAAACGGATAATGAGGATCTCTTTGTTTTGACCAATGGAGATACTATCTCTAACGCTGATGCTATAACTCAAGGAATTACACGTGACGATTTGATTTCAGATGACAATGGACAATACTTCAGAAACTGGAGAGATCACATTCAGTCGTCGGACGATATATGGAATGAAATTATAGGGACCATTAATTTACCTGGTGTTACATCAGCTCCTAAATTACAGCCTATTGAAACAAGGCTAGTAATGCTTCAAACTGGGATGAGAGCTCCTATGGGAATTAAAGTCTTCGGTCCTGACCTTCCTACAATAGAAAAGTTTGGAATGGAGTTGGAGCAAGTTTTGAAAGAAGTTCCATCCGTGAAGACAGAAGCCGTATTTGCAGATAGAATAGTTGGTAAGCCCTATATCCACTTGAATATAAATAGAGAAGCGATATCCAGATATGGACTGAGTGTCGTTGATGTGCAGCAAACTATTGAGACCGCGATAGGCGGTATGCAAATTACTACTACCGTAGAAGGTAGAGAGCGTTTTCCTGTAAGAGTTCGTTATCCGAGAGAGTTGCGGGACGATCCTTCAAGTCTTAACAAGATAGTAGTATCAACTGCTAGTGGAGCTCATATCCCTCTAGGAGACTTAGTAGATGTGGAGTACGTGAGAGGTCCCCAGATGATTAAAAGTGAGAACACCTTTTTAGTAGGTTATGTATTGCTGGATAAGAAAGACGGCTTTGCGGAGGTAGATGTAGTAGAGGCGGCACAAAATCTTATCAATGAGAGGATAGATGAAGGTTCTATTGTAGTTCCTAAGGGAGTAAGCTATAAGTTCTCTGGAAGCTATGAGAACCAGATTAGAGCTGAGAAGAGGCTTGCTATTGTAGTACCTCTTGTTTTAGTTATTATTTTCCTTATACTCTATTTCCAATTCAAATCTATTTCTACTTCTTTGATGATATTTGGAGGGATAGCGATGGCATTTAGTGGTGCATTTCTAATGCTTTGGTTCTATAGCAAAGGATGGTTTCTCAATTTTTCAATATTTGATACTGATTTAAGGGATTTATTTCAAATAAAGACCATCAACCTAAGTGTAGCAGTTTGGGTAGGTTTTATAGCTTTATTTGGTATAGCTACAGATGATGGAGTGCTTATTGGAACTTACTTAGATCATAGTTTTAAAAAGAACAAACCCAATACTGTTGGTGAGATAAGAGCTGCTGTTTCTGAAGCAGGATTGAAACGAATAAAACCTGCAATAATGACTACAGCCACTACTATAATAGCTCTGTTACCAGTTCTTACTTCTACAGGTAGAGGAGCAGATATTATGATACCTATGGCAATACCTGCTTTTGGTGGAATGATAGTAGCCTCCATTACCTATTTCATCACTCCAGTGCTTTATAGTATGCGGGAAGAGTATAATTTAAAGAGAAATCAAAATGAAAAATAGAATTTTATTACTTTTCATTCTTGGAATGGTGGTTAGACCACTTACCACACAAGCACAACACCTAGAATCTTATCTAGTGTATGCTGCTGCGAACAATCCTGGCTTAAAAGCTAAATATGCTGATTTTGAAGCTTCAATGCAGCGAATAGAGCAAGTTAATACATTAAATAATCCTACATTTTCGTTTGGTTATTTTATTAGTCCAGTGGAAACAAGAGTCGGGCCACAACGAATGAAGTTTTCGTTAAATCAGATGTTCCCTTGGTTTGGAACACTTGATGCAAAAGAGGATATAGCGAGCAAACTAGCAGAAAGTAAATTTCAAGAGTTCCTGGCTCATAGACTAAGTTTATTTAGAGATGTAAAAGAGGCGTACTTTCCACTGATAGAGTTGAATGAACATATAAGATTGCAACAAGAGAATTTATCCCTGCTTACTTCTTATAAGGAACTAGCGACTATTCAATTTGCCAATGGTAAAGGAACAATGGTGGATGTCCTGCGAATAGATGTTCGTATAGAAGATGTAAAGAGTGAATTGCTTCTGCTGAATGAAAAAATGAATCCTTTGCAAGTTCGTTTCAATCTATTACTAAATAGGTCTTCTGATGAGGTTATTGAACTAGATTCATTGAACAATTTTGCTGGTAATAGGTCTTTTAGTGCTGATAGTATTTTTGTGAATAACCCAACAATTGCGTCGTTTGATTTAAAAATGAATGCAATAACAAAACAAGGAGAGCTAGCAAAGTTGTCAGGCTTACCTAGCATTGGGTTAGGGTTAGATTATGTTGTAGTCAGTAAGAGAAACATCTCAACTGTGGCTGACGATGGTAAGGATATTTTAATGCCTATGGCGACCATATCTTTACCAATCTTTAGATTACAGTACAAAGCCGCTGCTAGTGAGGCTAACTACCTTAAAAACGCCTTAGAGCTAAACAAAGAGCAATACCAAAACAATAGGAATAGCGAATTTGTCCAAGCGGAGTATAAATTAACCGAAGCGACCGAATTAATAAAACTTTATGAGTCAGAAATAAAGACCCAGACTAGGATATTAGACCTACTCTATACTTCCTATAGCACTTCGGGAAAAGACTTTGTAGAGTTAATTAGATCTCAACAATTGCTTATAAAGTACAAAATGAGACTTTTTACCGAGATAAAGAACTATCACGTTGCAATTTCGCAATTAGAATATCTAACTAATAAATAATGAAACATACATATCACATACATGGAATGACCTGCAATGGCTGTAGAAGCCACGTAGAAGAAGTTCTTTCTGAAGTGGAAGGTGTTTCAAAGGCAAGCGTTAATTTAGTGAATGCAGAAGCTACTTTAGAGATGGAATCACATATTTCATTAGCGACTTTTCAAAAGGCCCTTAAAACGAATAATAGCAGGTATAGCATCTTTGCTCTCGGAGATGGATATCAACCGAAAGAAATACCTAAAAAGGAACAATCTAAAAATGGTACAGGGACATTTTACTGCCCTATGCATTGTGAAGGTGATAAAACCTATAATTCGAATGTAGGGTGTCCAGTTTGTGGGATGGATCTCGTAGAGGAACAAAACTTATCTAAAAATACCTCTGAACAATGGACTTGTCCGATGCACCCAGAGGTTATAAAAGACGAATCAGGAGCTTGTCCTAGGTGCGGAATGGATTTAGTGCCTATGGAGGCAGATAGTTCAGCAGAAGAAAAGAGTTATAAGAAACTTTTGAAGAAATTCTGGATAGCCACTGTATTCACATTACCAATTTTCTTAATAGCTATGAGTGAAATGGTTCCTAACAATCCATTATACAATTTAATGGAACAAAAATGGTGGAACTGGATTCAATTTGGACTTTCCATTCCAGTTGTCTTCTATGCTACTTGGATGTTTTTTGAACGAGCTTATAAAAGTATCAAAACTTGGAATTTGAATATGTTTACGCTTATAGGTATAGGTGCAGGTGTTGCTTGGTTATTTAGTGTTTTTGGTATGTTGTTCCCCGATGTA
Source organism: Flavobacteriaceae bacterium (assembly GCA_022424955.1). Lineage (GTDB taxonomy): Bacteria > Bacteroidota > Bacteroidia > Flavobacteriales > Flavobacteriaceae > Arcticimaribacter. The sequence goes on from JAKMGK010000095.1 coordinate 6,285, forward strand.
TTTCCAGAGCAGTTTAAAACAGAATCTGGAGCAGTACATGTATATTTTGAAGCTGCAACTGTGATTCTAACCCTAGTATTATTGGGACAGTTACTTGAAGCAAGAGCACATAGCAAAACTACCTCGGCAGTAAAGGAGCTATTGAAACTTGCACCAAGTAAGGCGATAAAGGTAGTTGATGGGCAAGAGGTTGAAGTCAGTATAGATAAAATTCAGCTAAATAATATTCTAAAGGTAAAGCCTGGTGATAAAATACCTGTGGATGGCGTGATAACCGAAGGTGAAACAACCATTGATGAATCTATGATTACAGGAGAGCCAATCCCTGTAAATAAATCAAAAGACGATAAAGTAAGTAGCGGCACAATCAATGGAAATCAAACCTTTTTGATGAAGGCGGAAAAAGTAGGAAGTGACACGCTTCTTTCTCAGATAATTCATATGGTAAATAATGCGAGTAGAAGTCGTGCACCAATACAAAATCTAGCAGATAAAGTTTCAGGCTACTTTGTACCTGTAGTAGTCTTTATTTCAATAATTACCTTTGGTGTATGGGCTATTTGGGGACCAGAGCCAGCTTATGTATTCGCACTGGTTAATGCTATTGCAGTATTGATTATAGCTTGTCCTTGTGCACTAGGATTAGCCACACCCATGTCTGTAATGGTAGGTGTAGGAAAGGGTGCTCAAAACGGCGTTTTAATCAAGAATGCTGAAGCACTAGAAAAACTAAATAAAGTCGATATTCTAATAGTAGATAAGACCGGAACTATAACGGAAGGGAAACCAACGGTAGAAAAAATTGGATCATTCAGTGAAGAGTATAAAGAAAATGAAGTGCTTCAATATATAGTATCGCTAAATAGCAATAGTGAGCATCCACTTGCAGAAGCGACCGTAAAATATGGTAGGGGACTAAATTCGGAGGCAGTAAAATCTGATGGATTTAGTGCTGTGACAGGCAAAGGAGTTGAAGCTATCATTTATAATAAAAAAGTATCTCTGGGTAATCCTAAAATGATGGAACGTGCAAATGCTGAAATCACCTCTCAAATGCATGATGAGGCCAAGAAGTATCAAAAGCAAGGTAAGACAGTATCTTATCTATCAATCGACAAGGTAGTGACAGGATATGTAGTGATAGGAGATAAAATCAAAGCAACAAGTGCAAAAGCGATAACAGAACTTCAAAAGAAAGGGATCGATGTAGTTATGCTTACAGGAGACAATCACGATACAGCAAAAGCAGTAGCCTTGGAATTAAACCTTGGAGGCTTTAAGGCAAGTCTGCTACCAGAGGATAAGCTCAACGAAGTTACCTCACTACAGAAGAAAGGAAAAGTCGTGGCTATGGCCGGTGATGGAATTAATGATGCTCCAGCATTAGCTAAAAGTGACGTGGGCATCGCGATGGGTACAGGAACAGATGTCGCTATAGAAAGTGCTATGATTACATTGGTAAAAGGTGACCTGCAAGGAATAGTAAAAGCTAGAAATCTAAGCGAAGGTGTGATGCGAAATATTAAACAAAACTTATTCTTTGCTTTGGTCTATAATACGCTTGGAGTTCCAATAGCAGCAGGTGTTCTCTTTCCTTTTTTTGGAATACTACTCTCACCTATGATAGCGGCTCTAGCAATGAGTTTTAGCTCAGTTTCTGTAATAGTAAATGCCCTTAGATTAAGAACCATAAAAATTTAAAAATAGAAAATCATGAAAAAAATAATTTTAACAATTTGTATAACCGTTTTAACAATTGTAACTCTTAAAGCACAGACTGTAGCTGTACAAGACTCAATTGTAATAAGTGCAACTGACTCTGCAAGCTTTACCGTAAGTGGTAATTGTGGTATGTGCCAGAGAACAATCGAAAAAGCTGCGATGATTTCTGGAGTGACTAGTGCCGAATGGAATATAGATTCTGGCAAGATGAGTGTCACATATGATCCTGTAAAGACTAGTATCCTTAAAATACATCAAGCAATAGCTGCATCAGGATATGATACAGATAAAGTAAAAGCTGAGACTACAACATATAATGGATTACCTGGCTGTTGTCAATATGAAAGAACCTCAAATGAATAAATGTTAACAATGAAAAAGTATATTATTTACATAGGAATTTTGCTTGGAGGATTGCTTCTTGGTTGGTTGATATTTGGTACACCATTGTCTGGTGATAGTGAGCACAGTCATAATGAGCTATCTGAGAACGGACAGATTTGGACATGCTCTATGCATCCTCAAATCAGAATGAATGAGGCAGGAGACTGCCCAATATGTGGTATGGATTTAATACCTCTTAAAGATTCTCAACCTGATGAGAACCCCATGAGTATTAAGATGTCTCCTACAGCTATGCAACTTGCTAATGTACAAACAGCTATTGTGTCAAAAGGAAGTGCTCTCAAGGAATTAAAGCTAAATGGCAAAGTGCAACCAGATGAGAGACAAGTTTCTACTCAAACGAGTCACATAGCAGGCAGAATAGAGCAACTAAAGATTAACTACACTGGAGAGCAGGTATCTAAAGGTCAAGTACTAGCCTATGTGTATTCTCCCGAACTAATAAGTGCACAAAAGGAGTTGTTTGAAGCCCAAAAGCTTATTGAGTTACAACCGGCTTTATTTAATTCGGCCAAAGAGAAACTCCGGAACTGGAAACTTTCTGCAATTACAATAAATACAATAATTGAAACAGGAAAAATAATAGAGAATTTCCCTATTCGTGCAGATATTTCGGGTGTAGTGACAGATAAATTAGTCAATGTTGGAGACTATCTAAACCAAGGAGAACCTTTATATAAAATCTCCAACTTAAATAAACTTTGGATACTGTTTGATCTGTATGAGTCTGATTTGGGTTTTGTAAGAATAGGAGACAATGTATCATACTCTTTAAATGCAATTGCAGGCAAGACATTTAATGGACGGATAGCTTTCATCGACCCTATTGTGGACCCTAAAACTAGAACAGCCAAAGCTAGAGTGGAGGTAAATAATTCTAATAATAAATTGAAACCTGAGATGTTGGTGAATGGCACTATTAAATCTGTGATTTCTGCTAAGGAAAATACTATGGTAGTTCCTAAGACTGCTGTAATGTGGACAGGAGAGAAATCTATAGTTTATAAAAAGATGGAGTCAGTGAGTGGAGTTAGCTTTATGCTCACAGAAGTAGTTTTAGGCCCTTCTCTAGGTGATTCGTATGTAGTAAGTAGTGGATTAGAAGAAGGTGACGAAATAGCCACTAATGGCACGTTTAGTATAGATGCCGCCGCACAGCTGGCAGGTAAACCCAGTATGATGAATCCTGAAGGCGGTAAATCGTCAACAGGTCATAATCATGGAGGATCATCAAATGAAATGAATAACAAGCCAAATAAGGCAGTTTCATTAAGTTCAGAAGCTAATAAAAGCCTAGGTAAACTCTTTGATTCATATTTGAAAGTAAAAGACAATTTAGTAAAAGATGACTTTGAAGGAAGTCAAGAATCTTTAATAGCGTTTAAAACACAGCTTAGTCAAATCAGTATGAGTCTATTCAAAGGTGAGAATCATGATATATGGATGAAACATTCTGGTGCACTAAAAAAACTCGCAGATAAATACACAGCATCAAAGGATATAGCGGAGGCCCGAGACAATTTTATTCATATCTCCGAGCAGATGATAATGGTTAGTAAAAGTCTAAAACCAAGAATAGATAAGTTGTACGTGCAGTTATGTCCTATGGCAGATAGAAACAATGGAGCAAGATGGTTAAGTAAAGAACAAAAGGTTTTGAATCCATATTTTGGAGAGGCAATGTTGAAGTGCGGTTCGGTTAAGGAAGAGTTAGAATAAAAGTTAGTTTAAGATTATATTTGATTCTTAGTATGAACGATGCACTTGATTATAAACTTGCTCAAAGAGATATTAAACCAACAGCAATGCGAATACTTGTTTTGCAACACCTTATGGAGCAAAACAAAGCAATTTCCCTTCAAACCATTGAAAGTGCTTTTGATATTGCAGATAAATCTACATTGTATCGAACATTAAAAACATTTGAAAAAAACAAACTGGTTCACACAATAGATGATGGCACGAAACAACTCAAATATGCCCTTTGCTTAGAAAGTTGTGAGTGTGAGACCATTGACCAACACTACCATTTTCATTGTTCCAACTGTCAGAACACTTTTTGTCTGACTAACCAAAATATACCTAAAATCGAGCTACCCAAAAATTTCAAAATGCACCGAGCCAATATGGTAATAAAGGGTTTATGCGAGAATTGTAACAAGTAAAAAACTTTGCAAGTGGGTTGCAATAAACTTGTTCTATCTTTGAACTCAGAAATGAGAATATTTGCATTAATAACATCTATTTATATTGCAGCACTTTCGGTAGTGCCGTGTACAGATGGTATGCCGCAAAGTTCCATTCATACAGACATTGAGGTTTCAGCAGCAGAGCACGACCATGATCATTCAGAACACCAAGATGATTGCACTCCTTTTTGTGTTTGTGCTTGTTGTGGCTCTATAGTTACTTTACCTACCGATAAAGCGATGTTAGAGAAAAAAATAGAAATTTCTACTGACTACCTTTTTCATTACACATTCGACTATTCCTTTGACTACAGCGAAGGAGTTTGGCATCCGCCAAGCCTTAGTTAAACCACTTTCCAAGGGACAGCTATGCCCTTTCCATTCATAGTTTAGGTTTAACTTTTTTATAAAATCAAATATTAATGTTCGATAATTTAATCGCTTATTCGGTTAAGAATAAGTTTGTCATAGGGCTCTTCGTAGCAGCCCTTATAGTTTGGGGGTTATTTTCTCTCAAGCAGCTACCCATAGATGCTGTACCTGATATTACCAATAATCAAGTACAGATAATCACTATTTCGCCCACACTTGCTACGCAAGAAGTGGAGCAGTTTATTACAACTCCTGTTGAGCTTGCTCTACAAAGTCTGCAAAAAACAGAAGAGATACGTTCTATATCTCGCTTTGGGCTTTCAGTAGTTACCGTAGTATTTGAAGAAAACTACGATATATACTTAGCTCGACAGCTAGTGAATGAAAGACTCAAAGAGGCTCAAGGCAATATACCTGATGGCTTAGGTGTGCCAGAAATGGGGCCCCTCTCTACTGGATTAGGTGAGATATATCAATATGTAGTTCGACCAGATCAAGGCTTTGAAGAAAAATATTCCGCTACTGAGTTACGAAGCATCCAAGATTGGATTGTCAAAAGACAGTTGCTTGGAATCGAAGGAGTAGCTGAAGTCAATTCAATGGGTGGATTTTTAAAACAATATGAAGTAGCCGTTAATCCTAATCTTCTTAAATCTGTAGGCATAAGTATTTCAGATGTATTAGAGGCCTTAGAAAAAAGCAATGAGAATACTGGTGGAGCATACATTGAGAAAAATTCCAATGCCTACTATATCCGTTCTGAAGGATTAGCAAAGTCTTTAGATGATATTGGAAAAATAGTGGTTAGTGATAGAGGAAATATTCCAGTTTTAATTAGTGACATAGCTACTGTACAATATGGTAAAGCTCCTCGATATGGAGCGTTAGTTCGAAATGGTGCAGAAGTAGTAGGTGGTAAGGTAATGATGTTCAAAGGAGCAAATTCTGCACAAGTAACTGAAAGAATTAAAGAACGAGTAGTACAAGTTCAAAAATCATTACCCGAAGGCGTAATCATAGAACCTTACTTGGTAAGAGATAAACTGGTGAATACTGCAATTGGTACGGTTAAAAAGAATCTAATTGAAGGTGGTTTAATAGTCATCTTTATATTAGTTCTTCTACTTGGTAATTGGAGAGCTGGATTAATTGTGGCTTCGGTCATTCCTCTGGCAATGCTGTTTGCCGTTTCTATGATGAACTTATTAGGTATATCAGCTAATCTTATGAGTTTAGGTGCTATTGATTTTGGATTGATAGTAGATGGTGCAGTTATAATAGTGGAAGCTATAGTACACCGCCTACAAGTCAAAAAAGCAGGAAATCTGCTTTCGCAAACCGAAATGGACACAGAGGTAATTGCTTCCTCACAGAAAATAAGAAGTTCAGCAGCATTTGGTGAGATTATCATTCTGATGGTATACATACCTATTTTGGCTTTGGTAGGTATAGAAGGTAAAATGTTTAAGCCTATGGCTCAAACAGTAATGCTTGCTATTGCAGGTGCATTGATACTTTCATTGACGTATGTACCTATGATGGCAGCCTTGGTGCTCAAGAAAAATGTAGTCAATAAAGAAACTTTTGCAGATAAAATCATTGCCTTTTTCCAAAGAGGCTACACACCAATTTTAAATGCAGCTCTACGGTTCAAAACAGTTTTTGTAAGTGCAACTATACTTGCTTTTTTAATCAGTCTGTTTGTATTCAGTAGGATGGGTGGCGAGTTTATTCCTACATTAGAAGAAGGTGACTTGGCAATGCACCAAATCTTAGTGCCGGGCAGTTCACTGTCTCAAAGTGTAGAAACTGCTAAACTTATTCAAAACAGATTAAAAGATAGTATTCCAGAAATCATCGATGATGTGGTAATTATAGGTTCGGCAGAAGTGCCAACTGATCCTATGCCCACAGAAATAGGCGACCATATTTTAGTTATGAAACCTAAATCTGAATGGACAACAGCCAGTACTAAACAGGGAATGTTTGACGCTATAAATGATGTCTTGAAAGATATTCCAGGAGTGACTTATGAATACTCACAACCAATTCAAATGAGGTTTAATGAATTGATGACAGGAACTCGGTCTGATATTGCCATTAAGCTATTTGGTGCTGACTTAGATGTGCTTTATCAAAAAGCAATAGAAGCTCAGGCTATAATCGAAAAAGTAAGTGGTGTTGCTTCTGCCAATGTAGAGCAAACGATTGGAATGCCTCAAATTATCGTTTCATATAAATATGATAATATGGCACAATACGGTTTACATATTCAAGAGGTCAATCAAGTTGTTCGTTCAGCCTTTGCTGGAGAAAAAGCAGGAATTATTTATGAGGGTGATAAAAGGTTTGATTTAGTGGTTCGCCTAGCGGAAGAAAATAGAACAGGTATAGAAGATGTCGAAAATCTATTTATAACGCTGAGCAATGGAAGTCAAGTGCCGCTTACCAGTGTAGCCAATGTTGATTTGATAGATGCACCTATGCAAATTTCAAGAGAAAACACTAATAGAAGAATTGTAATTGGTGTAAATGTAGGTAATACAGATGTAGAATCTTTAGTGGAAAAGATCCAAACAGAATTAGACACTAAAGTTAAGTTGCCGAACGGTTATTACTTTACTTATGGCGGACAGTTTGAAAACCTAAAAGCAGCCAATGCGAGATTATCTATTGCCGTTCCAATGGCCTTAGCCTTAATCTTCATATTGCTTTACTTCACCTTCGGTTCAGTATCACAAGCAGCTTTGATTTTTACAGCTATTCCTTTATCTGCCATTGGTGGAATATGGGCTTTACAACTAAGAGGGTTACCTTTTAGCATTTCAGCAGGCATTGGTTTCATAGCACTATTTGGAGTAGCCGTATTGAATGGAATAGTCCTTATTGGCTATTTCAATCAACTTAAAAAGGAAGGAATGAAAAACATAAAAGAAAGAATAACAACAGGAACAAGAGTAAGACTTAGACCAGTTATTATGACGGCTGCAGTAGCTTCACTTGGTTTTTTACCAATGGCTATATCTACTTCGGGTGGAGCAGAAGTTCAAAGACCATTGGCAACGGTAGTTATTGGTGGTTTGATAACCGCTACTTTTTTAACATTGATAATATTGCCTATTCTTTACTATTGGTTAGAAAAATGGAGCGAAAGAAAAGCCAACAGAATTAATGTATCGAAAGGTGGTGTATTAGGAATCTTGTTGATGTTAGGTTTGTCCTTTTCTGCCCAAGCACAAGAGCAAGCTCTTGATCTAGATAGTGCTATTTCTATGGCAATCACTAATCATCCCAATTTAAAAGCAGCAAGTTTGGAAGTAGAGAAAAACAAGTCTTTACAAAACCTAAAATATAACTTGGGTACTACAGATATATCCTATCAAGGTGATGGATTAGTAGATAGACAATTTGGACAGCAGGTTAATCAATTTGGAGTAGTTCAGAATTTCCCAAGTCCAGGTATTACTAAGGCTCAAAATAAATTGCAAGATGCGTATACAAGTCAGAGCAGCACCCAACAGCAAATAACGGAGAACGAACTGAAATGGAAAGTCAAGCAATTATACTTTGAAATTCAGTACAAAAAGGAATTGGAAAGGCTTTATAGCAATCTTGTTTCTACATATAAAGAATACCATAGAAAATCAACTGTAAGAGTACAAGCAGGAGCTGCCAGTCGTATCGAAGAACTAACTTTACAATCCAAATGGAAGGAATACGAACTGCTCTTTAACCAAGTGAAAATAGAAATTGCTAACTTAAATAAGCGGTTTCAATTATTACTAAATACCAAGGAGTCTATTACCACCATAAATAGTCTATCAGTGGCAAACTATTTCACTCAGATAGATACAGCTACAAACCCACTTCTATTAAAAAGTCAGCAAGAAATTGCCGTAGAAAATGCCAAAGTAGATGCTATGAAGGCTGAATTAAAACCCAGCTTCAATGTTGGCTATGCTGCACAAAATTTCAATCAAGGAGGTTGGCTAAATGCGGCACAAGCAGGCGTTGCTATTCCGCTATTTAATGGTCAAACTAAAAAGAGAATAGCGGCTCAGGAAAAGCAGATTGAGATAGGCAACTATCAATACCAAAGTACACTTTTGAGTTTCAAACAAGACCAATTAGAGATACAAAACACATTGAACTTGTATCAAGCAGGAGTGGATTTTTACAAAAACCAAATAGAAACCATTAATCCAGAAATTATCAGAATAAGTGAACTAAACTACCAAGCAGGAGAAATCTCTTACTTAGAATTATTGAACACTTTACAACTGATGACAACCAATAATAAAAATTATTGGGAGCAGATTTTAGCCTACAATAAGGCGGTAGCTGACTTTCAATTTCTTACAAATCAATAAAAGACATTTAAAAATGAATCATACAAAATATTTCATAGCTATAATTACAATACTTTCACTTCTTGTATTTTCTTCTTGTGGTCATAAACATACCGAAGGAGACGGCCATAATCACGGAGCAGAAGAATCTACTCACTCTGAGGATGATGAACACGACCACGGAGGAGAAGAACAACACGAAGAAGGACTACACCTTTCAAAAGCACAAGCCAAGACAATCGGTTTAGAATTTGGAACATTGTCCTCTATCAAAGTCAATGACTTTGTTAAAGCAACAGGTTCATTGGGTCTGCCGCCAAATGCTCATTCTTCTGTTTCGGCAAAAACTAACGGTATCATAAAAGGAACAAAAAAATTCGTAGAAGGTGATTACATAAAGAAAGGAGCAGTTATTGCATATCTCGAAAATGCTGATTTAATAATTACACAGCAAGATTATTTAGAAGCAAAGGCACAGCTAACCCTCAAGGGATTAGAGGTAGAACGACAAAATACCTTAGTGGAATCCAATGCTGGCGTAACCAAGAATTTACAAAATGCTCAAGCAGAAGTGGCAGTATTGGATGCTAAAACTCAAGGACTTGCCAAACAACTGTCCTTCTTAGGAATATCAACTTCTAATCTGTCACCAAGTACCATAAAACAGCAAATAGCTATTGTAGCACCAATGAGTGGCTATATTTCTAAGATTAATTTTCACAATGGTATGTATGCTCAATCTTCGATTTCATTAATGGATATAATTTCTTCAGAGCACCTACATTTAGAGTTAGATGTATTTGAAAAGGATATTGCCAATATCAAGAAAGGGCAAAAGATTAGCTATACAGTTCCTGCACTTGGCCAGTCAGTTTATTACGGATCAGTAGAGGTAATTGGTAAAGAGTTCAACGCCAATTCTAAGACTATACGTGTTCACGGTCACTTAGAAGGTACAAAGCCAACCTTTCTAAAAGACTTATTCATTAACGCTAAAATTTATCTCAATAATGAAGAGTCCTCAGCTTTACCAGAGGAAGCAATTATCAAAGATGGAGCTAACAGTTTTATATATGTAGCTAATGAAAAGGTGGATGATAAAGAAATAGAATTTGAGAAGATAGCAGTTGTTACAGGTGCAACAGACAATGGTTTTACAGCCGTGAAATTAATCGATACAATTCCAGATGGAATGCAGATAGTAACGAAAGGAGCTTACTATGTCTATGCACAATCTAAAGCAGGAGAATTAGAACACGAACATTAATACAATCATTATGTATCTATTTATATTCTTTATCATTTATTTTCTCTTAGTCTTTGTACTACGATCATTTTTACTTTGGAAGAAAACCAAAGTCATTCCACTCACCTTCAACAAGGGTGATGATGCACACGGCTATAATGGTAAAGTCTTCGGCATTATTTCTCTTATAGAGTTAGCCGTAGTTTCTATTTATGCCTTTATTCCAGCTTGGCATAAGTTTCTATTGCCCTTTTGGTATTTAGAAAATGATACTTTAGTATACATAGGATGGGCGTTACTTATTCTTTCCTTACTATTTGTATGGTTTGCTCAGTCCAATATGAAAGAGTCTTGGCGTATAGGTATAGATGAAGAAAACAAATCAGAATTAGTAACCAATGGCTTTTTTGCAATTTCTCGAAATCCCATTTTCTTAGGGATAATGATTGCCAATATAGGATTATTCTTAGTCCTTCCTAATGCCTTTACTTTACTAATCATAGCTTTATCAACTGTAAGTATAAATACACAGATTAGGTTGGAAGAAGAATTTCTATTGAAAGAATTTGAAGAAAAATATCAAGACTATAAAGCCAAAGTTAGAAGGTGGATATAAAGTAAACAATACAAATTATGAATTACAAAAAATCAATAATAGGCAGTATAATAGCTTTTGTCATAGCAACAAGTTGTTGTTGGTTGCCAGCACTTATTATTATGCTTGGAGGAGCTTCAAGTATGTTGGCATTTGCTAAGGGGATTGAACAATTTAGCGGAGTTTTTATGGCAATTGGAGTATTATCACTTGTATATGGAGTATTTCTATATTATAAAAAAAGAAAGGCTGCAATTGTCTCAATCGAAGTACAACTTTTGTCAACTATAACTTGCCCTAAATGTGGTAACAATAAAGAAGAAGAGATGCCTACCAATGCCTGTCAATACTTCTACGAATGTGAAAGTTGTAAAGCAGTTCTAAATCCAAAAAAAGGAGACTGTTGTGTGTTTTGTAGCTATGGCACAATTGCCTGTCCACCTATTCAACAAAATCAAAATTGCTGTAACTAAAAGAATATTTACAATGAAAAGAAATCACAGACATATATATGATGTGAATGGCAAACCAATATGCTGTTCTTTAGAAGAAAAAATAGATAGAAATACACCTCCACCTTTGTTGAAAAATAAGCATAGTGAGGATGATGGACATAATCATTCACACGACCATTCACACAAAAACAAAAGTAATTGGAAGGTTTATTTACCTGCCATTGTCAGCTTCATTTTACTCATTTCAGGTATTGCCTTAGACTATTTTGATATAGCTTTCTTTAAAGGGTGGATCAGGATATTATGGTTTGGAGTTGCATATATTCCTGTTGGGTTACCTGTGCTCAAAGAAGCATTTGAATTACTTAGTAAAGGTCAAATATTCACAGAGTTTTTCTTGATGGGGATAGCCACTATTGGAGCTTTTGCCATTGGAGAATATCCCGAAGGAGTTGCTGTGATGCTCTTTTATGCTGTTGGAGAATTATTCCAAAGTGCAGCAGTAAGACGAGCAAAGGACAATATTACAGCCCTCTTGGATGTACGTCCTAAAATAGCCAATGTACTAAGAAAAAATTCTTTCCTTGAGGTCAATCCAAATGATGTTAAGGTAGATGAAACCATACAAATAAAGGTTGGAGAGAAAGTACCATTAGATGGTACTTTGCTTTCAGCCAAAGCCAGTCTAAATACCGCAGCATTAACAGGTGAAAGTAAACCACAAAGTATAGTAAAAGGAGGAAACGTATTGGCAGGCTCCATTAATATGGATGGAGTAATAGAAGTAAAAACAACAAAACTATTCAATGATAGTTCAGTATCGCGAATATTAGAGTTGGTACAAAATGCAAATTCAAAGAAGGCAAAAACAGAACTTCTTATCAGAAGATTGGCAAAAGTTTATACTCCCATTGTGGTCTATTTAGCCATTGCCGTATGCTTTGTTCCATACTTTTTTGTGCATGATTATGTGTTTAGTGAATGGCTATATAGAGCATTGATTTTCTTAGTAATTTCTTGTCCTTGTGCATTGGTCATTTCTATTCCTTTGGGATATTTTGGTGGCCTTGGTGCAGCTTCTAAAAATGGCATATTGTTCAAAGGAGCTACGTATATGGATAAGCTAAAAGAGGTAAATACAATGGTAATGGATAAGACGGGAACAGTTACCAAAGGAGTGTTTAAGATTAAGGATATTGAAGTAATAGGCAACTATTCCAAAGAGGAGTTTATGACTTTTCTCTTAGCAATTGAATCTAAATCTACTCACCCAATTGCCAAAGCAATTAGCGAATACCCATTAGACAATGAGGTTCCAGAAGCCACAGATATAAAAGAAATTGCAGGTAAAGGATTGCAAGGTATTATCAACGGCACTCAGGTTGTGGCAGGGGATAAAAAGCTAATGTCTCATTTCAATATTTCCACACCAAAGGAAATTGACAGCATTGTTGAGTCTATAGTTTTGGTTGGTATTGATAATCAGTTTGCAGGCTATGTAACTATTGCAGACGAGTTGAAAGAAGATGCCAAGGCAACCATTGCTGCCTTCAAGAAAGAAGGTATTGATTTAATAATAATGCTTTCAGGCGATAAAGACAGTATCACTCAACAAGTAGCAAAGGAATTGGGTATCTCAAAGGCAAAAGGAGGACTATTACCTGAAGATAAATTGATTGAAGTAGAATTACTCAAACAAGATATTACAAAAACAATTGCTTTTATGGGTGATGGTATCAATGATGCACCCGTATTAGCAGCAAGTGATGTGGGTATAGCTATGGGAGCAATGGGAAGTGATGTGGCTATTGAAACAGCAGATGTAATCATTCAAACCGACCAACCTTCAAAAGTCGTAACTGGTATTCAAATTGCTAAATCCACTCAAAAGATTATTTGGCAGAATGTATTTCTTGCTTTCGGTATTAAAATCATTGTTCTTGTATTAGGTGCAGGTGGATTAGCCACAATGTGGGAAGCAGTTTTTGCAGATGTAGGAGTAGCACTATTGGCAATACTGAATGCAGTAAGAGTGCAGAAGATGAAGTGGTAAGCAATTAGTCGAAGTATAAAGAAGCGATGCACAGAGGACTTAAGCCAAGAATAGATAAGTTGTACCTGCAGTTATATCCTATGGCAGATAGAAACAATGGAGCAAGATGGAGTTCTGTGGCATTAACTCGAACGTTTTTGCTAAACGTTTAGATTTGCTGATTCAACCTTCACTTATGCTCGTGCGTCACAGATACCCATAGCCATCATTCTTCAAGCGGAGTACTTCAAACTCATATTCACATTGAGTTATAGAGATAACTAGGAGCTTTTGAAAAGCAGAGGGGCACAAGTAGATCACTCCACACTTCAAAGGTGGGTGTTCAAGTTCAGTCCAATGATTGAAGCAAACATGCTTTTCAGGGGTGAGTTTCGTGTCGCAGTTGGGAACGTATTGACAGGGGTCATTTAAAATTTAAGGAGGTTGTAAGCAGATAGAGTTTCTATTTATTGAATTTTTTTGGCATAATATTTTTTTCGGTTTTTCACCATTTTTTTGAAAAATATTTCATTCGCGCCATCGAGCCCCTTATATCTAAGTCCCTAAACGATATATAAGGTGGGATACCCCCTACATGATAGGAGGGAGGGGATCCCCGGATCTAATTTTGATTGGCGCCATCTCACAATATAGAGTGTCGGTTTCATAGGAACTGAGTCTGGTATTTGTATTTCGAAACAGGAGGAGGAATGGTTTGACCCTGGAAGGAATCATGAATATTGATTGGCATATCCAGAATTTGAGATCTATTTCCAGGTAGTTATTGATTGGCCCACCATGAGTGCTTCATTCATTCTAGACTGTACTTTAAAATAATTGCGATTTGATGCAGTATTATAACCATTTTACTAGGAGATTAGCTGTTATCATACACACTAGTCTAAAATGATAACATTATGGGAAAGAAAATAGCTTACTACATGAGAACGTCGCACTATCTCCAGTCAATTGGAACTCAAGAGGCAAAAATCGAAAAAGGTTGGAAGGTATATAGGGATCAAGGAGTCTCAGGCCGTGTTGAGTTCGAAAATCGTGCTGCTGCAAAGAAATTACTTCAAGATATCAAAGAGGGCCGTATATCCATTGTCAAAACCATGAGGTTGGAAAGGTTAGGTCGCAGTGTCAAGGACCTAATCGGCACGATAGATATAATTCATTCCTATGGTATTCCTATTCAATTTATTTCAGAAGGTATTACAACCTTAGATGAGAACGGTAATCAAACTCCAACGACAGGTCTATTGATCAACGTCTTGTCCTCGCTATCTGAATTCTTCTATCATCAGAACCGTGAAAAGACCCTTGCCGGAATTGCATTAGGTAAAAAAAATGGTGTTTACACAGGAAGAAAGCAAAATTCCACCGAGACAGTTGAAAAATACCTCAATAAGCCCAAAACCAAGAAGATGATTGAATTGCTGAAGCAAGGAAATAGTGTTCGGTCCATTGTGAGGGTATTAGAGTGTTCTCCAAACAGTGTCTATAAGCTGAAGAAGATATTGAATAAGAATTAGACCGATCAAATGATTATGGGGTAGTTCTAAATGGCATCTCAAAATCCTGTATTACAAAATACTATTACAGGAGATAATATTGTCTGAAGTATATTCAAACCTAATTCACAAATGGATTATGTCCGCTTGATAGCTGTTAAACAGGGTTTGGAGAGATTTATTAGATGAGAATGAACTTACTTTAAACGGAGGTCAATTCCTTAGACTTAATTGCCAATCAATATTTCCACACTATCCAGACCCAGAATTCCGTCTCAGACCATCTCAATGTGGAATTATTGCCATCAGATTCTAGTTCTGATTAGTAATAAAACCATAGCGTTCCTTACGACAAATTCTGCGAATTGTTTTCTATAGAATCATCAGTTTTGCTTTCAGGTAATTCAGATATGTTAGGTGTTTTTATTACTATGGATTGAAGTAAACGCCTGTATTGTTTTCTGTTTAAGCCAAGGGATTTCATAATTTCTTTGTTCATGATTGAGGTTTTATAATAAGTATGTGATACTTAAAAAACTATTTGCATAAGGAGTTCTCTGTTGCTACTTTTATACCCAACCTTTAAATATGGATATTAAAATAGCATACCTCTCGCATAGGGGACGGTCAGATATGGAAGATGTGGTTGCTATGTTTTCTAAGGATGTAGGGCCAATCACATTTCAGTTAATTGATCATACGAATTCTTCAGAGTATTATTTACTGCATCGTGAACTTGAAAATATAGACTCGGAAAACTTTAAGAGACTGAGTAAGCTGATAAGGGAAGAAGTTGGATTAAAGGACGATGATGTTCTAGTTATTGTTTCACCTCGAGAACTTAATTCTCCATATAAACTTGAGAACTCATTTAAAAACTGGGTGAGTTACTATATTAAGAACAATATTATTATTAGGTCTAGCGGCTACGATAAGGTGACCGAGGGTAAGCCATATCTCGGCGGAGCCTACCAAATCATTGAAAACCTATTTCAAAATTTGGGAGGGATTGACCTAGCTGTATTAGTCGAAAATGAAAGAATTCATTTCGAACCTGAAGGTTGCGTTAATGATTTCGCTGAGGAGTTTAAGGAGGTTAAATACAAAATGCGGTCTGGATTCATCTGTGAAAAATGCAAAGAAGCAGCGTTGAATTCAGAATCATCCAGAATGGATAAGGGAGCACTCCATCAGATAGAAAATATCTTGAACAGAATCGGTAATCGACTGAAGGATAATTATACGATTAATTATACTCCTGATGAGTTAAAGATTGAGGTAATACTTGAACGCGATCCACATAAAATTTACGCTCGTCCTAGATGTAGGATGAAAATTGGCAATAAAGCAATCAACTTTGGAAGAAAAGGTGAGTTAATGACAGTCAGATACTTATTTTACTTAATTAACCATAACGTGCCAATTGGTAAATATGATTTCATTGGTGATGGAGTTTATAATGATGCTGCAGAAAAGTATAAACTGCTGTATGAAAAAATACAGGGGAGTGTCTCTTCAAAAACGCTAGGGGATTACATAGATAATCTACCTAAACTTCATGACAGAATATCAAACCGAATAATAAATGAGGTTCAGAATGATTACATAGGAGATCTTTATAGCCTTAAATCATTAAAGACAAATAAAACAGACACCTGTTATATTATCAATGTAGAGCCTGATAATATTGATATCCCAGAAGAGCTTATGGAATTCAGAGTAGCATAAAGTCGAAATTATCTGTCGCGCGACACTTGAGGATAAGGGTTGAAAATAGGGCCACCTTGGCTCTATGTTTATCAAGAATTACACATCCGCAGAACTTAACATCAACGAAGTAAAAGTAGTTGAAGTATTAAGTAGTTTCTACGATCATCAAGATCAAAAATCAGAAGAGCAGCTAAGTTACTCTTTAAAGTCCAATGGTCAACTGTTACCACTTACAGTCTCAGCAAAAAATGAACTGATTGATGGGTATCGAAGACTTAATCTACTGCGTGGATTAGGTGTGAAGTCTGTAAAAGTTCAAATCATTGATGAAGAACCTACACTTGATTTGAGAGTGGCGCTGAACACTACTAGGATAAAAACGGAAAACGACCTAACTAAAGAGGTTATTCAAATCTTTAATTCTGTACCTAAAAGGCAAGGAAAACGTGAAGGTGACGAGAAGTATGACAGGTACGCTATTATCCAAGCGAAGCTAGACTACCGCTGGAAATCTTCTACAGCAATTCGTCAGATTGACAAGATTATCGAGAATGATTTCGAGGATAACCTCCTAATGAAAGGTATCGTAACAAAAGGTTGGACATTGACTGATTGTGAGCGATATGTTGGTGGCTTAAAGAAGCTTGACGTTGATCGTGAATTAGGATACACTGAAAAACTCAAAAAGGGAGAAATCAATATAAATGAGGCTGTCGAGTTCATCACAGAAACAGTTGTTCTAAGCACTGAATACCAAGATACCTTTATCATTCCAGATAGATCTTCATCTTTCAATTTGAACTGTAGGGATATTAACCAGTTAGTTCAATTCAAAGGTCAAGTTCCATTTATCTTTACGTCGATACCTTACTATTCGGTTCGATATTATAATACTGGTGAAGGGAGTGACCAGTTAGGTCACGAAAGAACGCCTGAACAGTTTGCTGCCAACATTGGAAAAATCATTAGTAGGTTCGAATTCCTATTAAATCCCACATCAAATGTTATGATCAATATAGGAGAAACTTATAGAAATGGTTGTGCACTTGATATTCCAGGATTAGTAAAAAATGCAATTAAAGAACATACGGGACTCACCTATAAGGATACTCTAATTTGGAGTAAACCTAACCCGCGTCCTCAAGGTGAAAAGGTGAATCGTCCTACGAATAATACCGAAGTAATACTCTGGTTTGTTGTAGATCCAGCTAAGTCCAAGTACAATCACCTGAAGTACACAGACGAGAAGAAACAAATAGGTATTACAAAAGGAGCCAAGGATGTAAACCAAAATGGGGTTGTTTCAAAGAAATCCAAGTCTCTTTCAAAACCTTACAAGAAGATCTATAATCATCTAGCAGCCCAAGATGTGAATAGAATGATCAAATGTGCTGTTGGAGGGAATAAGCCTGTTCAAGAAGCCTCTATCCTAAGTCACCCTGCAATGATGGCTGAGTTGTTACCTGTTGTGCCAATTTTAATGACGACAGACGAGAATGACCTAGTTTTTGATCCCTTCGGAGGTGTTAATACCACGGGTAGAATTGCCAATCTGTTGAATCGAAGATATCTATCAACAGAACTAACATCTCAGTATTATCAAGTTGGATGTAAGGTTATGGAAAACGCACAGAAGGAGTTTAACCTGGACGAATTATCAATAGTCCTAAATGAATTTAATGAAGCAGCATAAGATGAAAGTAAGAAAGTATACATATAGGGTTGCAATACCAATGAACATCGATGCAGAATCTCTTGTGCAAGAACTAAATATTGAATCTAGATTAACTCAAAAGACAGTGAAAAATAAGATAGTTAGGGTGATATCTAGACTAACTAGAACACATCGAAACTCAAGATACTTTTACCATGATAACCATATCAGAATTTGCTCCAAGGAATTACAAAAAATACTAAACAGAGATTACGAAAAAGTATTAAATCTCCTAAAAACAGAAGGCATAATTGAAAATGGAAAAGATTATCTCCCCGGTGACAGATGCAGTAAATATCGATTAAAACACAAGTGTCAATATGTTAAATATAAATACAAAACCATCACCATAAGACAAAAGGAGATTGAGAGTAAAACAAAACTATTAGACTCATACTTCAATGATAAAATCACTATAAAGAGTGATGATATTTATCCTAAACTCATAAAGTTTTACTCGGAAATAGAAAAACAACTAAAAACACCTAAACAACTAAAAGTACTTAAAAATTGGATAGGTATGATGTTACT
>JAKMGK010000103.1 GCA_022424955.1 Flavobacteriaceae bacterium
GATAGAAGAAGGGGAGTCAGTTCAATCTGCTGCTATTAGAGAAGTGGAAGAAGAAACCGGGGTGAAAGATTTAATCATTACACGTACCCTTCCAACCACCTTGCACCTTTTTCATCGCAATGGAAAATATCGCTTGAAAAAGACTTTTTGGTATGCGATGGAAACAGATTTTCAAGGAGACTTAAACCCACAACAAGAAGAAGGAATCCAAAAAGCAGAATGGGTAGAGAGAGCCACCATCCCTTCTTTATTTGAAAATGCTTACTCAAATATAAAGTTGTTATGGGAAAAATCGGACTTATAATCGCACTGCGTCAGGCACCATAGAAGAATAATCTCCCCCAAAGTGAATCACTTCTCTTACAATACTACTGCTGATAAAAGAGGTCTCTGCCGAAGTGAGTAGAAACACTGTTTCAATCTCAGACAAACGTCGATTTACCTGGGTAATGGTCTTTTCAAATTCAAAGTCGGCGGGGTTACGCAAACCACGAACAATGAACTTAGCGTCAATTTTATTACAATAATCGACTGTTAATCCTTCATAGGTGTCTACTTTGATCTTAGTTTCTTCGGCAAAAGTTGTTGTAATAAAAGCTTTGCGTTGTTCGAGTGTAAACATGTATTTTTTAGTTGAATTAACGCCTATGGCAATGATTAATTCATCAAATAAAGGGAGGGAACGACGAATAATATCAACATGTCCCTTAGTAATGGGGTCAAATGATCCCGGAAAAATAGCACGTCTCATAGGATAAAATTAGGCTTTTTTCATTAAGCTTTGATCAATTACCCCAGTAATTAGTTCGCTAAGAGAGATTCCAGCAGCTTCTGCTTGCTGTGGAATGATGCTTTGTAGGGTCATTCCCGGGATGGTGTTAACTTCAAGTAAATGAGGGATTCCGTCTTGAAAAATAAATTCTGTTCTGGTAATTCCTTTTAATCCAAGGGTGGTATAGAGCTCTTTGGCCATTTTTCTTGCCGCGGCTTCCCAGGCTTCAGGAAGACTTGCTGGGGTTATTTCTTGGGACTTTCCTTCATATTTTGCTTCATAGTCAAAAAAGTCATTTTCACTTATGATTTCTGTAATTGGGAGGACATATACTTTTCCTTTCCATTCTAAAACTCCCACAGTAATTTCACGACCCTCGAGTGCAGCCTCAATGAGAATTTCTTCATCTTCTTTAAACGCGCCTTGAAGTGCTGCGGGTAATTCTTGAGCGTTCATCACCTTGTACACCCCAAAACTACTGCCAGCGCGATTTGCTTTAACAAAACAAGGAAAGCCTACCTGCTCATGAACAGTCTCAGCACTAGGCTCGTCTCCTTTATTCACACTTAATCGTTTTGCTGACGTAAATCCATGTGCATTTGCCACCTTTAAGCAGGCTCTTTTGTCATAGGTAAGCGCTGCCATTTCTGCATCGCAACTAGTGTGGGCGATATTTCTTTCTTCTAAATAAGCGGCCAATTCTCCATTTTCTCCTGGTGCACCGTGAATCATATTGACCACACAGTCAAATTCGATAGGTTGCCCTTCTTTTTCAAAAGAAAAACTTTCTTGATTAAGAGGATATTTTATTCCGCTATGGTCAATAACTGTCCAGCTTGACAGATTGATGTCTATTTGATAGCAATCGTATTTACTGTCTTTTAAGGCCTCAAAAACTACTTGTCCACTTTTTTTTGAAATGGCGTGTTCTGAGGTGTAGCCCCCACTGGCAACTCCAATGATTTTTCTCATGCCATAAAAATAATAATCGTTTTGTAAAGGAACTACCTTTATCTCTATCAATCACAAAGGGTTTCTTATCTTTATGCCAGAATTTAAGAAATGAATTATTTACGTTTTTTGTTTAGTAAAGCATTTTTAAGGCAATTGGGTTTTGCTTTCATTGTTGGCTGTTTGTTGCTATTTGTAGTTTATTACAGCCTTGATATAATGACAGAGAACAATAAGCACATAGAGGTGCCAGATTTTGAAACCCTTCCGCTGCAAGAGATTCCATCAATAATGGAGCGTTTTGAATTGCGATATGAAGTATTGGATTCAGCAAAATTCAATCCAAGCTACCCTCCTTATGCAGTAATAGAGCAAACTCCAAAAGCAGGTTCAGAAGTAAAACGCCGAAGAAAAATTTATTTTACTTTAAACCCTTCTGGATACCGCAAGCTTAAAGTGCCTAATGTAATTCAAATTACAAAGCGCAATGCCGAAACCAGACTAACTGCTGTTGGTTTTTCTTTAGGCGAAATCACCTATCGCGATAATATAGGGAAAGACATGGTCTTGGAAATTCGTTATCAAGGCGAGAAAATAGCACCGGGAGTGATCTTGCCTAAAACCTCTAAAATTGACCTAGTTCTAGGAAATGGAAAACGATAACTTACTAGAAGACGACTTTCAAGAAGAAAGTTTACACGAACATTTTTCTTTTACTGCAGATAAAGGTCAAGAGCCTTTAAGAGTAGATAAATATTTGATGAATCGGATTGAAAATGCGACCCGTAATAAAATACAAAACGCTGCAAAAGCAGGAAGTATTTTTGTCAATGATAAAGCGGTTAAGTCAAACTATAAAGTAAAGGGGGGAGATGTTGTTCGTGTACTATTTGGTCATCCACCTCACGAAAATCTTCTGGTACCAGAAGATATCCCTATCGAAATAGTCTATGAAGATGACACTGTTGTTGTGATTAATAAGGCAGCTGGAATGGTGGTTCACCCAGGGCATGGAAACTATTCTGGGACCTTAATCAATGCCTTGCTTTTTCACTTTGATAACCTTCCTAATAATGCCGACGAAAGACCCGGTTTAGTACATCGTATTGATAAAGACACCAGTGGCCTTTTAGTGATTGCTAAAACAGAACAAGCACTTACCCATTTGTCAAAACAGTTTTTTGATAAATCTTCTGAGCGAAAGTACCTTGCTCTGGTATGGGGAAGCCCCAAAGTGGAGGAAGGAACTGTCGAAGGGCATATAGGTCGTCATCCTAAAAACCGTTTACAAATGATGGTCTTTCCAGAGGGTGAAGAGGGTAAACCTGCCATTACGCACTATAAAGTTTTAGAACGTTTTGGCTATGTTACCCTATTAGAATGTCAATTAGAAACAGGACGCACCCATCAAATTCGCGCCCACATGAAACATATAGGGCATACCTTATTTAACGACGAACGTTATGGAGGAAATGCTATCTTGAAAGGAACCCATTTTAGCAAGTACAAACAGTTTGTAGAGAATTGCTTTAAGTTGATTCCTCGCCAGGCCTTACACGCTAAAACCTTAGGCTTTGAACACCCCAAAACAGGCCAATGGATGCAGTTTGATTCTGAGATCCCTCAAGATTTAGCCCAGACCCTTGGGAAGTGGCGAAACTATGCCCAGCATAAGCAGTTGTAATTCAATCATCAAGGATTGTAATGCCACAGGGTTGCGCAAGTGAAAAAACCCACTTATTTTTGATAAAAAGCACGATGTATGAAAATGATAGTCTCTCCTGCAAAATCCCTCAATTTTGAAGATAAACTACCTA
>JAKMGK010000034.1 GCA_022424955.1 Flavobacteriaceae bacterium
GAAACCTGGGAAGGCGTGCTAAAAGCAATAGATGAGGGAATCAAGCCTTTTATTACTCATTTAAAGCGTCCTGTAATTGAAGAAGATCTTGTTCGTTTAACAGAGATAAAAATCAAGCGTATCTCTAAATTCGATATTGATAAAGCACAACAACGTATCGAAGCTTTAGAAGCCGATATTGCTGCCGTTAAAAATAATCTCGATAATCTTATTGATTTCGCAATAGACTATTTTACTCAGCTCAAGAAAGATTACGGAAAAGGAAAAGAACGCAAGTCAGAAATCCGCACCTTTGACGATGTAGATGCTAAAAAGGTTGTTGTAAGAAACACTAAACTCTATGTTAATAGAGAAGAGGGTTTTGTGGGAACTTCATTAAAAAGAGACGAATATGTCTGCGATTGCGCCGATATTGACGATTTAATCGTATTTACACGCTCTGGTAAAATGCAAGTTGTCAAAGTAGACAGTAAAGTCTTTGTTGAAAAAGATATTATTCACGTTGCCGTATTCAAAAAGAAAGATAATCGCACCATTTACAATGCAATTTATAAAGATGGAAAACTAGGCACCTCTTATATTAAACGTTTTGCCGTTACTGGGGTTACCCGGGATAAAATGTATGATATTACCCAAGGGAGAGCGGGATCTCATCTGTTGTATTTTAGTGCTAATCCAAATGGGGAAGCAGAAACTGTTTCTGTAATATTGCGGAATACTGGACAAGCCAAAAAGCTAAAATGGGAACTGGATTTTGCAGATTTGCAAATCAAAGGACGGGGAGTAAAAGGTAATATTGTTACAAAGTACAATGTTCTAAAAATTGAACTTAAAGAGAAAGGAGTTTCTACCCTTAAACCCAGAAAAATATGGTTTGATAGCACCGTTCTAAAACTCAACCTGGACGAAAGAGGGGAGTTGCTAGGCGCCTTTAGAGGAGAAGACAGATTGTTGATTATTAGTGATAAAGCAGAATCAAAAACCGTTACACCACAAATGGAACTCCATTTTAGTCAAGTTCCTTTAGTCTTAGAACGATGGGTAAAAACAAAGCCTATCACGGCGGTTTACTATGATCAAGAGAAGGAATATTATTTCATCAAACGTTTCTTGATTGAAAATGAAAAAAAAGAAGATGTTTTTATCAAAGAAGACGCCACCTTAATTTTTATTAGTACAGAATGGCGCCCAGTAATAGAAATTGAATTTGTAAAACCTAGGGGCGCAGCGCCATTAACAAATAAAAACATCAATATTGAAGAGTTTATAGGGGTAAAAGGGTATAAAGCAATGGGGAATCAATTGACCGACAAAAAGATCAAAAACATTACCCTAAAAGAAAGTCTCCCGTATGAAGCTCCAGAACAGCCAAAGCTGGATGAAGTAGAAGTGAATTATCCAGAAGAAATAAACGAGGCCGATGCCCCGCAAACTAAGTTAGACTTTTAAGGATACAATAGATCCTCACTGATTTTTTGAATCGTTCCTCTTTGTTTATTCTTTTGATCCCCTACAAGGGAATATTCAAAAACATATTTCTTTTTTGAGGTAGAGATGATTTTTATAGCAATAGGGCGTTTATCTTGATTAGATGTAGGGTTGAGTTTTGTCAAAACACATTCACAAGGGTTAATCCATCGAATACTCGCAGAGTCAACTTGGGTATTAAAATACTCCACTTCTAAAGAATCGGTTCTCAAGAACCTAGAAGTTTGTAGTTGATCTCCAATAATTTGTTGAAACTGAAATGTTCCTGTGTGAAAATCTTGGCAATTTCTTTCCACATTGTAACAACTCATCAGAAATGATGAAAGAAGTAAGCGTAATATCTTTTTCATAGGTCGTAAAAATACTACCTTTTAAAAAAGCTTTCAAAACTCCCATCGGCATAATAATGAACAATTTTCACAATATCTTCTTTTGTGTGAGGTGTGAGCTGTTCTTTTGAGTGCTTTGGAGGAACTTTCACCGATTCATTTCCTGACAATATTTCAGAACGGTTAGGGGATGGGGTTGAAATACGCGCTTTATTCTCTTCTCCTTTTAAAAGCCATTCAAAGCTTACTTCATCAAAAGCAGCTTCAATTTTTGTTAGAAACTCTAAACTAGGCTTATTTCTACCAGACAGGATATGGGAAATACTTGAACGTTGTACCCCTATCATTTCTGCAAAAGAAGAAGCATTAAGCTCATGTTGCTCCATAAGTTCCTTGATCCGCGTAATAAGGCTTTCCGTGTTTAACATTTGTAAACAAATTAATTGTAAAACAAATATAGCGATAATATTTCAATCATTTATACTATAAAAAGCCACATTTTAATTAAAGTGGATTCTAAAAAATCATACTTTAATTATTCATTTTAAGTACTTTAACTATTAAAATAACGATCACAAACTAAAATCGTTAACAATGTAAACTAATGGAACAAAACTCTGTAGACAAATGAAGACATCGCTTGTTTACAAATGAATACAATCAATAGTATACTTTTGTAAAATGAATAAAGATATACCATCGCGTTATTTCCCTCCCTCCAGCTTAATGGAGCAGTTGAACAAGATGAAGCTAGAGAAGTCTATTGAGATACTAGGGTATTCTGTAAAACAACGACCTATCTATGGTTTAAAACTTGGGGAGGGCAACTACAAGGTCCTTGCCTGGTCGCAAATGCACGGCAATGAAACCACCACCACTAAAGCATGTTTAGACCTTGTTGACTATCTCCAGCAAACCGATCAAGGAAGAGCAATGTTAAAGCGGTTACAACTTCAATTAATTTTTCAACTTAATCCTGATGGTGCAGTGCGATACACTCGTTTAAACGCCAATAAAATTGACTTAAATAGGGATGCTGTACAGGAGACACAACCCGAAATGACAACACTAAAAACAGTTTATAGCGCCTTTAAGCCAGATTTATGTTTAAACCTCCACGGTCAGCGTACCATATTCTCCTCAGGAAACTCAAACAAGCCCGCTACTCTTTCCTTTTTAGCTCCAGCAGCAAACGAAGCGAGAGAGGTAACTCCTGCTCGTCTAATTGCAATGCAGCTAATAGCAAAGATGGTTAATGAGCAAGCGGTAAGTAATCAATGGGGAATAGGCCGGTATGACGATACATTTAACCTCAATTGCACAGGAGACTTTTTTACTGCACAAGGTACACCTACGATACTTTTTGAGGCGGGACATTTCCCAAATGATTATAAGCGTTTAAAGACGAGGGAGTTTGTTTTTAATGCCTTGTTAAGTTGTCTAAATTCCGTCTCAAGTAATCAATATCAACACTTTACAGCTGAGGATTACCTCGCTATCCCCGCAAATGACAATCATCTAAGAGATATTGAAATACGGAATGTTACAATTGTAAACAAAGGAAAAATAACAATTTCCACTATTTTTGTACAATTTAAAGAAGTTTTACAGCAAGGTGATATTCATTTTATTCCTGAGTACGCAGGCAATGATCCTCAACTTAAAGGATTGAAAGTAATATATGCTTTGAGCAAAAATCAAACAAAACCCATAGACGTTGTTGAATCTTCAACAAAAATCATAAAACACTTACAATCTTTCATTGATTTTTGATATTTATGGTATATTTTTGTATTATGTTTACACATTAAAAAGTAGCGCTTATGACAAAGATTAAATTAGATGATATTGATCATCAAATCCTAGACATTCTTATTGATAATACGCGTGTTCCATTTACCGATATTTCTAAACGTTTGTTGATATCTGCAGGAACGGTTCATGTCCGCGTTAAGAAGATGGAGGATGCTGGAATTATAAAAGGATCTTCTTTGAATTTAGATTACGAAAAACTGGGCTATTCATTTATAGCCTATATCGGGATTTATTTAGAAAAAAATAACATGACTTTAGAGGTCTTGAAATCACTTGAATCGATACCTTATGTTACTGTTGCCCATATTACTACAGGTAAATTCAATATCTATTGTAAGCTAAGAGCCAGAGATACTAAACATGCTAAAGAACTTATTTTTATGATTGATGATATTGAAGGTATTTCACGCACGGAAACTATGATTTCATTAGAAGAAAGTATCAATGACAAGAAAAGATTAATGCACAGTATTTTTAACGATTTATAAACTTAAACTTAAACCCCAATATGGCTCGCAAGACCAAAATAGAACGTTTTAACGATAATGTTCTTTCTAAATTTGAAATTTATAACAGTCTCTTTTTAACGCTACCTTTTGACTCGTTAAAGAAGTCTTCACTCTATTTACCCCTTTTTTCCAAGCATTGTAAAAAGGGATTTGAAGCTAAAAATTCTCCTCTTCAAATCGTACAAGATTTTTTTGAAAGCTATGGCCCTGAGATGAGCGAACAAGAAAAGCATGATTTGCTTTTTGGATTTATTCAGTACATAGAACGTCAGGTGGTATTATTTGATGCCATTGAAGACGCCTCTTTTGCCGAAGTTAACAACATGCACGGGCGTGGTACCTTGCGGTATATTAAAGAAGAGACCTTTCAAAGAGGGAAGCAAGAAGAGTTAAAGGCTTATTTGGAGCGTTTTAATGTTCGTCTTGTTTTAACGGCACATCCAACACAGTTTTATCCTGGCGCTGTCTTAGGTATTATTAATGATTTATCTAAGGCAATTAAAATAGACGATCTAGCACAAATTAAACTATTGCTTACTCAGTTAGGTAAAACACGTTTTTTTCAAAAAGAGAAACCTTCTCCATTTGACGAAGCTGTAAGTTTAATGTGGTTTTTAGAAAATGTATTCTACCATTCAACCAGCCATATCTATGGTTACATACAGCAAAATATTTTGGGAGATGATACAGTAGATAATACCTTATTCAATTTTGGTTTTTGGCCTGGGGGTGATCGCGACGGAAACCCTTTTGTAACTCCAGAGACTTCTCTTAAAACCGCAGAGCGACTAAAATATACCATACAGCGAAACTATTACAGAGACTTACGTCGATTAAAGCGTAAGATTACTTTTGATAAGGTCGATGAAAAAATTACTGCCCTTGAAAACGGGATGTATACCACTTTACTCTATCCAGAAAAAGGGGAACTTATTAGTCTTGAGGAACTTAGCAATGAATTAGCGGCTATTGAGCATATCTTAAGAGAAGAGCATCAAGGCATCTATATTGACGAGATTAGAGATCTTACTCACAAAGTAAAGCTTTTTGGTTATCATTTTGCGTCATTAGATATCCGTCAAGATTCAAGGGTACACCAGGGGGTCTTTGATACAATTATGGGACACCCAGATATACAACAGTATATCGACCATCTCCCAGAAAATTATTTATCACTATCCCTAGAAGAACGCTTGGCTATTTTGCCAAAGTTAGTAGGAAAGGTTCCTGTTGAAATATTTGAAGATGAAATGACCCGTTACACACTGGGGTCTATTTATGCTATGCAATCGATTCAAAAGACGAATGGTAAGCGTGCTTGTCACCGTTATATTATTTCTAATTGTGGCAGCCTAGAAAGTATTTTACAACTCTTTGCTTTACATCGAATTTGTGGTTGGGAAACTCCTACTGTAGATATGATACCGTTATTTGAGACCGTAGATGATCTACAGGCATCAGAAGAGATTATGCGTAGGCTTTATCAAAATGAAACCTATAAAGCTCATTTGGCCAAACGAAATAATAAACAAACCATTATGTTAGGATTCTCTGATGGAACCAAAGATGGTGGTTATATTATGGCCAACTGGGGAATCTACCAAGCGAAAGAAATGCTTTCTGATGTTTCAAAAGAATTTGATATTGATGTTGCTTTCTTTGACGGTAGAGGAGGGCCACCCGCAAGAGGTGGGGGGAATACCCATGAATTTTATGCCTCTCTTGGAGATAGAATTAATGCCAATGATATCCAAATTACCATACAGGGACAAACGATTAGTTCTAATTTTGGCACCCTTGATTCTTCTCAATTTAACTTAGAACAATTATTGAGTTCTGGGATTCAAAACCAAGTACTAGACGGGCATAGAATTATTTTAGCAGACGAAGATCGCACTACACTTGAATCTATTGCAGATATTAGTTATAAAGCTTATCAAGACTTTAAGGACCATCCTCAATTTGTGCCTTATTTAGAGCATATGAGTACATTAAAGTTTTATGCTAAAACAAATATAGGAAGTCGCCCCTCTAAAAGAGGAAACGCTAAAGGATTAAACTTTTCAGATTTACGCGCTATCCCCTTTGTTGGTTCATGGAGTCAGTCTAAGCAAAACGTTCCTGGTTTCTTTGGTGTAGGAACAGCTTTAAAAGTGTATGAAGACAGTGGTGAATTTGATAAAGTAATTGCTTTATACAAAAACTCTCCTTTCTTTAAAACACTGGTAGCGAATAGTATGATGAGTCTTTCTAAATCTTTCTTAGGGTTGACCGCGTATATGGAAAAAGACCCTGTATATGGCGAATTTTGGTCCATTATTTATAATGAGTACTCGCTTAGTAAGCGATTATTGTTAAAGTTGACTGGTTTCGAGACTTTAATGGAAGATCAAAAAGCAGGTAAAAAATCCATTGAAATACGAGAAGAAATAGTTCTTCCATTATTGACCATACAACAATATGGATTGATTAAAATCCAAGAAATGGGTAAAGGCGATGTTGTCGACAGTCAATTGCAAAAAGTTTATGAAAAGCTCGTTACTCGCTCTCTTTTTGGTAATATAAATGCGAGTAGAAATTCAGCTTAACCCTTTTGGTAATAGCTAAAAGCATCCTTGAGTAGGGCGTTAGGAACTTCAATATCCCATTTTGGATTTCCTATCGCCTCTAGCAAGGCAAATTTCACCTTTCCATGACTGTTCTTTTTGTCATAAATAAGCATTTTGATAATCGTTTCAAAATCCTCTTCGTCAAAGACTACTTTTGGATAAATCTCATCAAAAACCGCTTTAATCTCGTCACATTCCTCTTGAGGCATAGAGAGTAATTTAGTGGAGATATAGGCTTCCATAATCATCCCAATCGCAATGGCTTCACCGTGTAGCAAGGTGGTTTTGTATTCATGAATTAAAAAGTAAGACTCTATCGCATGTCCCAGGGTATGCCCATAGTTCAGTATTTTGCGTAAGGAATCTTCCCGGGGGTCTTGACGCACCACCTGATGCTTAACATTAACCGAATGATGAATATAGGTGGCTATTTGATCTGTGCTTATACTTTTAAAATCAGCTAATTTCTTCCAATAAGCGGCATCCTGAATCAAACCGTGTTTTAGCATTTCTGCATACCCGCTACGGTATTCATTGGCTGGAAGCGTATTTAAAAACACAGGGTCAATGATAACCGCTTGTGGGTTGATAATTACCCCAACTTGATTTTTTAATGGTCCTAAATCAACACCTGTTTTTCCACCCACAGATGCATCGACCATTGAAAGTAGAGAGGTGGGGATATTGATAAAGTCAATTCCTCGTTTAAAGGTCGAGGCGACAAAACCGCCTAAGTCTGTCACAACTCCGCCCCCTAAATTAATGAGCAAACTTTTTCGATCTGCCCCTAAAGAGGATAAAGCTTCCCAAACACCCGTACAAGTTTGTAGGTGCTTGTGTTCTTCTCCAGCTTCGATTGAAATTACTTCGCAATTTTCAGGGCAGGGGTAAGCCGCTAAAAACAGTGGAAGACAATGCGCTTCAGTATTAGTATCAACAAGGATAAAAACAGAAGAATAGTCTTTTTGATGTAATAGATCTGTAAAGAAATCTTTTTCTTCAGAACTAAAAAATATGGTGTGTTGGTGTGCTTGAATATTTTCCATAAAACTTTAACAAAAGTACATTTTTTAAACTAAAAAATTCTTTTTATGTTTGGACTGCCTCGCATAATAAATCACACTATATTTATTAATAAAGAGGCAGTTCTTTTTTTTAAAGGGCTGCTTTTTTTTTAGGCCAAATTTTAAGACTTTTACTTAAAATGGGTGCATGAAATTATTTGACAATACTGAAATCGCTTTTGCTTCTAAATCTGACGCAGCATTAGAGCGAGCATTTTTTCTCTTTCGACTTATCGCAAACCAGCCTCTAGTCAAGATAGGGACTCATATTGCACAATTTGCCCTTAAGTCCCATCTCCCTGTAGAGGGACTCATTAGAGCTTCTGTTTTTGATCATTTTTGTAGTGGCAGTACGGCCGAAGAATCACTCCAAGTTGTCGATGTATTAGCGGGTCAAAAGGTTTATGCTGTTTTAGATTATTCTGTTGAAGGGGCTAAAGAAGAAATAAGCTTAGATGATTGTTTGACCCATATTTTAGCAACGATCGAATTATCAGCACAATCAGAAAATATTCCTTTTACAGTTTTTAAACCTTCTGGTTTTGGCGCATTTGAATTATATGAAAAGGTAAGTCTAAATAAAGCACTAACCAAGCAAGAAACCGCAGCCTGGGAAAGAGTTCGTCAGCGTTTTATCGCATGTTGTGACTTAGCGCAAAAGAAAGGCATGAAGTTATTGATTGATGCCGAAGAAAGCTGGATACAACCAGCGATTAATCTTATCGTCGAAGAAATGATGGGATTGTATAATCGTGAAACTGCTATTGTCCATACCACGGCACAAATGTATTTAAAGGAGAAACTTTCTTATCTCAAAGCTTTAAAAGATAAAGCGGAAGCAGAAGGTTTTATCGCCGGTGTCAAACTTGTTAGGGGGGCATATATGGAAAAGGAACGTGAGGTCGCCGAAACGAGAGGGTGGAGCAACCCTATATGTTCATCAAAAGAAGTTACTGATAATAATTTTGATCAAGCATGGAAATTTATACTTGAAAATCTGACTCATTTCTCCCTCTATTTTGGAAGTCATAATGAAAAAAGTACCTATGCGATTATAGCAGCTATGGCAGAAAATCAAATCCCAAAAGACCATCCACAGCTGTGGTTTGGGCAGCTTTATGGGATGAGTGATCACATTAGCTTTAATCTTGCACATCATGGGTATAAGGCTTCAAAGTATTTGCCTTTTGGTCCTGTTAAAGATGTTTTACCTTATTTAATTAGACGGGCAGAAGAGAACACTTCTGTGGCAGGTCAAACAGTACGAGAGTTAGAATTACTTCAAAAAGAGCGAAAGCGAAGAAAAATAAGTTAGGGCTTCAATACAATATCAATGATGTAAACTGTTTTTTTACAGTTTTCTACTTCCCAACTAATCTCTTTTTCTCTGTAATAGCCTGCTAAGGAATATCGCTTGCAGCTATCTCTTTTAGTGTCACTTTCACTAAAGTTAACAGAGGCATGTTTCAATAATAATTGAACTGATGTACTATCTAAGCTCATTCCGGATAAGAGTGCTGTTTTTGTTTCCCAGTTTTTTTCTGATAAGTTATTGATCACTCTTGCTTCTGGTCCATAATTACACTGGGTACGTTTTCCATTAAATAAAAAGAATAAAATAAATAAACCAGCAGAAAATCCGCCTAAAAAGTAGCTTAAACGATATAAAAATGACATAGTCTAAAGTAGTGTTATTTTTCTAGTTGTTGCATCAATCTTCTCAATCATCAATGCGTTAGACTCTTCTGGTAAAAGCGAGGCTATGTTTTCTGACCACTCGATAAAACACAGATGCCCTGAATGCAGGTATTCTTCAGCACCAAAATCATAGGCTTCTTCTTCACTTTCAATGCGATAGCAGTCGAAATGATAAAGTGGTTCATTACTAGCTGTGCGATACTCGTTAATCAAAGAGAAGGTAGGGCTAGAGACTACATCAGGAGAATTTAATGCTTTGCACAATGCCTTAATTATAGTAGTTTTTCCAGCGCCCATTTCACCATTTACTAAGATAACTTTGCTTGTTAGGTGGGGAAGCAAATTAGTAGCGACCGTTTCAATTTTAGAAAGAGAATATGTTTTTTCCAACGCCTTATTTTTTTGGAGTCAAAAATACAAAAGGAATTAACATTTCCTCCATGGATATTCCGCCATGTTGATAAGTGTTTTGAAATAAGTTAGCATAGTGATGGTAATTTTGAGGATAGACAAAATAATTGGCCTCTTTGGCAAAAATAAACTTGCTGTTTAAGCTTAAATTAGGAAGTTTAGCCGCTTTGGGATCATTGACCTCTAACACCTTTTTCTTTGGATATTGTAGATTTCTACCCGTCTTGTAACGCAAGTTGATACTGGTTTCTTTATCTCCAACTACTTCTAGGGGAGAAGTAACATTAATCGTGCCGTGGTCTGTGGTCAAGATAATGTTGTAGTTTTCTTTTTGGGCAGTTTGAAGGGCTTCTAATAAAGGAGAATTTTTAAACCAGCTCTCTGTTAAAGAACGATAACCTTTATTGTCTGAGGCCAATTCTTTTATAATTTCCATCTCAGATTTAGCATGTGAAATCATATCGACAAAATTGTAAACCACTGTCAAGAGTGTTTCTTGCTTGTGTTTTTGAATTACATTATTAAGAGATTTCGCTGCTTTTAGATTAGTTACTTTGATATAATTGGCCTTATACTCAGCATGTAAACGACTCAATTGAAGGGCTAATAGGTCTTCTTCGTATAAGTTTTTCCCACCTTCTTCATGGTCATCTTTCCAGTATTGAGGGTAGTGCTGTTTTATTTTAGCCGGCATTAACCCTGCAAAAAAAGCATTACGCGCATACTGAGTAGCAGTAGGGAGAATGCTGTAAAGAATAGTTTCTTCTTCTTTTTGAAAATATTTTGTAATCAATGGCTCTATTGTTTTCCATTGATCCCATCGCAAATTATCAATGACTAATAATAGGGTAGGGCTACCTTCTTTTAATCGCGGAAATACTTTTTGCTTAAAGACTTGATGTGAAAGCAAAGGGGAGCTCTCAGGTTTCTCTATCCAATCCAGGTAATTTTGATCAATAAATTTTCCAAAGAGTGCATTCGCTTCTTTTAGCTGATTTTCAAAAATCTCTAACATGCTCGAGTCCTGCAAATCTTGAAGTTCTAATTCCCAAAAAACAAGCTTTTTGTAAAAGTTTCCCCAGTCTTCAAAAGTGTTAATATCCATTAGTTCTAAACTAATCTTTTGAAACTCTTTTTGATAGTTAAAGGTGGTTTTCTCTGTAATTAAACTTTGATGATCTAAGGTCTTTTTAAGGGAAAGTAAGATTTGATTAGGATTGACTGGCTTGATCAAATAGTCTGAAATTTTAGAGCCAATGGCTTCTTCCATAATGTGTTCTTCTTCATTCTTAGTGACCATAATTACCGGTAGGTTGGGGTGCTCAACTTTTAGTAGGCTTAATGTTTCAAGACCGTTAAGTCCTGGCATATTTTCGTCTAATAAAACCACATCAAAATGTTGATCGTTAACTAGGGTCAGCGCTTCTCGTCCATTGCTACATGGATGGGTTTCATAACCGCGGGATTGTAAAAATAAAAAATGGGGTTTGAGCAAATCTACTTCGTCGTCTACCCACAAGATTTGGATTGCTTGCATATTCGTATCTTTGTAAAAACAGCTACACTTGAAAACCAAAAAGCTTCCTGTCTTAAATGACCCAATTTACGGATTTATTGGTATCGATTCTGGAATAATTTTCGAATTATTATCGCACCCGTTTTTTCAGCGATTGCGTCGTATCTCTCAAATGGGACTTTCTTATTTGGTTTATCCAGGAGCAAGACACAGTCGATTTGAACATGCGCTAGGGGCAATGCATCTAATGAATAAAGCAGTAATGGTCTTGCGCAAAAAGGGGATTGAAATCTCAAAAGCAGAAAAAGAAGCTTTAAGTATCGCTATTCTTTTACATGATATAGGTCATGGGCCTTTTTCGCATGCTTTAGAAGAATGTATTTTGATCGACACCCATCACGAGGCACTATCTCTGGGATATATGGAATTGCTTAATGAGCAATTCGACGGAAAACTTTCTTTAGCCATTCAAATATTTAATGGGCAGTATCCTAGAAAATTCATGGGGCAATTAGTAGCAAGTCAATTGGATATTGACCGTTTAGATTACCTTAAACGCGATAGCTTTTATACTGGAGCGACAGAAGGAAATATAAATACCCAGCGCATTATTGAAATGTTTTTTGTGGTAGATGATGAGCTAGTTGTAGAAGAGAAAGGCTTGTTTTCTGTAGAGAAATTCATCATGGCAAGGCGTTTAATGTATTGGCAAGTATACCTTCATAAAACTGGTGTGGCTGCAGAACTATTACTCTCCCACCTAATGCTGTATGTAAGATCGCTTGTCGCAAAAGGGCAGTTAGAGGATATAGCAGAACCATTGAAGTCCTTCTTTATAGCTCAACGCCCTGCTGTTATAGACAAGGAATTACTTGAGCGATTTAGCCGTTTAGATGATATTGATATTTTAGCCAGTTTAAAAGCTTGGCAGCAACATCCAGATGAGATACTTTCTGCTTATGCCAGTCGGATTTTAAATAGGCGATTAATGAAAATGAAATTTCAAGATCAACCCTTTACCGCAAAACAAATTGAAAAGCGAAAAAATAAATTGATGTTACAAGGCTATAGCAAGGTTTATGCAGATCATTTTGTGTTTTCGGGTAGCATAACTTCGAGGCCTTATTCCTTAGACAAACCCTCGATTAAAATAGTTTTAAAGTCAGGGAAAGTAAAACCTTTAGAGGCTTTTTCAAGCTTATTTAAAGGGGATGCTTTTTCAACTTTGGAATCAAAAAGTTATCTATGCTATCCAAAGGGGGAATAGTCTTCTAATTTTTATATTTTTGCACTAATGAAATTTACAGCGGCACAAATCGCGACCATACTAGAAGGGACAATTGATGGAGATGCCTCTATTGAAGTCTCTCAACTTTCAAAAATTGAAGAGGGGACATTGGGTTCCCTTACTTTTTTAGCGAATCCCAAGTATACCCCTCATATCTATAAGACCAACGCATCACTAGTTATTGTAAATAATGATTTTGTTGCAGACGAGCCCATTGCGCCCACCCTTATCCGGGTACCAGATGCTTATCAAGCATTTTCAACCTTGTTAGAGTTTTATGACAAGCAAAAGGCGGCACAAGCAGGGATAGAAAAAACAGCTATAATTGGAGAACAGTCAAGCATTGATGATACTGCTTATATTGGGCATTATAGCGTTATAGGTAAAAATGTCACCATTGGAAAAAACGTCACCATTCATGCACATGTTGTAGTTGAAGATGATGTTGTCATAGATGATAACTCCGTTATTTATCAGCATTCTACCATACATTCATCCACTTCGATTGGGAAGTTTTGTGTAGTGCATGGAGGCTGCATTGTAGGATCAGACGGATTTGGTTTTGCTCCCAAAGAAGATGGAACCTACAAAAAAATCCCTCAAACAGGGAGAGTGGTGATTGAAGACCATGTTGATATTGGAGCGAATTCTACCATCGATAGAGCCACTTTAGGGGAAACTAAAATATGTCGCGGAGTAAAGCTCGACAATCAAATACAAATCGCGCATAATGTAGAAATTGGTGCCAATACTGTTATTGCAGCTCAATCTGGTGTTGCAGGTTCCACTAAGGTTGGAAGCAATTGTGTAATTGGGGGGCAAGTAGGAATTATTGGTCACTTAAAAGTAGGGGACAATGTGAAAATACAGGGGCAGTCTGGAGTTACCAGTAATATTAAAAGCAATCAAGCCCTTTACGGCACACCCGCTATGAGTTATAAAGATTACCTGAAATCATATATATTTTTTAAACGATTCCCTTCCATCGTAAAAAGATTAGAAGCCCTAGAAAAACAACCTCATGAATAGTTTTCAAACAACCATAAAAAAAGAAGTAGCCCTTACTGGAGTAGGGTTGCACACTGGAAAAAACGTTACTTTAAAATTCACCCCGGCAGCGGCCAATAGTGGATACAAATTTATTCGTTATGATTTAGAAGATACACCAGTGATTGAGGCAGATGTTCAATGGGTTATTGATACCCAAAGAGGAACAAACCTTGAGAAAAATGGCGTAAAAATAAATACTTCAGAACATGTTTTATCTGCTTTAGTCGGTTTACAAATTGACAATTGTACGATTTATCTAAATGCTCCTGAGCCTCCTATTATGGATGGTTCTTCTATCCATTTTGTCAATGCGCTAAAGAAAGCAGGTATCACCACCTTAGAAGAGAAACGTGACGAATATATTGTAAAAGAAGTCATCAATTACAAAGATGAAGCTACAGGGAGTGAAATGACCATTATCCCTTCAGACACCTATCAAATCACCACCATGGTGGATTTTGGCACCAAAGTTTTAGGTACTCAAAATGCGAATTTAGACCGTCTTGAAGATTATGAAGCAGAAATCGCATCCTCTAGAACCTTTAGTTTCTTACATGAGCTAGAAATGTTGCTAGAAAATGGTTTAATCCAAGGAGGAGATCTCAACAACGCCATCGTTTATGTGGACAAACCCTTGTCTAAGGAGACCATGGAAAGACTCAAAAAGGCATTTAATAAAAAAGAAATTGCTGTACGTCCTAATGGTGTATTGGATAACCTTTCTTTGCACCACCCTAACGAAGCGGCTAGACACAAATTACTTGATGTTATAGGGGATTTAGCATTAATAGGGCAACGCATTCGCGGAAAAGTGATCGCACACAAGCCAGGACATCGCATCAATGCAGAATTTGCTAAAAAATTAGCCAAAATTATTAAGCAAGAAAAGCGTTTAAACATTCCCACAGTTGATATGACGATCCCGCCGCTCATGAATGTGACTCAAATCATGAAAATGCTTCCGCATCGTCCACCTTTCTTGTTAGTTGATAAAATTCATGAATTGTCAGATTCTCATGTAATTGGATCCAAAGGAGTAACCATGAACGAGCCATTCTTTGCTGGTCATTTTCCAGGAGCTCCCGTAATGCCAGGAGTTCTACAGGTTGAAGCCATGGCACAAGTTGGAGGTGTGTTAGTTTTAAATACCGTTCCTGATCCAGAAAATTATTTGACCTTCTTTATGAAGATCGATAATGTAAAGTTTAAACATCCTGTTCACCCAGGGGATCAATTGTTTTTTAAATTAGAATTAATTACCCCGATTAGAAGAGGTATTTGCCATATGAAAGGATATACCTTTGCAAATGGAAAATTAGCCACAGAAGGAGAACTAATGGCACAAATAATCCGAAAAGAAAAAGTATGAATCAACCCTTAGCCTATGTACACCCTGGCGCTAAAATTGCCAAAAATGTGGTGATTGAACCCTTTACAACCATTAATAATGATGTAATCATTGGAGAGGGGACTTGGATTGGATCAAACGTGACCATTATGGAGGGGGCACGTATCGGAAAAAATTGCACGATTTTTCCCGGCGCAGTTATCGCTGCTCCACCACAAGATTTAAAATACAATGGAGAGGAGACCCAAACCATTATTGGAGACAATACCACCATTAGAGAATGTGTAACGATTAATCGCGGTACAGTTGACCGTCAAAAAACAGTGGTAGGCAATAATTGTCTTATCATGGCCTATTGCCATGTCGCTCACGATTGTGTGGTAGGAGATCACTGTATCTTTTCTAACAATAGTACCCTTGCAGGGCATGTAAGTGTAGGAAATTATGTTATTCTAGCAGGAATGACAGCCATTCACCAATTTTGCACCATTGGAGATTATGCTTTTATTACTGGGGGATCCTTAGTAAGAAAAGACGTTCCGCCTTATGTCAAAGCAGCCCGTGAGCCCTTGTCTTATGTTGGGATTAATTCTGTTGGCTTGAGAAGAAGAGGTTTTAGTACAGAAAAAATTAGAGAGATTCAAT
Organism: Flavobacteriaceae bacterium; assembly: GCA_022424955.1. Classification (GTDB taxonomy): domain Bacteria; phylum Bacteroidota; class Bacteroidia; order Flavobacteriales; family Flavobacteriaceae; genus Arcticimaribacter. The sequence goes on from JAKMGK010000034.1 coordinate 15,771, forward strand.
CTATTTTTAGAATTCTATATCAAAAAAATTATAATAATTCACAAGCAGCAGATATACTCGAAGCAGAAATGCAGGTGAGTCCAGAAAGAGACGAAATTCTTGATTTTATTAAGAATTCACATCGAGGAATTATGAAAGGCTACTTTAGAAAAAACTAACATCCATTTATGGCAAGTACATCAGACATTAGAAAAGGACTTTGTATCAAATACAATAATGACATTTATAAAATCATAGAATTCCTTCATGTGAAACCAGGAAAAGGGCCTGCTTTTGTTCGAACAAAACTCAAAAGCGTCTCTAACGGGAAGGTAATAGATAACACCTTTTCTGCTGGGCATAAAATTGAAGATATCCGAGTTGAAACCAATAAATTTCAGTTCTTGTACAATGAAGGTGATACCTATCACTTTATGAATAATGAGGACTACAATCAAATCAGCATTGAAAAAAACATTCTTGATCGTCCTGATTTAATGAAAGAAGGAGAGGTCGTTACTATATCCATTAACACAGAAGATGGTATGCCATTGTCTGTCGATATGCCTGTGAGTGTTATACTTGAAGTAACGCATACAGAACCTGGCGTAAAAGGAAATACTGCAACAAATGCAACCAAACCTGCAACAGTACAGACAGGCGCCCGTATTAATGTGCCACTCTTTATCAACGAAGGAGATAAAATCAAAGTTGATGCGGAAAAAGGAAACTATTTAGAGCGAATCAAAGAATAAAACAAGACTAACAAAAACCAATAAAGAATTAAATAATGAGCGTATTAGTTAACAAAGACTCAAATATTATCGTACAGGGGTTTACTGGAAGTGAAGGCACTTTCCACGCAACGCAAATGATAGAATATGGAACAAATGTCGTTGGGGGAGTAACGCCAGGAAAAGGGGGGCAAACTCATCTAGACAAACCTGTATTTAATACCGTTGCAGATGCAGTAGATCAAGTACAAGCAGATACTTCTATTATTTTTGTTCCTCCAGCTTTTGCAGCTGATGCCATCATGGAAGCGGCAGATGCGGGGATTAAAGTAATTATCACTATCACAGAAGGAATTCCTGTCGCCGACATGGTCAAGGCATCGAACTACATCAAAGAAAGAGATTGTACTTTAATAGGCCCTAACTGCCCTGGAGTAATTACTCCTGGGGAAGCTAAAGTAGGAATTATGCCTGGTTTTGTTTTCAAGAAAGGAAATGTAGGCATCATTTCTAAATCAGGAACTTTGACCTATGAAGCAGCAGATCAAGTAGTGCGTGAAGGATATGGAATTACTACAGCTATAGGAATTGGAGGAGATCCAATCATAGGAACCACCACGAAAGATGCAGTAGAGCTATTCATGAACGATCCAGAGACAGAATGTATTGTAATGATTGGCGAGATTGGTGGGCAGTTGGAAGCTGATGCTGCACGTTACGTGAAAGCGCATGGAAATAAAAAGCCTGTAGTTGGGTTTATTGCAGGAGAAACTGCACCAGCAGGAAGAACAATGGGTCATGCCGGAGCTATTGTAGGAGGATCTGACGATACCGCTCAGGCCAAAAAACGTATTATGGCAGAATGTGGAATTCACGTAGTTGATTCTCCAGCTGCTATTGGAAAAAAAGTAGCAGAAGTACTCGCTTAATTTTATTTATATGCAATTATTAAAAGGAAAAACAGCCATTATAACAGGAGCTAGTCGTGGAATTGGTCGTGGAATTGCGCAAGTATTTGCACAAAAAGGCTGCGATGTTGCCTTCACTTATAGCAGTTCTGTTGAAGCAGCAAATGCTTTAGAAGCAGAACTTAAAGCAAGCGGAGTTAAAGCCAAAGGCTACCAAAGCAATGCTGCAGATTTTGAACAAGCACAAGCATTGGTAGAAGAGGTTTTAAAAGACTTTGAAGGCATTGATATTTTGATCAATAATGCTGGGATTACCAAAGACAACTTACTCATGCGAATGGGAGAAGAAGATTTTGACAAGGTAATTGAAGTCAACTTAAAATCTGTCTTTAATATGACTAAAGCCGTTCAACGCACCTTTTTAAAACAACGCAAAGGTTCATTAATCCACATGAGTTCTGTCGTTGGCTTAAAAGGAAATGCGGGTCAGGCGAACTATGCCGCCTCTAAGGCTGGAATCATTGGCTTTTCAAAATCTATTGCTTTAGAATTAGGGTCGCGTAATATTCGATCAAATGTTATTGCACCTGGGTTTATCGAAACAGAAATGACGGGGAGTTTACCCGAAGATGTTGTGCAAGGGTGGCGCAACGGTATACCGCTTAAACGCGGAGGATCGCCAGAAGATATTGCGAATGCATGTGTCTTCTTAGGATCAGATATGTCAGACTATATTACAGGACAAGTCCTTAATGTAGATGGCGGAATGTTAACTTAAAATAATACAACATGAACAAATTACCAAAAATTGGCCTACCAGCCCTAGCCTTAGGGTTTATCTTAATTATTTTTATTTCTAAATCTTCTATCAACATTGGATATGGAGAAGCAGGAGTCTTATTTAAAACCTTTGGAGGAGGAGTTGTGACAGATGAACCACCTTTAGGGGAAGGTTTCCATATTATTGCGCCTTGGAATAAGGTGTACATCTATAATGTTAAGCAACAAGAAGTATTTGAAAGTAAAATGCAGGTGCTTTCATCTAATGGATTAGAAATTAGCCTTGATATCTCGGTTTTGTATCAGCCTAAAATTGCCGATCTAGGAAAGCTGCACAAAACCAAAGGAGAAAACTATTTGAATATCATTATTATACCACAGATTAGAGCTGTTGCACGTTCAGTCGTGGGGCGATATACGCCAGAGCAATTGTATTCTACAAAGCGTGATGCAATTCAAAATGAAATCTATGAAGAAACTAAAAAAGTGGTTGAAAATCAATTTGTTCAACTCAATGCAGTTCTAGTAAGAGATGTAACTTTACCTATTGCGATTCGTCAAGCCATTGAGCGTAAATTAAATCAAGAGCAAGAAGCTTTAGAATATGAATTCCGTATTGAGAAAGCGAGACAAGAAGCAGAACGTCAACGAATTGATGCAGAAGGGAAAGCTACCGCTAACCGCATTTTAAGCGCCTCCTTAACTGATAAAATCCTTCAAGAAAAAGGGATTGAAGCGACCATTAAATTATCTGAATCTCCCAATTCAAAAGTGATTGTAATTGGTAGTGGAAAGGATGGTCTTCCTATAATCTTAGGCAATCAATAATTTTTTTGAATTTGTAAATAAAGCGTATATTTGCAGCGTTAATGAGAAATAATCACTTACATATCCATTACATGCAATTTCGTTCAAACGAGCGTTAATGGATCTGTAGACCCTATAACTAACCCGTTTGATCTTCAAGCGGGTTTTTTATTTTAACCCCCTTAAGGTGGAACAAAAAAAATGAAATATGATTAGAATTGCGATTCAAAAATCTGGACGTTTAAACACTGAATCATTGGCTTTATTAAAGAGCTGTGGTATCGCCATTGATAATGGGAAAGACCAATTAAAAGCTTCTGCCCGAAACTTCCCCGTAGAAGTGTTCTTTTTGCGTAACGGAGATATTCCACAATACCTTAGAGATGGAGTAGTGGACTTAGCCATTCTAGGAAGTAATACCTTAGTGGAAAAAGGAATTGACTTAGAAATAATCGAGCAGCTAGGCTTTTCAAAATGCCGGGTCTCTATCGCTCTGCCAAAAGGAATTTCTTACAACGGAGTAAAAGATTTAGCTGGAAAGAAAATTGCAACTTCCTATCCCAATACAGTAAAACAATTTTTAAAAGAACAACAGATTGAAGCAGACTTACATATCATTAATGGTTCGGTAGAAATTGCTCCAAATATCGGTTTAGCCGACGCAATTTGTGATATTGTTTCCAGTGGAAGTACGCTGTTTAAAAACAACCTTACCGAGGTCGTAAAAATATTGGATTCTGAAGCAGTTTTAGTGCAAGGTACAAAGATTACAGAACAGCAAGAACGCCTCATAGAAACCATTCGTTTTCGTATTCAGGCGGTATTACGTGCTAAGAAATCTAAGTATATACTGCTTAATGCTCCTAACGATCGTATTGAAGAAATCGCGGGTATCCTCCCGGTCTTGAAGAGTCCCACAGTTTTACCGCTTGCAGAGGAAGGATGGAGTTCAATTCATTCTGTAATTAATGCTGGGGATTTTTGGGAAGTAATCGATCAACTCAAAGCTGCAGGGGCAGAAGATATTTTAGTGTGTCCAATCGAAAAAATGGTGCGTTAATGGAAGCATTTATCTATCCTAAGAAAGAAGAGTGGAGTGCTTTACTAGCACGTCCTACCGCCTCTTATGAGGAGTTGGAATCCCTCGTATCACAAGTCTTCTTGCAGGTACAAAAAGAAGGAGACAAGGCGGTTGCAGCCTATACCCAACAATTTGATAAAATCACGCTCAATTCTACATCTGTAACAGAAAGTGAAATTACGCAGGCAGTAAGCTGTGTGAGCGATGAACTAAAGCAGAGCATTCAATTAGCTAAAGCCAATATTGAAGTTTTTCATAAAGCGCAACAAACTCCTACAGTTCAAGTTGAAACACAAGCTGGGGTGAATTGTTGGCAAGAGAAGCGTCCCATTCAAAAGGTAGGCTTGTATATCCCCGGGGGGTCAGCTCCTTTATTTTCAACCATTTTAATGCTGGCTATTCCAGCACAAATAGCTGGTTGCGAGGAAATAGTGCTGTGTTCCCCACCAGATAAAGCAGGTAAGCTCCCCGATGTAGTTTTATATACCGCACAACTCTGTGGAGTGTCAAAGATCTTTAAAGTAGGAGGGATTCAAGCCATTGCTGCCATGACCTTTGGCACAGCAACTATCCCCTCTGTTTACAAACTTTTTGGGCCTGGAAACCAATATGTCACCGTGGCCAAGCAATGGGCCACCCGCTATAATATGGCCATAGATATGCCAGCGGGCCCCAGTGAGCTATTGGTTGTGGCAGATTCAAGTGCCTTTCCCGCTTATGTAGCAGCAGATTTACTTTCGCAAGCAGAACACGGTCCAGACAGCCAGGTGATTTTAGTCACCACAGAAAAAACCCTACTCCCAAAAGTGCAAGAAGAAATCAAACAACAATTGGCGGTTTTACCTAGAAAAGAAATTGCAGAAAAAGCCATAGCGAATTCCAAAATGATCGCTTTTGTGTCTGATGAACTCGCCATTGATTTTATTAATCAATATGGGCCAGAGCACTATATTATTTGCATGGAAAAAGAAGAATTGTATGTCAATGCCATTCAAAATGCCGGCTCTGTCTTTGTAGGAAATTACACCCCAGAAAGTGCGGGAGATTACGCTTCTGGAACGAATCATACTTTGCCTACAAATGGTTATGCTAAGCAGTATAGCGGGGTAAACCTTGACAGTTTTTTAAAGCAAATGACTTTCCAGAAAATTTCCGCCGAAGGCATTCAAAATATTGGACCAGCCATAGAAGCCATGGCACAAGCAGAGGGCTTACAAGCCCATCAAAACGCCGTAACTTTACGCCTAAATGACCTCAACAATGAATAGTAAAAATCGTATCCTTCAATGGGCACGACCAGAGATCGTTTCGCTAAAGCCTTATCGGTCTGCTCGAGAAGAGTTTGTAAATGATGGCCGAGAAATGATTTTGCTCGATGCCAATGAAAACCCCTTTAACAATGGCATGAATCGCTATCCCGATCCCATGCAAAAGAAGCTCAAGCAACGACTAGTTGAAGCCAAAGGCGTGAATGTAGAACAAATTTATTTAGGCAACGGTAGTGACGAAGTGCTTAACCAATTGATGATCGCCTTTTGTGCTCCCGGAAAAGACCAAGCCATTATTTTACCGCCAACTTTTGGGATGTACCAAGTTTGCGCAGATATCAATAACATTGAAACCATTCCAGTTCCTTTAACAAAAGACTTTCAGTTAGATATTCCTGCCATTTTAGCGGCAAAAACTAAGCGCACTAAAATGATCTTTATCCCAAGTCCAAACAACCCAACAGGGAATTGTTTTGCGGTAGAAGACATTCGACTTCTATTAGATAAATTTAATGGTCTAGTGGTAGTAGATGAAGCCTATGTGGAATTTGCCCAAGATCAATCCATCCTTCCACAATTATCAGACTATGATAATCTTATCGTGGTACAAACCTTTTCTAAAGCACAAGGTTTAGCTGGGGTTCGATTAGGAATGTGTTTTGGAGATCCTCAAATCATCCATTTGATGAATAAGCTGAAAGCCCCCTATAACATCAATGTTTTAACGCAAGAGGTTGTGTTAAAGCGTTTAAAAGAACAGGGCTTGATTCAACAACAAATGCAACAAATATTAGCAGAAAAAGACCGCATTATCAATGAAATAACAAGCTTATCTTTTATTAAAATAATCTATCCTTCTCATGCTAATTTCTTTTTAGTGAAAGTTGATAACAGTAGTAAACGATATAATCAGCTAATCGAAAGAGGAATTGTAGTAAGAAACCCCTCTAAAAACCACAATTGTACCAATACCTTGCGTGTTACGGTTGGTACTATGGAAGAAAATAATGCATTAATCAGTGCCTTGTGCACCATGGACAGCAAATGAAAAAAGTACTTTTTATAGACAGAGACGGTACCTTGGCCTTAGAGCCTGCCGATTACCAATTAGACGCTTTAGAAAAGCTAGTTTTTTATCCAGAGGTATTTACTTACTTGGGTAAAATTGCCCGTGAAATGGACTACGAATTGGTCATGGTGACCAATCAAGACGGTTTGGGAACAGCTAGTTTTCCAGAAGACACTTTTTGGCCTACCCACAATTTTGTTCTAAAAAGCTTCGAAAATGAAGGAGTGACTTTTGATAATATCCTTATCGATAGAAGCTTTCCCGCTGATAATGCCCCCACACGTAAACCGCGAACGGGCCTTTTAACGCAATACCTGGACAATGAAAAATATGACTTGGCCAACTCTTATGTTATTGGGGATCGCTTAACCGATATGGGATTAGCGAAGAATTTAGGCGCCAAAGGCCTTTTTATCGCCAATGATGAAGCTCTGGGAGCAGATGAAGCTACCAAAGATTTAGAGGCCGCTATCGCGCTTAAAACAACCCAGTGGAAAGAGATCTATTCTTTTTTAAAGCTCAATCAGCGTATTGTGGTACAAAAACGCACTACGCATGAAACCGATATCGCGCTTACACTCAACCTCGATGGGAGCGGAAAGAGTAGTATTGACACTGGCATTGCTTTCTTCGATCATATGTTAGACCAAATTACCCGCCATGGGAACATGGACTTAGACCTTAAAGTCAAAGGAGACTTAGCAGTAGATGAACACCACACTATTGAAGACACGGCCATTGTTTTAGGGGAAGCCTTTGCTGCTGCCTTAGGAAATAAATTAGGCATAGAGCGCTATGGGTTTTGTTTACCCATGGATGACTGCCTAGCGCAAGTAGCCATTGATTTTGGCGGAAGAAATTGGCTGGTTTGGGAAACAGAATTCAAGCGAGAAATGATAGGTCAAATGCCCACAGAAATGTTTATTCACTTCTTTAAATCTTTTACGGACGGGGCCAAGGCAAATCTCAATATCAAAGCAGAAGGAACCAACGAACATCACAAGATCGAAGCCATTTTTAAAGCATTCGCCAAAGCGATTAAAGTAGCTGTAAAACGCGATCCCGAGAAAATGATTCTTCCCTCCACTAAAGGCAGTTTATAGATGGTAGCCATAATAGATTACGATGCCGGGAACGTCCGCTCCTTACAATTTGCCTTAGAACGCTTAGGGGTAGCCAGTGTGCTTACTTCAGATCCCGAAGTGATTCAAGCCGCCGAGAAGGTGATTTTCCCTGGTCAAGGAGCCGCTGCCAGCGCCATGAAAAAGCTAAAGCAAACAGGATTAGATCAATTAATCCCTCAGTTAAAGCAGCCCGTTTTAGGGATCTGCTTGGGCATGCAATTACTTTGTGATACCACCGAAGAAGGAGAGGTAAATGGCCTGGGGATTATTCCCGGAAAGGTTGTTCGTTTCTCGAATAAAGTTAAAGTCCCACAAATGGGATGGAATACGATTTCAAATTTTCAAAGCCCTCTTTTTAAACAGATTAAAGAAGATGACTTCATGTATTTAGTGCACTCTTTTTATGTGCCTTTATGCGATGCAACCATTGCTCAAAGTGACTATGACGGGACCTATAGTGTTGCCCTGCAAAAAGACAATTTCTATGGCGTACAGTTTCACCCAGAGAAAAGCAGTAAAGCTGGGAGTCAACTCTTACAAAACTTTTTAGCCCTATGAGAATTATCCCTGCCATAGACATTATTGATGGGAAATGCGTGCGTTTGTCTAAAGGAGACTACAGCACCCAAAAAACCTATAATGAAAACCCCTTAGAAGTAGCCAAAGCCTATGAAGATCACGGTATTGAATACTTGCACTTGGTGGATCTCGACGGGGCTAAATCTAAGCATATTGTCAACCATAAGGTACTAGAAACCATTGCCACTAAAACCAATTTGAATATTGACTTTGGGGGAGGTTTAAAATCTGACGATGACTTGCGTATCGCCTTTGAAAGCGGTGCAAAACAAATCACGGGTGGGAGTATAGCGGTAAAAGACCCAGACACATTTACATCATGGATTGAGCACTATGGTGCAGAAAAAATCATTTTAGGAGCAGACGTAAAAGGCGAATACATTGCGACAGACGGTTGGTTAGAAACCTCTGACCAATCCCTTTTTGATTTTCTTGCGCATTATCAAACCAAAGGAATTCAACACACTATCTGTACAGATATAAGTAAAGACGGCATGTTACAAGGTCCCTCTTTTGATTTGTACCAGAAAATACTTTCAGAAACAGAAGTTAAACTTATTGCTTCTGGAGGGATTTCTCAGTTTGATGAACTCCCACGTTTAGCCGAAATGGGCTGTGAAGGAACCATCATTGGGAAAGCGATTTATGAAAACCGCATTTCGTTGAAGCAGTTAGAACAATTTATTTTCTCAAACCATTAATATGTTAACCAAACGCATTATCCCTTGTTTAGACATTAAAGATGGTCGCACGGTCAAAGGAGTAAACTTTGTCAACTTACGTGATGCGGGAGATCCGGTAGAACTCGCTGCACAATACGCCTTTGAAAATGCCGATGAGCTGGTCTTTCTCGATATCTCGGCCACAGAACAGCAACGCAAAACCTTGGCAGAACTTGTTTTAAAAGTAGCGGCAGCGATTGATATTCCCTTTACGGTAGGTGGGGGAATACGTGCGGTAGAAGATGTTTCCATCCTTTTAAAAAACGGGGCAGATAAGGTTTCCATCAATTCTGCAGCGGTCAAACGTCCAGCATTGATTGACGAAGTCGCCAATCATTTTGGGAGTCAATGTTTGGTGGTCGCCATTGACGCCAAGCAGATTGATGGCCAATGGAAAGTACATTTAGTAGGAGGGAAAGTCCCTACCGAAATCGATCTATTTGACTGGGCCAAAGAAGTCGAAGAACGCGGAGCAGGAGAAATTCTTCTTACCTCCATGGATCACGATGGGACAAAGAATGGCTTTGCGAACGAAGCCCTTGCCAGACTCTCCACAGCAGTAAATATTCCTATCATTGCCTCTGGTGGTGCCGGCAATACACAACATTTTATCGACACCTTTACCCATGGGAAAGCAGATGCTGCTTTAGCGGCCAGTGTCTTTCACTTTGGGGAAATAAGTGTACCCGATTTAAAACAACAACTCAAACAACAGCAAATCGCTGTAAGAATATAAGCCTTATGGAACTCAACTTTTCTAAATCCCCTGACGGACTTTTACCCGCCATAATCCAAGACGCACAAACAAAAAAGGTCTTAATGCTTGGCTACATGAATGCTGCAGCCCTCGAAAAGACCCAAACCACTCGCCAGGTGACCTTTTATAGCCGTTCTAAGCAACGTTTATGGACCAAAGGGGAAGAAAGCGGGAACTTCTTGCAAGTCGTCGAAATCAAGGCAGATTGCGATCAAGACACGCTATTGATTCAAGCAAGCCCTAAAGGACCTGCTTGCCATAAAGGCACGGATACTTGCTGGGGAGAAGAAAACCAAGCACAATTTGGCTTTTTCTCAGAATTAGAAAATACCATTGCCCAACGCAAAGCTGCAGACGAGGACAAGAGTTATGTGGCCTCCCTCTTCCGTGAGGGCATTAATAAAATCGCTCAAAAAGTAGGCGAGGAGGCTGTAGAAACCGTTATTGAAGCCAAAGACGACAACAAGGAATTGTTCTTAAACGAAAGTGCCGATTTGCTCTTTCACTACCTTATTCTTTTACAGGCCAAAGGATACTCGCTTAAAGACATTGAAGCGACCTTGATGGCGCGTAAAAAATAAAGAGAATTAAGAACTTAAATAAACAGACTTAAGTCACATCCTTTGTGTAAAAGTACTTTCGGGGGAAATCCATTATCTTTCGTAGCTTTAAACAAATTTACAAGAGATGAAAAAAACCTATTTATTGTTGCTGGTGGCACTAGTTGCTTGCAGCAATCCCAAAACTGCCGAAGACTTTGACGCTTACCTAGAAGAAGCCTATCAAGAAAGTTTAGCCCTGTATCGTTTACC
>JAKMGK010000081.1 GCA_022424955.1 Flavobacteriaceae bacterium
GTATTGACAGCGCCAATAGTTTCCCAAAAAACACTGAGATTAGGCACACCCTGACGTTTAAAGTAAACAAACCCCCACGGGCTAATCGTACGAATACCTTTAGCTTTCAAATCAATCATTCTTTTATCGTTTTACCAGAAGACCCTATGCCAGTTCGCTATGAGGATGAACGTGTAGGCTGGTTTAGCTTATCTAAGATTGACTACAGCTCTGATGCTTTAAAATCTGACGAATACAGTATCGTTAGACGATGGAGACTAGAGCCAAAAGACAAAGATGCTTATTTGAAGGGAGAATTAGTCGAACCCGTCAAACCCATTGTTTACTATCTAGACCCTGCTACTCCCTTAAAATGGAGAAAGTATTTTAAACAAGGTATTGAAGACTGGAATACCGCTTTTGAAAAAGCTGGATTTAAAAATGCCATTTTGGCAAAAGACCCTCCATCAAAAGGAGAAGACCCCGACTTCAGTCCAGAAGACGTTCGCTATTCCACCGTGCGATATGTAGCGTCTAAAACACGAAATGCAACTGGACCTAGTGTTTCTGATCCACGCACAGGAGAAATATTAGAAAGCGATATCATATGGTACCACAACCACCTGCGCTCCTACAGAAACCGATATTTACTCGAAACAGGAGCGGCTAACCCTAAAGCGCGTTCGCTTAACACCCCAGAAGAAGAAATAGGTGAGATGATGCGAAGAGTGATTTCTCATGAAATAGGGCACGCATTAGGCCTACCCCATAATATGAAAGCAAGTAGCGCCTATCCTGTTGATTCCTTACGCTCTGGTGACTTTACCCAAAAATATGGTATTGCCACTACCATAATGGATTATGCACGCTATAATTATATCGCCCAGCCAGGAGATGAAAACATTCGTTTTGTTCGTCAGCTAGGTCCATATGATGATTATGCGATCGAATGGGGTTATCGCTATTATGGACTTTCGCCAAAAGAGGAACAAAGTCTCCTAAAAGCTATGATAGATGCAAAATCCCTTGATCCCATGTTCATGTTTGGTGGAAGAGGTAACGACCCTAACGCACAAACAGAAAACATTGGTGATGATCCCATAAAGGCAAGCACTTATGGCCTAAGTAATTTAAAAATCGTTGCCAAAAATTTGATGGATTGGACCCTGTCTCCTAACGACAACTATGACGATTTAGCAGAATTATATGGTGAAATGGTAGGAGTTTATCGACGTTACATCTATCACGTCCTCAGCATGATAGGGGGAGTATATCAAACCAGACACACTACCAATCAAAAAGAGGCAGTCACCTATCAAAATGTTGAACGCAATAAACAATTAGCCGCACTTAATTTTTTAAAGATCCATTTATGGGAAACCCAAAACTGGTTAATGGATAAGCAGATCATCTCAGAAATTAAAGGAGAAGGAGGATTAATCATTCTACAAAACCTACAACGCTCTGCATTAAATCGATTGCTTAGTGTTAGGCGTTTAAATCGAATGCTTTCAGCAAATGCCTCTCTTGTGGGACAAGGTATGGACGCAGCAGAATTACTCAATCATTTATATTCTGATTTAATTACAGCTCCTAAAGCATTAGATCTATCGCAAAAAAGTTTACAGCTTCATTTTGCAACGCAACTAAAAGCATTATTAGAAGAAGATAAACTTAACCCAAGCGTTAAAGCAGATATTAAAGGCATGCTTTATAAATTAGAAAAGCATGCAAAGAAAAAAAGCAAGACGGCTAATGAAAGTGACAAAAACCACTTTAATTATTTAAAAGAAATCGCTCATGCGGAATAGTTAAAACAGCGCATCAATAATATCAAAAGCGGTTTCAGCCATTTTATTCCCCTTTTCATCCAGCAGGGGGTTGATCTCGCATACTTCGAGACAACTCACTTTTTCTGAAGCCATAAAGCCTTTAATCAACGTGATGATTTCTTCTGGATCAAAACCCTTTGAAACAGGTGTTCCTGTTCCGCTAGAAATCAAGTCACAATCCAAACTATCTACATCAAAGGTGATATAGATCACATCCACTTCAGATAAGCTTTCAAGCACTTCAGCAACACAGGTTTGAATCGTCCTATGACGCACTTCGTGCACTGGATAGGTACGAATTTGGTGCTCTTCTATAGTGCGATCTTCTGCTTCTTCTGTAGAACGAAGGCCAAAATAGATCAAATGCTCTGGTTTAAGCTTTGGCCCCTCTCCTCCTAAGGCTTTGATTTGATTCCAACTATCAGAGGTATCCTTACTAATAGCATTAACCGCATATTTTTCATTGTCGTACCCCAAAGCAGCTGCTAATGGCATCCCATGGACATTTCCCGAAGGCGAACTTAAAGGGGTATGCAAATCTGCATGGGCATCCATCCATATTGCGCCAATTGTTTTCTCTGGAAAGGCAGATTTTATTCCTGCTAAAGTACCTAGGGCAGAAGAATGATCTCCAGAGATCACTAAAGGAAAATGCTTATGTTGTAGCACCATGGCCGTTACTTCGCATACACGCTCACATTGTTCAGCCACAAAATTAATTCGTTTAGCAAAGGTGTTATTTACCTTGTCATAAATGGTTTCATTATGGGTAGGAACATCGATAAAAGGATGACGATGAAAAAAATCGTTTTCACGATTAATCGCTGCAATCTCTAGCGCATCAATCCCCATATCAGACCCACGGGTACCTGCGCCTATATCAGATCTATTCTTAATTATTTTCAAACGATGCTTCATGTGCCAATTTTTTGGGAAAGTACATATTTATTTCAAAAACTATTGAGACAAGTCGCCAATATTTTCTTTGATTTTTTATCTTTGAGCAAAACTAATTTTATGTCATTTTCCGACCTATTTACCTCTGGCTTCAAACAACGTAATCGTGACCACTTTGCGGCAATTGTTCGTGTTGCACTTTCTGATGGAATTATTACTGATGAAGAAAAAGCCTTCATCAATCGAACTGCAATTAATCTTGAAATTGAAGAGGATGAGGTAGCACAGATTATGGCAAATCCTGATCAATACCCAATTAACCCACCGGCTAATGAACAACGTCGTCTAGAGCGTTTGTATGATCTAACCCGCATGGTCTATGCAGATCACATCGCAGACGAAGAGGAAGTTCAATTGCTCAATCGTTTAGTTGTTGGATTAGGAT
>JAKMGK010000093.1 GCA_022424955.1 Flavobacteriaceae bacterium
GTCTAGCACGACTCCTTTGGGGTTACCTGTAGTTCCAGAAGTGAATATAATGGTCCACGTATCGCTCATTTTAGGGTGATGAGGCTCTTGCATGGGTTCAAACTGATTGATGAAATCAAACCATTGATGTCCTTCGGTAATGTTTGAGTGATTGTCATAATGGGGAAATGCAATGGTGGGCATTCCTTTTGGAACTCCTGCTTTTTGTTCTTCCCAATTTTCTACCTTTCCTGTGAAGAGTAAGTCAACATCTCCAAAGGTGAGTAGGGTGTTAATTTCTTTTGAATTTAGCGTGGGAAAAAAGGGAACGCTAATATAACCCGCCATAACAATAGCTAGATCTGCAATAATCCACTCACGACAATTCTTCGAGATTAATCCAATATGGGCATTTTCGCGTAAGCCTAAAGATTTTAATCCCGTCGCTAATTTACGCGCCATTTGTCCCACCTCTCCCCAAGTGTATTCTTCCCACTGGTCACCAAAGGGTTGTCTTAAAAAGGGCTGGTCTTTTAAGCGTTTTTCCCACTCATAAAACTTAAAATCAAATAAGGCGTCGTTAGTTGAATTACTCATAATAGTTGTTTGGTTTTAATTTTAAAAGCTCGATAAATTTAACTCTTACTGGAGCACGAAAGGGTTAAAATCACCGTTCTAGTTCTCGTAAATATATGAATCTCTTTAAATTATTTGCTCACAAGGCGACCTCCTGGCGTTTTATCAAGGTAATTTTAAAAGGAAAGAGTCTCATTTTTCTTTAATGATTGTATCAAGAAATAAATTTATTTGGCATTGATGAATTTAATTAAGCACGAAGAATATTGTAATCACTGAGTTTCATTTTTTTGGTCATTTTTCTGTATTTCATTGTGCTTCCAGGCCATATAGAAGTGTTTTTTCCACCTCTGTCTTTGAGGTAGTAACTTTGACATCCTCCCGTGGTCCATACCATGCTTTCGAGTTCTTCTTGCAGTTTTTTATTGAAGGCTTTTTGCTCTTCTATTTTAACGTCAAAGAAAGTGTTTTTGGGGTGCTGTTGGAGTTTTTTTAGATAGTCAAGTATATACTTGTACTGGGACTCCATCATATGAATGATTGAATTGTGTCCAAGACCTGTATTTGGACCAACGGTTATTAGAAAATTAGGGAAACCATTCACATTAATCCCTTTAAAAGCTTCACCTCCTTGTTGGTCCCATTCTTCAAAAAGATTGCGATTATTTAAGCCAATAACCTTGTAAATATGAGAAAAAGTAGTTGTTTTAAATCCAGTGCCGTAGATAATGATATCTACTTCAATTTCTTTTCCACTTTGTGTTAAAACTCCTTTTTCTGTATAACTAGCTATTGGGTCTGTTTCTAAATGAACATGTTCTTTGGTTAGGGTGGGGTAGTATTCATCTGAAATAAGAATGCGTTTACAACCAATGGTGTAATCTGGAGTGAGTTTTTTTCGCAAGACTGGATCGCTAATTTGAGTATTGAGATGGTGCATAGCTTCTTTCGTTCGCCATTGACGCATTTTATTGTCTTTATATTGGCTGGTTCCTCTTAGTTCGAGGATCCAGTAAACTAACTCTCGCCAAAAGCGCATGTAGCTAGGGAATTTTCGAAAGCGATTTTTAGAAGATTCTGGAAATATTTGATTATTTTTTGGGCTAACCCAAGGGGCTGTCCTTTGGAAAATATTGACCTCTTTAGCAGTTTTAGCAATTTCTGGGATGAATTGAATGGCACTTGCCCCTGTGCCTATAACGGCAATACGCTTATTTTTTAAGTCAAGATCGTGTTGCCAATGTAAAGAGTGAAATTGTGTTCCTTTAAAAGCGGCACGATTTTTAATCTCTGGATAGCTGGGCTCATTTAACGGCCCAGAACAAGAAATAAGTGTTCTTGCCTTAAAGCTTTTTTCTGTTTGAGTTGTGACTTTCCAGCTGCCTTTAGCGGCATCAAAACGCACTTCTTCCACTGCAGTATTATAGAGAACGTACTCTTCTATTCCATATTTCTTAACACAAAATTTGAGGTAATCTAAAATCTCATTGTGTGGTGAAAAAGCTGCAGACCATTCTGGATTTAATTCAAAAGAATAAGAATATAAAAAAGAAGGGATATCACAAGCACAGCCCGGATAAGTGTTGTCTCGCCAAGTTCCACCAACCTCCCTTTTTCGCTCTAATACAAGAAAGTTTTTCACCCCTTGTTTTTTTAATTGTATAGCGGCCCCAATTCCTGCAAATCCAGCGCCAATAATTATAGTGTCTATTGTTTTTTGCATTAATATAGCCGTTAGTTGAGGGAAGCTTTTTGAATGCTTTTTTTGATTGTCTGATGAGAAGATTTGTTAATGGGGTAGTGCATGATAAATAAGATAGCACTTAAATAAATCAATAATATTAATGGACCACCAATGAGACCTAAACCATTAATTACCTCTGGGGAGATACTATCGATCTGAGTAACCTGTTTTGGGAATTGAATAAGATCAAGAAGGATGCCTGCAAAGAAATACCCAAAGCCCACTGTGCATTTGTAGGCAAAAGACATGGTGGAAAAAAAGAAACCTTCATTTCTTTTTTGATGAAGAGATTCATATTCATCTACCACTTCTGCCATCATAGAGTTAGTGATTGAAATGGCAATCCATAGAAAGGTGTAAGCTACCCAAAGAGTTAAAAAGTACACAGGGACTAGTAAGGCTGTATTGTTCTCTGGAAATAAATTTAAAAAGCGTAACAAATAAGGGGAAGCAAAGAAGATACCTAATCCAAAGGTGCTAATGATGACACTTTTCTTTTTGTCATAAATCTGTCCCATTATTGGCGCTAAAAAAAGTGCATTTATTCCACCCAGGGCACTTGTGATAGGAAGACCTGCTAATTCTTTTTCGCTTAGTTCAAAAAAATAAGTCGTAAAATAGGTTGTAAAAACCATCCCAATACCTAAACCGATATAAACAATCATGATATAAAAAACTAGACTGCTGTATGATTTAAGTTGTATTGCTTCTCTTAAACTTTTCCAAGCAGAAGAGGAGTCTTTTGAGGCGGAGTCAACTTTTGCCTCTGGGAGACTTGAGATGGTTGATTGTGTTCCATAAGTACTAATTACAATGGCTAGGGCGGCGAGTATTCCGCACATGAGGGCAAATTTTGAATAAGCTGCTTCGTTAAATAATCCATTAGCATGTTCTGCGGTAGGAGTAAAGAAAACCAATAAGCCAAACATCAGTAAGATTGGGCCTATAAGAGAACCAAACATAACCCGGTAACTGGTGATAGAAGTACGTTCATCATAATCATCTGATAATTCTGCTCCCAGGGACATCCCTGGAACGATAAATAAGGTTAGTGCAACCCTAACCAAAGTAGAAAAGAAGGTTAACCACAGAAATAAACCAAATTCATTTAATCCATTAGGGGGAGAAAAGAGGAGAAATAAAGTTGCTCCTAACGGTAGCGCTGCGGCATACATAAAAGGATGGCGACGCCCATATTTTTTTGACACCCACCGGTCTGACAAGGTACCTATCCAGGGGTCGCTTATGGCGTCAAAAAACAGCGCAATAATGGTAGCTAATCCAGTGTAGGTAGCACTGAGCCCTAGAATTTGACTGAAATAGAAAAATAGAAATAATTGAAATAGTGCGTCTTTTATCCCCATGGAAGAGAACCCAAGACCATATAAAGTTTTGATTTTTCTTGAGCGTTTCATTATCCTATTTTTTCCCTTAGTCCTCTCTAATGTAGTCAAAATAAAATAGATGTTTAAAATCCCCTTCCAGAGTAAACGAATTGTTCAAGCTGAAAGAAAAGTTGCCTTAAATTGAAATAAATCGTTTAATTTGCTCCATAACTCAATTAATAAAATCCAAAATATTTGACATGAGAGAAGCACTAATTGTATCTACAGCAAGAACACCCATTGGGAAAGCATATCGCGGTGCTTATAATAATACAACTGCACCCACATTAGCTGGAATTGCCGTAAAAGAAGCAGTTAAACGTGCAGGGGTAGATCCCAGTCAAGTGGACGATGTAATTATGGGGGCCGCTTTACAACAAGGAACCACCGGCGGAAACATTGGTCGCATGGCGGCTTTAGCGGGAGGACTTCCAGCTACCGTTAGTGGAATGAGTATCGATCGACAGTGTTCCTCTGGAATGATGGCCATTGCCACAGCAGCAAAACAAATTCAAAGCGATGGCATGGATGTCGTTATTGGAGGAGGAGTTGAATCGATCAGTTTAGTTCAAAATGAAAATATGAATACCCATCGCATGGTCGATAAAGCTTTGGTTGCGCAGCACAAACACATCTATATGCCCATGTTACAAACGGCAGAGGTGGTTGCAAAACGCTATAATATCTCGCGCGAAGCGCAAGATCAATATGCTTTACAAAGTCAACAGAGAACAGCTGCAGCTCAAGAAGCAGGAAGGTTTGACAATGAAATTATCTCTACCACAACTAATATGGGTGTAATGGACCGTGAAACAAAAGAAATAAGCTTTCACGATTTTAGCTTAGAAAAAGATCAAGGAAATCGACCCAGCACACAATTAGAAGGATTAGCTGGTTTAAATCCAGTGATTGAAAATGGTTGTATTACAGCAGGTAATGCCAGTCAATTATCAGATGGTGCTTCGGCTAGTGTTTTGATGGAAGGGAGTGTTGCTGCAAAACACAATGTGACCCCATTAGGGATTTATCGTGGGGTAGCCGTTGCGGGTTGTGAACCAGATGAAATGGGAATAGGCCCAATTTATGCCATTCCAAAATTATTAAAAGCCAATGGGCTTAAATTGGACGATATTGGTCTGTGGGAATTGAACGAAGCTTTTGCTGTTCAAGTCTTATACTGCCGTGATCATTTAGGGATCCCTAACGAATTGATGAATGTTAATGGCGGAGCAATTTCTATTGGCCATCCTTATGGTATGTCTGGAGCCCGAATGGTCGCCCATGCCCTAATTGAAGGAAAACGTCGCGGAGCAAAATATGTAGTTTCTACCATGTGTGTAGGAGGTGGAATGGGCGTCGCTGGTCTTTTTGAAGTTGTTTAATTTACTTTGAATTGATTGTTCTGACAAAAAGTTTTTTGAAATAATAAAACTTTTAGCTCATAATGGGGTCATAACAATATGGAAATTGTTTTATCCTCTTATGGTCAAGATAATACTGTGAGCCGCTCAATAAATATCGACTTTGATGCATTACTAGAAACCCACCACGATCGTTTGTACTGGATGATTCGTAAAATTGTTCTGGTGCATGATGACGCCCAAGATGTTTTGCAAAACACTTGGCTAAAGATTCATAAAGGGCTAGCTGGTTTTAAAGGGGAGAGCAAAATCGAGACTTGGATGTTTCGTATTGCGTACAATGAGTCTATGCGTTTTTTAAAACAAAAAAGACAGTATTATCGTTTAGACGATGTCGATAGCAGCTACCTTGAAACCCTTAAAGCAGACCCCTATTTTAACGGAGAAGAAAGTATACATGCCCTGCACAAAGCCATAGGTAATCTAAAAGAAAGTGAACGCCATATATTTAATCTAAAATATTTTGATGGTCTAAAGTTTTCTCAAGTAGCTCAACTTACTAATACAAACGAAAATTCAGTTAAAACGCTTTATTACAAAGCAGAGAAAAAAATTAAGCAACAGTTAGAAAAGTAGTGATAAGATGAAGAATAAAAAACACACCCTGCAAGATTTAGGCTTTAAGAGGCCAGAAAATCATTCGGAAGAAAGTAAAAAGCACATTTTGGAGTTAATTCAAAAAGAAATAAATACTTCTCCAAAATCGAGATTAATTTCCCCGTGGTTTACCCTTAGCGGTATTGCTGCGTCCTTGTTGTTTATTTTCTTTTTAACTAAAACAAATGCCCCTGTCGTTAAAGAGACACCACAAGTAGAAGAAGATGTTTTTGTCACTTCTTTATTGATGGATACCCTTTTATTAGAAGAAACCGAGTTAGATCAAGCGATTCAAGAAGCTCTTTTAGATGATTTTGAAAATGATCTGGCCCTCAATTAAAACTTTTTTCTCTTCCCACGGTCTAAACGATAAAGCCTTGAAAATGAAAATACTCAAAACACCTTTTTTGCCTTTTTTTTTACTTGTCTTTTTTTTAAATGGTCTAGCTCAAGAAAGCAGTCAAACAAACAATCCTAAACTGGAACGTTTAGAAAGTCTGTCACAAGAGCAAAAAGCCTTATTGAAAGAGCGTCGTGAGATCATCAAGAGTTTAAGAGCAGATTTTAAAGCTTCTTTAAATGAAACGCAAAGTGCTATTTTAAAGAACGACTCTATGGATAAACGCCAGCGAAGAAAAGTTTTTGTCGAATCTTTAACCGAAGAACAAAGAGCACTGTACCGTGCGATGTATGAAGAAGTACATCAATCCAGAGGGGACTACCACAAAAGCCTGTCTGAGGATCAAAAAAGAAAAATAAAGCAGCGCCATAAGCACAAAAGAAAGCATCATCACAAGGGAGTAGAAGGACCCATTTCTCCAGCCCCTCCAACACCTCCAGAGTCCCCTGAACCCATTAAAAACGAAGAAGAGAACTTCATTTAAGTAACGGTGGGACGAACATTACTACACTGCTCAAATTCTTTATTTTGTGCGATTTCTTTTAATCGCTCTAGTGTATGCCACATATCCTCGTATGTTGTATAAATGGGAGCAATCCCTAAACGAATATAATGGGGAGGTCTAAAATCTGGAATAATTTTAGGTCTCTTTTCTTTGCCCTGTAATAAGCACTGACAGATACGCCAAGACGCTTGATGCGATAGGGTGATATGAGCACCGCGTTCCGCTTCATTTTCTGGACTTTCTAAAACATAGCCTAGCGGTACCAGTTCAGTATAAAAAGTGTCTAAAAAGAAATTTGAAAGCGCAATACTTTTTGCTCTAATGCTTTTGATACCTGCGTCTAAAGTGATGTCAATCCCTGCCTCCATTGCCGCCAACGATAAAACTGTGGGGGTCCCTGCATCAAATTTTTCAATCCCCCTGGCTGGAAGATAATCTTGTGAAAAGTCAAAGGGTTTTGCGTGACCAAACCAGCCTTGAATAGGACTCAAAAGGTGAGGAATAAGACTGTCTTCTAAATATATAAAGGCAGGGGAACCTGGTCCGCCGTTGAGGTATTTATACGTGCATCCTATAGCCGCTAGCGTATGGGTTTCTTTTAAATCAATCGCAACAGCACCTACTGCATGACTTAGATCCCAAATAATGATACTGTTGTGTTCTTTTGCATGAAGGTTTAACGCTTTCATGGGGTAATAATAAGCACTTTTATAACTAACCAGACTCAAACAAATAACGCCTGGGTGCTCTATAATTTGCTCTTTAAGCAAGTTGAGATCTGCTTTTAAATCTGTGGTGTATTGGACACAAATAGGCTTTGTTAAAGCGCATTCACGA
Organism: Flavobacteriaceae bacterium; assembly: GCA_022424955.1. GTDB lineage: Bacteria > Bacteroidota > Bacteroidia > Flavobacteriales > Flavobacteriaceae > Arcticimaribacter. Next base: position 7,445 of record JAKMGK010000093.1, read on the forward strand.
CTAATACCATCTAGGATATAATTATCTGTTGGGAAATTGAGGGAATCGGTCAGGAACTGTTTAGGGTAATGCCCAGATTGAATCAAGGCATGGGCTACTTTATACAAATTAACCGAGGTAGATTCGCCCACTAAAACCTCTTTCGCATTGACATTTAATAACTGTGCTAATTTAGTTGCAAGGTGTTTGGGTAAATCTAGCCAATGCTCGTTCCAGCTTCTAATTAAATTTTCTCCCCACTGTTCTTGCATCAGTGAGGCGATGTTTTCTTTCGCTTTCAGCGGAAGTTTCCCCAGAGAATTCCCATCGAGATAGATTTCATTTTCTGGGTGGAAAAATGCTGCCTTATATTGGGCTAAAGGATCTTTTCTATCACACTCTTGTGCTTTTTCATGTCTATTCATCTCCAGTAGCATTAAAAAATGGCAGTACAGTAGCAACCCATCTTGCATACATTGTCCCGCTTGGATGTAAGCCATCTTGAGCGACAAGCAATGCGTTAGTTGTTGCTTCTCTAGAAATAGTAGTGGTGTCAAAATGTGCAATATTTTTATCGTGACATACTGCTTGAATCACACTATTAAATTGGTCTATTTCTTGTGCGATTTGTGTGCGATCCCTTCCTTCTGCAAAAGGCATCACCCCCCAGTCTGGTATAGAGAGCACGAAAATGTTGGTTCCCTCTTGCCCTCCTAGTATAATCGCTCTTTCGAGCAAATGAATAAACTCTGTTTCAAAATTTTCGATACTTCTTCCTCTGTATTGGTTGTTTACCCCAATCAAAAGGGAAACATAATCATAAGGAGGTTTAAGCTGGACGGTGTCCACTGCAGCAGCAAGCTCATCTGTTGTCCAGCCTGTTTGTGCAACAATGGTAGCAGCCTCAAATTCTTTTCCGTTTTGATTTAATGCACTAACTAGCTGGTTAGGCCAGCGCAGACTATCCTGTACACTTTCCCCTATGGTGTAACTGTCTCCTAGGGCGAGATATGTTTTGGGAGAGATTGTCGAGCTTGGTTTTGATTGACAAGCCATTAGTGTGAGGGCTAAAAGGAGTTTTAAAGCGAATGTTTTCAATTTCATATACTGCAATATAGCATTTTCACATTTTTCTGTATTTATTTTTTATGGCGAAGTGAGGTGTTTATTCTATCGAATAGATTTCCATATGTGACTAGATTTTTTTAGCTTTAGATAACCATAAATCAATTAACAATGAAAAAATTCTATTTCATCCTGCTATTTGCAGGATCTTTAAGTGTAGCTGCACAAAAAAATTCTAACGGAAAGATCTATGATCAACACCCTGGTATTGACTTAGTAGAAAAGTTTAATAAAGCCTTTATTGCGGCAGATGAAGCCCAACTCAATGCTTTAATGACAGATGATTTTAAAGCCTATAATGGTGAAGGAATGAACAAAGACAGAAATTCTGCCACCAAACAGGATATGATTAATCAAGCCAAATATTGGAACGGATCATTGATGAACTATTCTATAGACAAAAGAGGTGGTTCTTATCCAGATGCTTTAGAGTACAAACGCTCTGGTACTTGGGTTTACACCTATGATGTGTTTCACGGGATTGATAAGAACAACGGTTTTAAAATCGAGATGCCTTATGATCGTTCTTTTATCTTAAACAAAGCCGGGGACAAGATTGCTGCCATGATCATCAATTACAATACTCGTATCATGGACAAATACAATTTGTCTTTTGAAACCATTCGCAATGGGACTATTTACAAAGACCACGAAAATATTAGAACTTTAAGAAAAGTGATATCATATATCGAAATGGGAGATCATGATAAAGCTTATTCTTTTTATACAAAAGGAGCGCGTTTTTCTGACATTAATGCCCCCATAGGAACCTCTAGCTCAATCACAGAAAACAGAGTAGGCTTTGAGCAAACTTTAACGAAATACGATTTAATTAGTATAGACGAATATGGCTACCCAGATTTATTAGATTATGAGGGAAGCGGTTCAGAAACGATTTCTTGGTGGACTTTTAGATTTAAAAGTAAAAAGACAGGCGAGCTAATAAAAGTATTCTGTCATTTTACTCATTCTTTTAATGCTGAAGGACAAATAACCCGACAAGTTGCTTATTATAATGGAGCCTTATTGCCATAATACTCTATAAACACTATATTAGAAAGTCTCTATTGAATCCAATAGGGACTTTTTTTTATGAATGTAATAAGCAGTTTTAAATAGAAATGTTTATATTGGTTGACCAATTTGGAAAACCAGTAAAACTGAAAACAAACTATAATGACAAAATCAAGCCTAGTTTCTCGACTTTTTATCATGATGTTTTTGCTATTCTTACAAGGATGTATAGAAAATAACAAGCTCACACTTAAGTCAAATGATGTTATCCCATTTTTTCAACATTGGAATTTAATTTTAGGAGATGGGTCGAATGTGGGTCAAGCAACCAACTATGAGAACAAAGATTTCTTTTATGCTACTAAAGAAGGAGAGGAAAATTGGGTGGTATTTAAAACCCCTAACGCTGGAAATACCCACGGCACCTCTAACAACACCAGAACAGAACTCGCCCAATTAAAAAAGTGGTCACCTATGACCGATGCTAAATTAAATGCCACCTTAAAAGTGACCAATGTGGCTACAACAGGCGATGCTCGAGTGGCCGCAAGTTATTCAGTGGTAGTCGGGCAGATTCACAGCGCAGATGGACATGAAAATGAGCCCTTTAAATTGTATTATAAAAAATTCCCCGGCCATACCAACGGGTCGGTTTTTTGGAATTATGAAATCAATACGGCTGGAGAAGACAATTCAGGAAGATGGGATTATTCTTATCCCATTTGGGGCTATGATTTCTCTGTTATAGGCACAGATGAAAACACCTATCCAGAGGAACCAGAAGAGGGAATCGAATTGGGGGAAGAGTTTAGTTATGAGGTTGAAGTAAAAGATGGAATGATGTACCTCACCTTTTCAAGTGAAGGACACGAAACCAAAACCTTTACTAAGAATTTAATTGATTCTGAATTTAAAACAAAAGAAGACATTCCAACTCAAGTAAAGGAGTTGTTTTTTCCGATAGGACAAGATGGTATTGAACGTGAAAACGCCTATACAGATCAAGGCTTGTTCTTTAAATTGGGCAGTTACAATCAAACCAATGGGAAGAGTCCTCAAGTCAATCGAGTGTGGTGTTCTGGCGCTGAAACCCATGGAGGAGATCTTCAAAAACAATATGCAGACGGGAATTATGCTGAGGTATGGTTTAAATCAGCGAAGCTTGAAATCAGTGATAAAGCTTATTCAAATGAAGGTTATTTCGCTGCAAATGACGATTTAAGTAAAAAGACCGTTTACCCCAGCCAAGTCATTCCTTTTATGGATAAGTTTAAAATATTAATGGGAGATGGTACAAGAGAAAATAATCTTGTTGACTTTGAAAATAAAGACTTTTTCTATACTGTTATAGACGGAACCAGACGTTGGGTAGCATTTAAAACCCCTAACTCAGGGGTAACTTCTCCTAACTCAAGCAATACTAGAACAGAACTACACGAAAAAAGAGAATGGGTTCCAGAAGAAGGTGGAAAGCTAACAGGGACCTGCAGGGTAATGCATGTCTCCACCACTGGAGATGCTAGAGTTGCTGCCTCTTTTTCTACTGTCGTTGGACAAATTCACAGTGGAGAAGGACATGAAAATGAACCTTTTAAATTGTATTATAGAAAATTCCCAGGGCATGAAAAAGGATCTGTTTTTTGGAACTATGAAATCAATACAGCCGGGGAAGATAATGCTGGTAGATGGGATTTCTCTACGGCTATTTGGGGTCATGACATGGCCGTTGTAGGAACTGCTAAAGACGCCTATCCTCCAGAACCTGAAGATGGAATTAAGCTTGGCGAAGAATTTAGTTATGAAGTCAATGTGTATGAAGGAATCATGTACTTAACTTTTAAAAGTCCAAATCACGAAACAAAAACATTTACTAAAAATCTTATCGCATCTGAGTATATCAATCAAGCAGATATACCCCAGCAGGTAGTCAAACTATTTGGTCCCTTGGGTCAAGACGGTACAGAAAGAGCGATAGCGTATAAAGGGGAATTAAATTATTTTAAACAAGGAGCCTATAACCAAACTAACGGAAAGAACCCAGAAAAGAATATGGTATGGCACACTGGTGCTGAAACCTATGGCGGAGATATTGCGAAACAATATGAAAACGGAAGTTATACCGAAGTATGGTTTAGAGACTCAACGGTCGGCCCTGGAACTCCTCCACAACAGTAATACTAATTTTGCTTTACAATAGAAAAAACACTAATAATAACTAAACAACTAAAAATGAAAAGTTTCGGAACAAGTAAATCTTTTTTGTTGACCAAAGATATGGAATGGGAAACAGTAGGAGAGGGTGTTAAACGTAAAATCATGGGCTATGATGATAAGATCATGTTAGTGCATGTTGCCTTTGAAAAAGGGGGGATTGGTCCTATGCACCAACACCATCACTCACAAGTCACTCATGTTGCCTCTGGTGTTTTTGAAGTAACCATTGATGGGGAAACACAAACCCTACGTCAAGGAGATAATTTTTATATCCCTACCAATGTTTTACACGGTGCTATTTGTCTTGAAGCGGGTGAGTTGATTGATGTTTTTAGTCCAATTCGCGAGGATTTCATGGAATAAACAATTTTATCAACATTTTCTTTGATGTTCAATAATATTTTTTATATTTGGTAAACCAATTTGGTTTTCCAAACTGGTAACCCAAACAAACAACATTACAAGGAGTGCTAACCTTTCTCCTACTTTACTCTTTTAGTTAAAAGTAAACAACGATACCGCCTCAACGTTTTTTGAGTAAAATATAGATTTTGCTTTAAAACAGTTGATGTGCCATCATCTCTTTTGAGATGAATTTTATAATTATTAAGTAAACAAATAAACAACTAATGAAAATTAAATCGCAACTAACGCTTTTCTTTGTGTTTTGTGGGATGCTCTTGTCCTATGCGCAGACACAAGTAAGCGGAACTATTGTTGGTTCAGATGGGCAACCAATCCCTGGAGCTACTGTGTTGGTTCAAGGCACAAACAATGGAACAACTTCAGATTTTGATGGAAATTTCTCTATCGAAGTAAACAACGGTCAAAATGTAGAAATCTCCTACATTGGGTATGTAGCACAAGTCATCCCTTTTACAGGTCAAGACAGTATTAATGCCACCTTAGAGCAAGATCTTCAAGAATTAGACGAGATTGTTGTAACGGGTTATGGTACACAAAGAAAGTCTAACCTTACTGGATCGATTTCAAAAGTAACCAACGAAAAACTAGATCAAATCGCCGTCTCTCGGGTTGACGACGCTTTAGTAGGTCAAGTATCTGGGGTGAACATCGCCGCTACAGAAGGGGAAGCAGGTTCTGCTCCAACGATTCGTATTCGTGGTACAGGTTCAATTACTGGGGTTTCTGATCCTGCCATCGTTGTTGATGGTCTCTTAGTAGATAATGATTACTTGGGGAACTTAGATATGAACGATGTTGCATCTTTCGAGATCTTAAAAGATGCTGCATCTGCAGCAATTTATGGTTCTCGTGGAGCTAATGGGGTAATCTTAATTACCACTAAAGAAGGAGAAGAAGGAAAAACTAAATTCTCTTATAACACTTATACTGGTTTTAAAGAGGCTCGCCAAAGTGATGCTTACTATTTCTCATTAGCAGATTCTGCTGAAAGAGAAAGAGCTTCTAGTCACCCCTCTACTGGTGGAGAAGGAAGTATTTCTAACAGAACCTTACGTAAATTACAAATTGGTGTTGATCGTGACTGGCAAGATGTTATTTTTGATGGGGGAGTCATAACTTCTCACTCTTTTGCTGTTCGCGGTGGAAATAAGAAAACCAAGTACAGTACCGCTTTAAACTATGTACATGACGAAGGGGTATTATTAACAGATGACTTTAAGAAGTATAACTTAAAACTTAAGATCGATACTAAATTGAACGATAAGTTCTCTATGGGGGTAAATTTAAGTCCTTCTTACTCCAATAGAAGACGTTTTGATGGGTCAACCCATGATATTTTACGTCAAACTCCTTGGTTACCTACTTATTTAGATGAAAATACCATTCAACATGTTAACCGTGTTCGCGATGGTGGAAAATATTCTTATGCTCAAGTAGGGGACTATGCCATACAGCGTATGTTTGACGATTGGGATTTGACAAATAATCAAGCGGTTTCAAGTGGTCAGGATATTTCAAACACCTCCAACACTAACCCAGCGGCCAAAGTAATTGAGCGTGATCGTAATGATTACAAATTCAAATTATATGGAAGCGTTTATGCAAAGTATAAAATCGCGAAAGGATTAAACTTTAAAACCACGCTTTTAGGAGACTTCCAGCAAACCAAGCGTGACCGCTGGCAAGGCGTTCAAGCCCACAGAAATGGTGCTTCAAATGCCCAATATGATGTGTCTAATCAAACTAGAATTCACTTTGTATCAGATAACTTCTTCTCTTATCATTTTGAAAATAATGGTCACGAGCTAGATGCTATTTTAGGTTTTTCTGCTGAAAAGTGGGATACTGAATTTGAGTCAGCTTCTGGACAAGGATATACATCAGATTTATTACAAAATATTGGAGCTGCAGATCCTACAACGGTTACCGCAGATTCTTATGACTATGCGCAACGTTTGATTTCTTATATCTCTCGTGTTAACTATGTTTATGAAAATAAGTATTTGGCTTCTGTCAGCTTCCGTCGTGATGGTTACTCTGCTTTTGGACCAGATTCCAAATATGGAGACTTTCCTGCAGTATCTGTAGGTTGGATTGTTTCTAACGAAGATTTCTTAAGTGGAAATAGTGTTGTGAATCAATTAAAACTGCGTTTTAGTTATGGTGTTTCCGGAAATCCTTTCTTTAATGTAGGTGATGTATTAGTGAACAACTTCCCTTACTTATCTTTATTACAATCCTCTACTGCAGTAGTTGATGGAGCTTTAGCAACAGCATTTAACCCAATCAATATTGCCAACACTGGATTACAGTGGGAGCGTTCTATTGAAATGAACCCTGGAGTTGATTTCGGTTTATTTAATAACCGTATTACAGGTTCTGTTGAATACTATGAGCGTACTAGTGATCAATTATTGATCAACAACCCAATTTCTTCTACTACTGGATTTACTAATGCAATTGTAAACCTTGGAGAAGTGAAGAACAGCGGTATTGAAGTTGAATTGAGAACAAAGAATGTAACAACAGAAAACTTCTCTTGGAATTCCACTTTCTTGATCTCTTCTAATGATAACGAGTTAGTAAGCTTTGGAGAAGCAGATGGTCAAATTCAAAATGTTGACTCTAAGCGTGCTGCAGAATGGATCAACCAAGTAGGACAACCTATTTCTTCTTTCTATGGTTGGGTTGTTGATGAGGATATTCCTTTAGAATACATCAAAGAGCCTTTCCATCCAATTGGAGCAGAAGCACAAGATGTTTATGTAAAAGATTTAAATGGAGATGGTTTAATTGACGACGATGATAAGACGATCCTTGGAGATCCTTATGCAGATGTTGTTTGGAGTTTTGCTAATGACTTCAAATATGGTAACTTTGATTTAAGCTTTATGGTTCAGGCTAGTCTTGGGGCACAAGTAAGAAACATGGGAGACCAATACTTATTCAACCAATTTAACTCTGGTCAGGATTTCAATACTTCAACTACGCCTAATCAAGGCTTTATCAAGCAAAAGATTTTCACCAATGATATTGTTCAAGACGCTTCTTACATTTCTTTGAGAAACGTAAACATTGGATATAGATTTGATGCCGACCTTTTAAGCAACTTGAATTTATCTTCTGCACGTTTATATGTATCTGGTCAAAACTTGATTTACAAAACAGCAGACGATTATACTGGATTTAACCCAGAGTCGATCAACAATACTTCTCCTACAACATGGGGATATCAACGTGCTGGATCGCCAATATTTAGTACTATTTCATTAGGATTAAACGTTGAATTTTAATCCATAAACAAAAAACATATATTATGAAACATTTAAAATATTTAGCATTGTTTTTTGTGGGAGCGTTAATTACTTCCTGTGAAGACGATTTTTTAGAGCCAGCTTTATCCTCTGCGATTAATGGAGGGAGCTATTACAACAACGCGACAGAGTTAGAGACAGCAATTATAAATATGTATGACGGTTTGCAAGGAGTAAACTCTACCAGCGCTGGGGATAACCACTCTACTCAAGTTGAGTTTTACTTGACAGAGATGCGAAGTGATAACACCCGTACAAAAGCACAAGAAGGTGAAGCTGCACAATTTGAAAGTTTTGCTGTTGAGGCAACTAATGGTATTGTTGCTGACTATTACAGAAGCTTTTACAATGTGATTTTTAGAGCGAACCTTGTTCTTGCTAATCTTGAAGCGGCAGGAACTTCTGCAGCCCAATTTGAAGCAGAAGCAAAATTTGTACGTGCTTATGCTTATTTCAATTTAGTAAGACTATATGGAGATATTCCGTTAGTAACTAGCCTTACGGGTCCTGCAGACACAGATGTAGCTTATACCAGAGTTGCGAGTGATGACGTTTACGATTTAATTCAAGCAGATCTAAACACAGCAATTTCTGGTTTAGATAACACTTATAGAACCCGTGCATCTAAAGCCGGGGCACAAGCGCTTTTAGCTAAGGTAGAGTTAACTCGTGGGAACTATGGTGAAGCGAGATCATTACTTGAAAATGTTGTAGCAACAGGAAACTATTCTTTAGAAAGTAACTTCCACGATGTCTTTTATGATGAAGACAACAGTGAGACCATTTTCTCCATTGGATATGAAACTGGCGGAATCGATAGTCAAAATTTTTCTGCAGAATGGTTAAACGCTGTAGGAAGAACTTCTGGTGTAAATTATGTCACAGCTGACGTTCGAACTGCTTTTGATACTTATGGTGGTAACCGTACCGCGGTTTCTTTCCGTCAGGACGAAAGTCAAGCAACAGAATATCAAGTAGCCAAGTACTTCCCTAACGGGGAACTAGGTCCTCAGTATGCATCAGACCCTACTAAAGCAGGGAATGATTGGATCGTTCTTCGCTATGCAGATGTATTGTTAATGCATGTTGAATCTATCCTTGCTGGAAGCAATGCAACCACAGATGCAGCTGCTTTAGCATCTTTTCAAGCGGTGCGTGACCGTGCTGGATTACCAACTGCTGTGACAGAGGTAACTAAAGACATGTTATTAAATGAAAGACGTGTTGAGTTAGCCTTTGAAAACCACCGTTTATTTGACTTGATGCGAATGGGGGCTGCACAAGATGTGCTTTCTGCTTTCTCCTCTACAAATGGCTATGGTTTTTCATCGACAGACTTATTACTCCCTATCCCACAAGTGGAAATAGGATTGAGTAAAGGGGCCTTATCACAAAACCCTGGATATTAATTTCATTCTTAGTTAATAATGCGTGGGCTGAGCGCAAGTTTAGTCCACGTTAAATACAAAACAATATGAAAAACATACAATTAATCACAAATAAAAAAACAACTACCTTTTTTGGTCTTGTTTTATCAGCACTATTGTTGACAACAGTAGGCTGTGTCGAAGAGCTAGAGCTTCCAGAAGCGGGTTCTTTACCAGATTTGACTCCACCTAGTGCGAGTTTTTCTGCAACTGAAAATGAGAACTTTTTGATCTACAGCTTCTCTAACACTTCAAAGAGTGCTACGACTTATGCATGGAATTTTGGAGATAATGGGACGTCAACAGAAGCAGAACCAACGCACGAATTCCCTGCAATTGGTCGATATACTGTAACCCTTGTTGCCTCTGATGATTTAGGCGTTTCCAATTCTTTTTCTAAAGAAATAAATGTAGAAGAGCCTCCCATCCCACCAGCGGTTGCTCCTACCATTGAAAATGGAGATTTTGAGAATTCAAGTTATGATGCTTGGAAGGTAGATGTATTTTCTGATGGAACAACGAGAAACCCTTATAATGGAAGTTCAGATGGGGAACCTATGTTGTATGATGGAACATCTGCAGATTCTAAAACAAGAGGTGCAAAGTGGACTAATTCTACTTCAGCGGCGCATTTGAGAAGTGCAAACTCTCGACATGCTTACCAAGCTGTAACAGTTTCTGCTGAAAGAGAGTATATTCTCGAATACAGCTATGCGATCAAAGATGATAGAGATGATGTTACAGGTGGAGATCGAGTTGTTGTCGAAGTCCTTGATGGTCATTTCACAGATGGAGTTAATGCTGAAGCAGCTACAAGAATTATCACCCATGTAGGAGATACAGCTTTAGGCAAAGGAAACTTCACGCTAGTTAGAGAACAATTTACTTCGAATGCCTCTGGATTAATTTCAGTTTGGATGTGGGCATGTACTTCAGAAGATGCATACATCGATAATGTAAAAATCTATCCAGCAGAATAAATAGAATGAAATGTAACTGTTTGAATAGATATTATCTAACGCTGGGATGTTTTGTGTTGTTTTTCTTGAATACAGCTTGTGGATCTACAGAAGAACCACTCTCCCTTTATGATCAATATCTTTCAAGCCAACAAAGTAGTAGTCAAACCAATGCTTCAGGGGCGAATACCTCTGAAGCATCGACTACTTCTTCAAGTTCGTTTCTATTACCAGAGATTGATTTAACACATTGGAAGGTTAATCTCCCCATCAATAATCCTTCGTCTGTAAGACCCCCAGAAATTTTAAATTATGCTACAAACGAGGATTTAAAACCCTTTATGTACAACGATTCAATTAATGGTTCATTAGTGTTTTATACAAGACCAGGAGAAACCACTCCTAACGCAACTTATTCGAGAACCGAATTAAGAGAGCAAATGGTCTCTGGCAGTGATCATGTTAATTGGACCTTTGCACAAGGAGGTAGAATGAGAGGTGAACTTGCAGTGACAGAAATTTCACAGGATAGCCAGGGCAATGATCATCGAACAATCGTTATGCAAATTCATGGTCGTTTAACCGATGAGCAACGTGAATTAATAGGAGAAAATGATAACAATGCCCCCCCTATTTTAAAAATTTATTGGCAAAATGGCCAAATTAGAATTAAAACCAAAAGAGTAAAAGATTTAAGTAATACCAATGAAGCATTATTGCACACCAACGCCTGGGAAGACGACGATGGATATATAATGCCTGTTGAGGTAGAGCACGAGCGATTTACCCTAGAGGTAATTGTTACGAATGGGCGAATGGAAGTTGTGTTAAATGACACTTATTCAAAAGTTTATAACAATATTCATATTGAAAAATGGGGAATGTTTGAAAATTATTTTAAAGCAGGGAATTATTTCCAAACAAGAGATGAAGATGCCTTTGCAAGAGTGAAGTTTTATTCTTTAGAAGTAACTCATTAATCCTGTTATCAAGAAAAAAAAAGTTAGTTTTGTTTAGTTTATGCAAAACCCAATACGTTAGAATATGTTGATTGATAGTCAAATAGTAGAAGTTCAAAAGCAGATTATTTTAAAGCTAAAGGATCTCATTAATTATAAAAATTTTGAGCCGGGAGATAAGCTTCCCTCAGAACGTATGTTAGCCGATAAATTTGGTGTGACACGCTCTAATTTACGCGAAGCTTTACAAAAGCTAGAATTCTATGGCTTAGTAAAATCCATTCCACAAAGTGGAACTTTTGTCGCTGATATTGGGATCACTGCAATGAATGGAATGATTGATGATATTTTAGGACTATCCGTCCCTACATTTAAAGATCTTGTTGAAGCGCGAATATTTTTAGAGCTTAAAGGAGTGAAATTAGCTGCATTAAGGAGAACAGCAGATGATTTAATTCACCTTGAAAACACATTAGCAGATTATTCTGCTAAAGTAATCAAAGGGGAAGATGCTGTACAAGAAGATCTTCTTTTTCATCTAGCTATCGCTAAAGCAAGTGCTAATCCTACTATAAACACCTTCATGTTAAAGATCACCCCAGAAATCATCACGAATTTTGAAAAGCATCATGTTTGTGATAAAGACACCGCTTTTAAAGGAATCGAAGAACATAAAGCCATCATAGATGCAATTCGCAATCAAGATCCAGACCAAGCAAAAACAGAAATGAAGAAGCATTTTAAAGATTTGTATCAATATTGCTACAATATTTAAATAAGATTTAGTTCTATTCTGAAACCTCAAATAAATTAAAAACCAACTTTCCTAAAGACCCCTGGATAGTTTAATATTTAACTCATGATAAAAGTTAACGGATTAAGATGGTGGATTATAGGATTGATCTTCATCGCGACTGTAATTAACTATATTGACAGAACGGCTTTTGCTTTGCTTTGGCCTCAAATGGGTGAAGATCTAGGCATGGATAATTCAGATTATGCCTTGATGCTCAATGTTTTCTTAGTCACTTATGCGGCAAGTAAATTTCTTTCTGGTCGCTTATACGATAAGATAGGTACTCGCATTGGATTTATTGCTTCCATAGTAGTATGGTCTGTGGCAGCTGCCTTTCATGCTGTCGCAAGAGGCTTAATAAGTTTATCTATTGTTCGAGGACTTTTAGGGCTAGGTGAAGCTGGTTTATGGCCTGGAGCAGTAAAAAGTAATGGAGAATGGTTTCCAGTAAAGCAGCGTGCTTTAGCACAGGGGATTTTTAATTCAGGTGCATCTATTGGGAATGTAATTGCTCCTGTTATTATTGTTTATCTCTATGCACAATTTGGATGGAAGTCAACCTATATCATTTTAGGGGTTATTGGATTGTTATGGGTTATTCCATGGTATGTAGTCAATAAAGCAAAGCCAGAGGATCACCCTTGGATAACAGATCAAGAGCGTAAATTGATTCTTGACGATCGCATCGAAAATAATATTGTTGAAGATAAAAATGCCAAAAGTTTAAGTATCCTAAAGATTTTGAGTTATAAACAACCTTGGGGAGTACTACTTTGCCGTTTTTTCATTGAGCCCATTTGGTGGTTTTTTGCAGGTTGGATGCCCATTTACTTGAATTCAAAATTTAATCTAAGCATTGAAGAAATAGGGAACACCATGTGGATTTCTTATTTAATGGCTGCAGCAGGGGGTATCCTTGGCGGCTTATTCACAGAGGCTGTCATAAAAAGAACATCAGTTGACACTGGTCGAAAAGCCAGTATTGTTTTAGGAAGTTTACTTATTGTAGCAGGTTTTGTAGGTATTATATTATTTGTGAACGATTCGAATTATATGACCTTTATCTATCTGGCTGGGATTGCACTTTTTGGTTTTCAGTTTGCGATCGGTAATATTCAAACCCTCTCTAGTGACTTATTTAGAGGCCCTTCAGTAGGTACTTTAGCTGGACTAGCGGGAACAGTAGCTGCTTTTTCGCCCATCATTATGAATTGGTTTATTGGAAAAATAACTGCTGGAGGATCCTATACTCCAGCCTTTATCGCCATTACAGTTTCTGTTGTATTGGCCGTATTTGCCATTTTTATTCTAATCAATAAAGTTAAACTCGTGATTGAACCCAAAAACAATAAATAAGAATTTTTTAAAAAAACAGAAGACCCAATATGAGTACAGAAAATAAAGTAGCGATTGTCACAGGTGCGACCAGTGGCATTGGCTTTGAAGTAGCCAAACGTTTAGGTCAAGACGGTTTTACCGTTGTTTTAAACGGCATCGAAGATACCGAAGGCGCAAAGAAAGCAGCAGCACTACAAGCAGAGGGCATTAGTGCCGAATATGTAGGTTTTGATGTCACTAACGAAGACGCAGTGAACAGTAATATTCAATCCATCGGAGAGAAATATGGTAAGATTGATGTTTTAGTTAATAACGCCGGAGGACTGGGAGGGCGTCAACGTTTTGAAGAAATGACGACCGACTTCTACCGCAAAGTAATGGCCTTAAACCTAGATTCTACCTTTTTTGCTTCCCGTGCAGCCATTCCATTTTTAAAGAAAGGTGATCATCCAACAATCATCAACTACACTTCAAATGCAGGATGGAATGCTGGTGGACCAGGGGCTGGGATCTATGGAACATCAAAAGCAGGAGTACATGCCATTACCCGTGCTTTAGCCAAAGATTTAGCCGAATATAATATTCGCGTCAACGCAGTATCACCGGGGACCATTGACACACCCTTCCATGCACAAATTAAATCGACAAAGCCAGAGGTATTCGCTTCATGGAAAAACAATATTATGCTAGGTCGTTTAGGGCAACCCCAAGAGGTGGCGAATGTCGTCTCTTTCTTAGCCAGTGCAGATGCTTCATTTATCACTGCAGAAACCATCCAGATTGGTGGAGGGCAAGCTTTAGGTATTTAGTAATTACACTTAGTTAACATTCAATACGAAATAATTTGTATTGATTTTTCTCCTTTAATTACTGTTAATGACCCTTGGGTAACCCTGGGTCATTTTTGATTCCTTCTAATTTAAATAAGGCTCCTGATTTCTAGTAAAATATATTTTTCATAAAATTTTATTTGCCCCAAGTTTTTTAATATATTTGGAAGGAGTAAATTGGATAACCAATTTGGTTTACCAAATAAAAAAATATTCGTTAGGGTTCATCATTTTTTGAAACCTGTTGTTTAACACAGATGGAATTCATAATTATTTGAATCGAAGTTTTATTTGGTTTTGTTGGATTTAAGCAGTGGATTATTTGTCCATTTTTCAGAATAAAAAAGGGTAGAATGGGAAGTCTATTGAATCATAAACAAATCTTCTCTTATTAAAAGGGATAATATTAATATTTATGGAGGTGTAGCCTTCAATTAAAACTAAATCAAATTATGAAAAAAGTAGTCACTTTTGGAGAAATCATGTTGCGTTTAGCGCCTCCAGGATTTTTGCGCTTTTCACAAGCCAATAGCTTTGATGTTGTTTATGGTGGTGGAGAGTCAAACGTAGCAGTTTCATTAGCCAACTATGGTTTACCGGTTGAATTTGTTACTCGTTTACCTAAAACAGATATAGGGCAATGTGCTTTAATGGAAATGCGTAAACGCAATGTTGGCACACAGTATATTGTTGAAGGAGGAGATCGCCTAGGAATTTATTTCCTTGAAACAGGTGCTGTAAGTCGTGGAAGTAAAGTTGTTTATGATCGCGCACACTCTGCCATGTCTGAAATTGAACCTGGAATGGTCGATTGGAGCGAGGTGTTTAAAGATGCACAGTGGTTTCACTGGACTGGAATTACACCAGCCATTTCTCAATCTGCAGCAGATGCTTGTTTAGAAGCAGTTCGAGTGGCTAGCTCTATGGGTATTACCATCTCAACAGACTTAAATTACCGCGCCAAACTGTGGAAATATGATGGAGATCGTGAAACAATCATGACAGAATTAACGTCTTACTGCGATATTATTTTAGGAAATGAAGAAGATGCAGAAATGCATTTTGGAATTAAGCCAGGAGGCTTAGATATTACCACTCAAGGGGAGCATGTGAAAGCAGAAGCGTTCCGTTCTGTATGCGAGCAAATGCAAGCAAAATTTCCTAGAGCAAAAAAGATTATCACAACACTTCGTGGGTCTATCTCTGCTTCTCACAACACTTGGGCAGGGGTTTTGTATGACGGAGAAACCATGTATGAAAGTGCACAATATCAAATCACCCATATCGTTGATAGAGTAGGGGGTGGAGATTCTTTTATGGGAGCTTTGATCTATGGATTAATCCACTACCCAGAAGATGATCAACGTGCCTTAGATTATGCTGTTGCAGCCTCTTGTTTAAAGCATACAATCAAAGGAGATGCGAACTTAGTGACCATCCCAGAAATTGAAAAATTAATGAGTGGAGATGCCTCTGGGCGTGTTGCTCGATAAAGATAATTATGGCACAATATTCAAGAATAGAAGTGGTGCAACAAATGAAAGAATCAGGCATGGTTCCTTTATTTTACCACCCAGATATTAAGGTAGCAAAGGATGTTTTAAAAGCTTGTTATGACGGGGGAGCACGTTTAATGGAATTCACTAATCGCGGTGATTTTGCCATTGAAATCTTTACAGACTTAATCAAGTATGCCATTGCAGAACTTCCTGGGATGATGTTAGGAGTAGGTTCTGTTACAGACGCTGCATCTGCTGCACAATATATGCTTGCAGGAGCAAACTTTGTTGTAACGCCGGTCTTTAGACAAGATATAGCGGTTGTATGTAATCGACGAAAAGTACTGTGGTCCCCTGGTTGTGGTTCCTTAACAGAAATCGCTACAGCAGAAGAAATGGGCTGTGAACTAGTTAAGTTATTTCCTGGGAGTACTTATGGACCTGGTTTTGTTAAGGCCATTAAAGGTCCGCAACCCTGGACATCAATAATGCCAACAGGTGGTGTCTCTTCAGAAGAATCAAACCTTAGAGGCTGGTTCGATGCAGGGGTAACTTGTGTAGGGATGGGATCAAAATTAATTTCAAAAGAGATCTTAGAAAGCAAAGATTATGCAAAACTTGAAAAAGATGTTGCGGCAACTTTAGCCTTAATTAATACCATAAGGTAAATTTAGAATCACCTTTTACAAAGTATCAAAGTAGCCTATGTTAGGTTATTTTGGTACTTTTTTAATATTTACATGTTGACGCTTTTTTCTCACCTTATCTTTCCATACCGCTTATTCAATTAGAAGTAAAATTAAATAGTTAACACTATTTCGTCTAGAGCTAAACGAGCTTCAAATCAGAAAGACTAGGGGTTGTTAAGGCTATCAAGATATCAATATCTCTTTTTAATCGAATCAGACTTAAAACTACTTAGAAAGGTCAATACTATTGAAAACTTTATAAAAGGATTTAAGGTTACAGACCCTACCGTTTTTAGAAAGATGGAGTTTATTACCAATACCCTTTGTCAATAACGAAACAGGGACTTATTGTTCTATTATATTAAAGTCAGCAAAGAGAAGCGCTTCATCTCTTAAGTCTTCAGTATAAATTAAACTGCGATAGATTCCCCATTTGGGGCGAACAAATTCTCCGCCTTCGCGCCAATTGATAATGTTATCGTTGGCATAAGTGAATAATACTTCTTCAGTGGCAGTGTCAACTAATTCAATGATATAATTTCCATTATTTCCATATAAAACAGTTTCTCTCACACTGATCCATCGATTAATTAAGGGGGCAAGATCTGTTTGTTTAAGGGTGATTTGTTGATCCACTTCAGCATAACGCAACTCTAATCGATCTGGAGTTGATTTGCGAGTGGTAAGGGTGTACATGGGCATGCTGTTATAATCTCCCCCCACAGATTTTAGTTGGTGAAGGTGAGTAAATTTTGGCGAAGATTGGAAACCCTCAGCCAACTTAAATTTCCATGTATAGGTCACTGTTTCATTTTCTCTTCCAAGAAGATTTTCTGGGGATTGATCATAGGTTTTTATCTCATTGCGTTGACGATCAAACTTAATACAGCGGTCATTATCTGGAGATACATGAATGTGGAAACGGAATACATTTGTTCCAAGTGTTTCATCATAGATTTCGTCAATATGATCCCCAAAGGCTTCGTGATTGCAATCTGGGGTTTCGATGGGATTATAACCTGGGGCTAACTTTAATGTGATTAAATCATAGGTTCCACCCGGGCCGTCTGCTGCTAGAAGAGGAGAAACACCAGTGGTCTGGCTCGTTTGTACTTCTTCAAAATTAGCAAAAATAGTTTGGGCTGCATTGACGCTTATTTCAATGGGGTTTGTGGTAGATGAGATCGATCCAGACCAAGCATTAAAGCCCCAATCTTCTTCCGCGATAGCGGTCAAACGTAGTATGCTGCCGATGGTATAATCTGTGTTTTTATCACTGGAAACAATTTCGGTTTCAATGCGACCTTCTCCGTTTGTTATTAATGTCAGTGGAAAAGTTTTTTTGGTAAAGTTGGCTTGAAGGTTGAGATTCCTGTCAAGGATTATGGTTAAGGGGTTAGTTGTTGAACCGTTTGACCAGTTCGTGAAGCGGTATTCAAGATTAGGTTGTGCTGTAACAGTAATGGAGGTGCCAGCATCATATCTTCCTCCAGTTGTATTGACTGTTCCCCCTTCGGTGGCGCTAAAGACCACATTGTATTGAGTTGTATTGGCCGTAGTATCTTCTTTTTCACAGCTTAGACTCAATATGCAAAAGAGGAGAAGATAGCGTAGTTTTTTCATTTCATTAGTACTACTCACTAAGATAGTTATTTAATAATGTTTACTGTAAATAGGTGAAGAACTTTTCTTCGATTTAGTTCAAAAAAAAATGGCCCCTAAGGGCCATTAGAAAAATTATTATTAACTATTTTTTCATAGCAGCCATTTCTTGATTTTCAGAGGTGGGATCATAGATCCAGTTTGAATTTACAATCTTTCCATCGACCCATTTAAAAGAAGCATGGAATGGATTTGACCATTCTTTACCCGTGCGATTTGAGGTGCCGGTCCATTGTCCCCAAAGGTGACTCCAAACCGTGTTATTATTGTTTTCATCATAGATAGTAGTTTCAACAAACATCCATTCTATTTTGATGTTTTTATAAATACTGTGATGCGCTGTCCAGCCTTGTTTTACAGCGGCTTTATTGGCCTTATTGCCGTTTAAGTCAAATACTACATTGTCTGCATAGGCCTTGTCAAAAGTTGTGAACTTATTTTCTAAATACTCTGTAATGGTATTTCTTACAGCGATCGAGTACTTGTCTTCTGTTCTTACATGCCCAGTTATTTCTTGAGCAAAAGTGTTGGTTGTTACCAACAATAAAAGGGATAAAATGAAATTTTTCATGTTTTTATGGTTTATGGTTAAAAAAAAATTACTTAAACGGTTCCTTTTTTTGATCCGTAGAGTAATAATGCAATTGCTGAAAGATTCATGGCGATTACCGGCAGAGGTGCAGTAGGATCTCCTTTTAGAAATCCAATTAGATCAGGCAAGCCAAAAAAGCCCATGATGACAAAGAATAAAAAGCAAAGTCTTCTAAGCACATTTTCATCTTCGAAAGATAGACTTCCATACATTAAAAAGCAGACCCCTATTCCCATTAGAGCGACAACAAGGGCAAAAGTCTCAAACATGACGACAGCATCATTAGAGGGGGAATCACCAAAGGCATCTGCAATTAGGATTTGCATAAATTCTGGTGAAAAAAGACTAATAAATAGCGGGAGAAGTTGTAATAGCATCATGGCTAAAGACAACTTGATGGTAGTTTTTATTTTCATTTCAATTGGTTTATAG
>JAKMGK010000105.1 GCA_022424955.1 Flavobacteriaceae bacterium
ATGCTATACAGACCAATAAATTTGAAATATTTCCATAGTTTTTTATTTCTCCTCGCCTTTGCTTATGCCAATGCCCAAGAGAAATCTATTGAACAAGACAGAGTAAAATTAGATGGTGTGGTCTCTGTAGTGGGGGACTATGTTATTCTTGATTCAGATATTGATAAAACCATTGCCGACATGGAGTCGCAAGGAATCCCAACAAAAGGAGTTACCCGATGTGAATTACTAGGCAAATTGATGGAAGATAAACTTTATGCTCATCATGCCACCCAAGATAGTCTAGAGATTAGCGACGCAGAGATCTATTCTTATGTCGACCAAAGTATCGAGTACTTTACAGAACAACTAGGGAGCTTAGAAAAGGTATTAGAGTTTTATAATAAAACAGATGAGTTATCTTTTAGAGATGAATTGTATCAAATTAATAAGGTGCAAAAGCTTTCCCAAATGATGCAATCTAATATTGTTGAAAGTATAGAAGTCACCCCAGAAGAGGTAAGAGAGTTCTATGCCTCTATCCCTAAAAGTGATTTACCTGTTTTTGGAACAGAAGTTGAAATCGCTCAAATTGTTGTAGAACCTCAAGTTTCTGAAGAAGAAAAAAAGCGCATTATTGATCAACTTAATGATTTTAAAAACGACGTGGAAGAAAAAGGCTTGAGCTTTGCCTCTAAAGCGATTTTATATTCTCAAGACCCGGGATCGCGGGCAAGTGGTGGAAAATACACCTTGCACAGAAAGCGCCCCCGTATGGTTAAAGAATTTCGCGATATAGCCTTTAGTATGCAAGAAGGAGAAGTTTCAAGCCCATTTAAAACTGAGTTTGGCTGGCACATCTTAACCGTTGATAAGATCAAAGGTCAGCAAGTTGATATTCGTCACATTTTACTTACCCCAAATGCAGATGCGTCAAAACTTTCTGATGCTAAAAAGGTTCTGGACACCTTGAGAAAAAGAATCTTGGATAAGGAAATTGACTTTGCTATAGCAGCGTTCAATTTTTCTTCTGAAAAAGAGACAAAGAACAACGGGGGGAAACTAGTTAATCCTGTCACGGGTGATTCACGCTTCGAGCTTACAAAAATGGATCCCCAACTTTACAGTCAGATTAAAGACTTAAAAGAAGATGAAATTTCTCTTCCGCTATTAGAAGCAGATCGTTCTGGATCTCAAAAATATAAGATCCTTAAAATCGTAAAGCGATATCAGGAGCATCAGGCAGACTATTCAAAAGATTACAGTAAAATCAAGGAATTGGCTCTTAAAGACAAGCAGTTGAGAACCATTAAAAAATGGATGAAAGAAAAGATAGAAGATACTTATGTTAGTGTCAATCGTACTTTTAGATCTTGCGACTTTTCGAACAACTGGCTTAAGCAATAATTAGTTAAAATATTTTCTGGGTACCCACAGCATTCCAAAGCATTCCCCTTTTTCTTTATGAATACTTTTATGATGGATTTTATGTGCCCTTCTAATTCCTTTTGCATAACGATTATTCGTCTTCCTAAAGAGTTTAATGCGCTGATGAATAAAAATATCGTGAACTAAAAAGTAGGTCATCCCATAGGTGAAGATTCCCAGTGCAATAGGAAGTCCAGGCCAAAACCCAAACTCGCCCCATAACACGACAAAGCCTGCACTTAAAAGAGCATAAACGATAAAGAATAAATCATTCATCTCAAACCATGAGTTATGATCTTTTTTGTGGTGATCCTGGTGCCAAGACCACAAAAAACCATGCATGATATATTTGTGCGAAAACCAGGCGACAAACTCCATAACAATAAAGGTAGAGACATACACTATGCCCCACAAAACGGTAGAAATCATTAATTATAATAAATTAAATCTGTATTTGACATATGAACGAGCGAGTACACTCATTTTTTGATAATTAGGAACTCGAATACGGGCTTGCTTAATATTAGTCGAGGGGGTCCTTCTTAATTTTTGAAGTAGCTTAGCATAGTATTTATAAGCAGTATATACCCCTAGCCGTGCTGTATTTGGCAATTGAAAAATCCCTTTGAGCCCTTTGGCGAAATCGTCTTCTATTTCAGCAACAATCCTCATTTTGTCTTTTTCAGAGAAGTTTTGAAGATTCACATCAGGAAAGTAAGAACGACTCAATCCTTCATAATCATCTTTTAAATCTCTTAAGAAGTTTACTTTTTGAAAGGCAGATCCCAAGGACATCGCCGAGCTTTTTAACCTTTGGTATTCTTCTTCATTTCCCTTGACAAAGATCTTTAAACACATTAATCCTACTACATCGGCAGAACCGTAGATATAAGCTTTGTAATCCTCTTCTGTCAGGTAGGTAGATTTGTGTAAATCCCAGCGCATGGAGCGCATAAAGGCATCGACTAATTTACGGTCAATGTTATATTGATGAAAAGTATTTTGGAAGGAATTTAAAATCGGATTAAGACTTATTTTATGCTCTAGCGCGTGTTCTAAATCTGCTTCAAAGCGATTAAATAATTCCTCTTTGTGGTAATCGTGAAAACTATCTACAATCTCATCTGCAAAGCGCACAAAACCATAAACATTATAAATATCCTGTCGAATAGAAACATCTAGCATTTTTGTAGCGAGTGAAAAAGAAGTGCTGTATGACTGTGTTACCTCTTTGCTACACTGATAAGAAACATCATCGAATAACTTTTTCATAATGTATAAAGTTGTAGTGACTAAACTCAATAAAGTCTAGGCAACAATTTTTAATAAATATACAAAAAAGTTAAACAAAAAAGTTAGGCAAATACTGTTGTATTGAGTTGTTCTTCTATAAAAAACTCAATTTTATCGTAAACATTGATACCTGAAGGGACGAGTGCTTTATCTACATGACTTACCTGAGGTCCAAAAATAGAAAGTTGGTTGTCAAAAGTTTCAATGAGTTCTTCGTGGAATACCTGTAGATAGTCATTGATTTCATCTTTGTTAGGTTCAACTGTTACATAGGTAACAAAATGTAAACCAGTGCTGTAACTCATTAGTGTTTTAAGACTCTCGGTAGGGATAGATTGTCCCAAAGAGATGGTTTTATGTCCTTTGCTTAAGATGAAATAATTTAAGAATAAGATACTTAATTCATGAATCTCATTCGCTGGAAGATATAACACAAAGGTAGGATTGTTTTTAACGGGAGTATTGGAGCGTTGAATGATTTCCGTTTGGATGTGTATCTTTTGTTTAACTAAGTTAGTTATAAAATGCTCGTGAGAGGGGGAAATAGCTCCAGTCTGCCATAAGATCCCTAATTCGTTCATTAAAGGAATAAAAATGTGCAGGTAAATAAAAGAGAAATTATTCTTTGATAATAATTCGTCAAATGTTGCATCAAATAATACAGTGTCAAAATTTACCATCGATAATTTGAAGGCATTGATAGACACTTGTTCAGAGTTTGACTTTAAGGCAATCTCGCGAACTAAGATTGGAATTTCTTCTTCTTCTAGATTGGCAATTTTAGAAATTTTAAAGCCGTGGTTGTAGAGGAGTGTGATGTTGAGCAGCTTCCGAAGGCTGTCAAGCGAATAACGGCGTATGTTGGTGTCCGTTCTTTCTGGAGAAAGTAGATTGTATCTTTTCTCCCAAATTCTAATCGTGTGCGCTTTGATCCCTGAGATATTCTCAAGATTTTTGATACTAAAGCTGTCTTTTACCCTTTTCATATGTCTAACGTTTCATTAAGAAAGCTTAAACGAAAGTACAAAAAAAATATGAATTGTCGAAGTGTGCGCACGAGAAGAGTCGAACTTCCA
Organism: Flavobacteriaceae bacterium; assembly: GCA_022424955.1. Lineage (GTDB taxonomy): Bacteria > Bacteroidota > Bacteroidia > Flavobacteriales > Flavobacteriaceae > Arcticimaribacter. Next base: position 3,777 of record JAKMGK010000105.1, read on the forward strand.
CGGGATTTAACTCCCACTAGGCCCTCAACCTAGCGCGTCTACCAATTCCGCCACGTGCGCTTTAAGGTAGTTAGTGACTTGGCTGGGGCTCGAACCCAGGACCCTCTCCTTAAAAGGGAGATGCTCTACCAACTGAGCTACCAAGTCCAAAAAAGTGACTTGGCTGGGGCTCGAACCCAGGACCCTCTCCTTAAAAGGGAGATGCTCTACCAACTGAGCTACCAAGTCGTGTTACTTTTAAGGCTGCAAATATACAAGCAAAAATTAATTATTCATTATCTTATTGTCTAAATTTATTGTCAATTTCAAAACATATAAATTGAATTCAATTTTTCTCTTAGGGTACATGGGATCTGGTAAGTCAACCATTGGTAAAAGTCTAGCAAATAGATTAAATAGACCCTTTATGGATCTTGATCAATTCATTGAAAATCAAGAGAATGAGCCAATTAAAACAATTTTTGATAAAAAGGGAGAACTCTATTTTCGTAAAGCAGAACGTCAAGCATTACTGCATTTAATTGCTCGAGAAAGTCCAGCTGTTATTTCCTTAGGGGGGGGAACACCTTGTTATTTTGACAATATGAAAGACCTTGTTCAATCAAAGCACAATTCGATTTATCTTAGAGCATCAATCCCAACCTTAGCGGCGCGTTTAAAAGAAGAAAAAGCACTTCGCCCAATGATTGCTCATTTGAAAGATGAGGAAGCCTTAACAGAGTTTATAGGGAAGCATCTTTTCGAAAGAAATGTTTTTTATCAAAAAGCAACAACTGTTTATCCCATTGATGGTTTATCGGTAGAAGAGATCGTTAAGGGATTACTAAGCACCCTAGCTTAGGTAAACACCAGTTTCTTTCCCACTAAAGATCACTTCAACATGCTCATTTAAATTAGTCGAAAGAGAGATTCCTTTAAAGTCTGCTTTTACAGGGTATTTTTTGTGATTTCGATTCACCAATACAGCTGTGTTTAATTGTATCAAAGGGACTTCTAATAGATATTTTACAGCATACATTAAGGTGCTGCCAGTATTCAATACATCATCTACAACAACCACAGATTGATTTTTTAGTTCTTCAAGTGCATGGGAGCATTGTACGGGAGAAAGCGGATTTTTCTTATTCACCTTTAATTGTACTAAATGTACTTTAAGAGGTGAAATATCCTCTAAAAAGGCTTTAATTTTTTGGGCATATACTTCCCCATTTTTTGCAATTCCAGCGAGGTAAATCTCTTTGTAATCAAAGTTTTCTTCATAGATTTGATAGGCGATGCGCTGGGTACAATGTTCAATTTTTGTCGTATCGAAAATGAGACTATTATTGTTTGGCATGATCATAGATGTATATACCTCAAAGGTAAAAATATTTGTGCTGAAATAAGCCGATTCATTATTTTTACCTCATTAAAACCCATTTCAAATGAAAAAATCACCCATTCTTTTATTCCTACTATTCCCATTGATCCTTTTTGGGCAAAAGAAAAATATTGATAAAAATTTATTAGCTGTCGTAGGCTATGACCTAGTGAGCTATTTTACCCAAGATAACCCTCAACAAGGCAAAGAAGCCTTCTCAGTAAGTTGGAAAGGAGCACGCTATCTTTTTCCATCTGAAGAAAATAAAACGATGTTTAAGAAGAATCCAGATCAATATTTACCCGCCTATGGGGGCTGGTGCGCTTATGCAATGGTTAGGGGAAAGGAAGTAGATATCAATCCGAAAGCATATCATATACAACAGGGGCAACTGCATTTGTTTTACAAAACCAATTGGGTGGATACCCAGGCCAAATGGATTAAAGATGAAGTAACTTATAAGGCAAAGGCAGATCAAGTTTGGGCTAAAAAAATGACTCAAAATAAATAATGGATATTAGACGATTATTTCGCTTTGAGTTTTGGCCCTTTTGGCTCTTCTATTTCCCTACCTATTTTAACTGGGCTATACTGGCGTCTAAAGCACGTTATACCACTTATTTTACTGCGACTAATCCATTGATGAATAATAGTGGAGCCATAAATGTTTCAAAGTTGAGCTATATGTCTCGTTTACCCCAGGCTTGGGTACCCAGAACACAATTGATTGCACCGTCTTTCTCAAAGGAAGCGTTATACAGTGCTTTTCGTGCATTGAATACTACTTTCCCTGTCATTTTAAAACCAGATAGGGGTGAACGCGGTAAAGAAGTCACTTTGATTAAAGATTTTGATCAGCTAGTTCAAAAAGTCAAGGCGAGTCGCTATAGTGCCCTGTTATTGCAAACTTATTGCAATTATCCGCAAGAAGCTGGTATTCTTTTTTATCGCCTCCCAAATCAAAAGCAGGGGAGAATTAGTTCGATTACGACCAAAGAGTTTTGTGTCTTAAAAGGAGACGGAAAGAGCAGTTGGAAAGAATTGCTTGCTCAAAACTTAAGGGTCAAACACAGGTTAGAAGACATTTTAAGGCGTGATTCAATCGATTGGAATGAGATTGCTTCTAAGGGTAAGCATCAATTAATTGAGCCTATAGGGAGTCATAATTTAGGTACAAAATTCATGAATGGGAATGATTTAAATTCCATTTTACTTGAAAAGCGAATTAGTCATTGGGCAGATCAATTACCAGGTTTTTATTACGGGCGTTTTGATGTGAAATACAAAGACTGGGAGAGTCTTCTAGCAGGGAAAGATTTCTCTTTAATGGAAATCAATGGAGTCAATGCAGAGCCTACCCACATTTATCAACCTGGGTATGGTTTATTTAAAGCTTACCGCGATATTTTTTCTCATATGAAAATAATTTATGAAATTAGTGAACAGAACAGAACTTTGGGCGTCCAGCCCAAGAGACTGAAACCTTTTTTAACTGAATTGATTAATACAGCGATACGCTAATCCCCTATGAATCTTCACTTCCAGCTGTGGCAGGACTTTATTGATTTGTGCCAGTCTTTAACCTTAGAGCAATACACTTTTAAGTGTACAATGCTTAATGGAGTTTCTATCGCAGAACATTTACGTCATTCCTATGAATTTTATCACTGTTTACTGTTAGGACTAGATACTCAACAGCTTAGCTATGAAGAACGCGCAAGGGATAGAGCGCTTGAGACTAATCTTCCCTATGCCATTGAATGTATGCAACAACTTAAAAAACAGTTGGCTACTCCCCTAAAGGATCGTTCAATGGAATTGCGATCAAAAGAAGCGCAGTCAAACATTGTTAATACCTCTTTAGAAAGAGAGTTAGTATATTGTTTAGATCATGCGATTCATCATCAAGCCTTGATCAAAATTGGTCTAAAAGAGCAAGGATTATTTCATTTAGTTAATCAAGACTTTGGGGTAGCTTATTCTACGTTACGCTATAGAAAGCAGTCTTAATCTTCTTTTTTTGGGGGGTCTTCGTCTAAGAATTCGTCTAAATCCCTTCGGTCTCTTTTGGTTGGGCGACCTTCTCCTTTTTCACGGTAATAGTCTTGTGATAGCTTTTGTAATTCTTTTTGTTCAAAAGCAGATCTGGGGGTAGTGTCCATACGATAGATATCCACTAGTTTAGCGCCTAGTCTGGATTTTGGGATGTCTAAAACCGTACATTGATAAATAATTTGATCTTTTCTAATCTCTAATTTATCCTGTCGTAAGACTTCCCGCGAGGGCTTTACGACCTGTCCATTAATTTTGACTTGCCCCTTTTTACAAGCATTACTGGCAATATTACGCGATTTAAAATAGCGTACACACCACAAATATTGGTCAATCCTCATTGATAAAATAGCGTTAAAGTTCGCCCCTAAAATAAAGTAAAATTGTATCTTGCGCCACAAATTTTGAGCATGAAATTCGCAAAAATATTCTTTCCTTCACTCTTTGTCCTCGCCCTGTTCGTTACAGCTTGTAAGTCAGATGAGGAAGAGACAACAGTGGAGTTAAATGACTTTTCTGAACAAGCAGAAACAGATGACGAACTGATTAGCGAATATCTGCAAACCCATACTTATAATTATGAAGACTTTCAAGACCCCAGCCTTGAGGATCGTGAAATAAGCATTGATACCCTAGCTGGAAACAACGCCAATAAAACTCCTTTAAGTGAGTTTGTCTCTTTTACAGAGGTCGCAGTTACCACTCCAGAGGGAGAAGAAATTAACCATAAACTCTATTATCTTATCGCTCGCCAGGGAATAAGAACAGGAGATCGCGCTACAATTGTTGACTCTGTCTATTTAGCTTACAAAGGAACTTTATTAGATGGATCAAAATTTGACGAAAGTGCTTTTCCAGTTTGGTTTGACAATACTGCAGTTATTACTGGATTTCGTCATGGAGTACAATATTTTGCTCCTGGAAACTTTACCCAAAATACAAATGGTTCGATCGAATTTAGTGACTTTGGGCAAGGTTTAATTTTTATTCCGTCTGGACTAGGCTACTATGCGAACGCTCAATCAAGTATTCCGGCCTATTCTCCGCTTATCTTTAGCCTTAATGTCTATACTACTAATCAAGCAGATCACGATGCAGACGGCATTTTATCGTTTGATGAAGATGTAGATGGAGATGGCGATCCATTTAATGATGATACCGATGGAGATGGCATTGCTAACTTTGCAGATATAGATGATGATGGCGACGGTGTCTATACCATTAATGAATACGATACCGATGGAGACGGTATTCCAGATGATACCGATGGTGACGGTATCCCAGATTATTTAGATAACGAATAAGCTAATTATTCCCCTAAATTTTATTGCTTTTGAAACGTAGATCATAAGAAGCGCTTATGATCCATTGTTTAGTTCTGGTATCTACACGTCCTGCGATATCGACATCATTATTGCCTAAAATAACGACCTCATTGTCGGTAAAGCCACGTTCATAGCGAATGCCTAAACCGAAACGGCCTAGTTTTAAACGAGTACCCAGTTGTAATCCTACAGTGAAATTCTCTTCTAACTCCCCTAAACGTATGTCTGTTCCTTTTTCTTTAAGGATGTATTGAAAAGAGGGGCCAGCAAAAACACTCAACGGTCCTAGAATTTTGTAACCTAATAAAACAGGCGCTTCTAATTTGTTAAGGGCAATGGTTTCATTATCGTTAAACTGGCCAACGCTTTGGCTAAATTGTAGTTCTGGTCTCAGGTAAAAAGTCAACAAATCTAAATTTCCAAAGACACCAATATGAAAACCAGTTTTAGCATCAGATTGAAAATTTTCAAGACTTAAGTCAGTGGGATTAAGTTCCCCGAAGGAATCATAATTTACCCCGCCTTTCACCCCAAAACTAAGTTGGGAGAAAAGAGGGGTAAAGCACAATAGACAAAGTAGGACAAGTGTGAATTGGGTTGTTTTCATAATTATTTGCGTTTGATTACTTTTTCAGATGCAGCGACGATAGCATTAGCATTTAAGCCATATTTTTCCATCAATTGTACTGGAGTGCCAGATTCACCAAAAGTATCTTGTGTCGCGATAAACTCTTGAGGTGTAGGGGCATTTCCTGCCAATACACGAGCAACACTCTCGCCCAGTCCTCCTAAAAAGTTGTGTTCTTCGGCGGTGACAATAGCCCCAGTTTTAGCCACAGACTTTAAAATAATGTCGTTGTCTAAAGGTTTGATGGTGTGAATATTAATTACTTCAGCAGAAATACCTTTCTCATTTAAGATCTTAGCCGCTTCAAGTGCTTCCCATACCAGGTGCCCTGTAGCCACAATGGTTACATCGCTTCCTTCTTGCAATAGTAAGCCTTTCCCTATTTCAAATGTTTGATCAACTGGGGTAAAGTTCGCCACTTTTGGACGTCCAAAACGTAAATAAATAGGACCGTCATAATCTGCAATTGCCATGGTAGCAGCTTTGGTTTGATTAAAATCACATGGATTGATAACCACCATTCCAGGCAACATTTTCATTAATCCTATATCCTCTAAAATTTGGTGCGTGGCACCGTCTTCTCCTAGGGTTACTCCCGCATGGGAAGCACAAATTTTTACATTCTTGCCAGAGTAGGCAATCGATTGTCGAATTTGATCATAAACACGTCCAGTAGAGAAATTGGCAAATGTCCCGGTAAAAGGAATTTTTCCACCTATGGTTAATCCCGCTGCAATTCCCATCATATTTGCTTCTGCAATTCCAACTTGGAAAAAACGCTCGGGGTTTTCTTTAATAAACTGGTCCATTTTAAGCGAACCAATGAGGTCAGCACAAAGTGCAACAACATTTGGATTTGTTCTTCCTAGCTCTGTTAGTCCAGCACCAAAACCCGAACGGGTATCCTGTGATCCTTGATTGATGTATTCTTTCATCTCTAAGTTATAATTCGATTAATAATCCCCTAAGGTCTCAGGGTTTTGTGCTAAGGCACTTTCTAACTGTTCATCATTAGGTGCTTTCCCGTGCCAAGCATGGGTGTGCATCATAAAATCAACACCATTCCCCATTTCTGTTTTTAGTAAAATACAAACGGGTTTACCATTGCCACTCATTGATTTAGCTTCGCGTAAGGCATTACCTATTGCCCCAAGGTCGTTTCCTGCTTCCACAGTAAGCACTTCCCAGTCAAAGGCTTTAAATTTTCCTTCAACACTACCCATGGGCAAAACCTCGTCTGTTGAACCGTCGATTTGTTTTCCGTTAAGGTCCACTGTAGCGATTAAATTATCTACCTTTTTAGCAGATGCGTACATAATGGCTTCCCAGTTTTGTCCTTCCTGTAACTCGCCATCGCCCATTAAGGCATAAACGGTATGAGCATCATTGTTTAATTTTTTCGCTTGTGCTGCACCAATCGCAACTGATAAGCCTTGACCAAGAGAACCAGAGGCAATTCGAATACCAGGTAAACCTTCATGGGTAGTAGGGTGTCCTTGTAAACGAGAGTCTATAAGACGAAAAGTATTGAGTTCTTTTACAGGGAAATAGCCGCGACGGGCAAGGACACTGTAGAATACTGGGGAAATATGGCCGTTTGACAAGAAGAATACATCTTCGTTGACGCCATCCATATCAAAGCCCTCTTTGAGTTCCATGATTTCGTTGTAAAGGCAAACAAAAAATTCGGCACAACCCAGAGATCCACCTGGGTGGCCCGAGTTTACCTTGTGTACCATGCGAAGAATATCGCGACGAACTTGTGTAACGATGTCTTGTGATGCGTGTGTTGTTGACATTGATTTTATTTTATGGTACAAAAATAATTGTTCACACTTAATTATTGACCTATTTGGTACAGGAACTTATCAAAGATTACCAACATTTTTTCACCTCAAATTCTTCTTGCAGTTTTTCTTTTCTTTTCAGCATTTTTTGCAAAAGCATTTTCTTCAATCCTAAGCACTTCCGTATCTTAGTGGCTTAAACATTTTGATGGAATTTAAGTTACTGCATACCGACCCAGCCAGTAAGGCTAGAGCAGGAGAAATTACGACCGCACATGGCAAAATTCAAACCCCTATTTTTATGCCAGTGGGAACAGCAGCTACCGTTAAAGGAGTTCATCAAAGGGATTTAAAGCAAGAAATTAATCCCGATATTATTTTGGGAAATACTTATCACCTATACCTCAGACCAGGAACAGAGATCCTTCAACAAGCGGGAGGTCTACACAAATTTATGAGCTGGGACCGCCCTCTATTAACCGATTCTGGCGGATATCAAGTGTATTCTCTCTCGGCTAATCGCAAAATTAAAGAAGAAGGGGTAAAGTTCAAATCTCACATCGACGGTTCTTATCATGTATTTACGCCAGAAAATGCCATTAACATACAGCGGCAAATAGGCGCAGATATCATTATGGCTTTTGACGAATGCACGCCTTATCCCTGTGAATATAAATATGCTAAGGCTTCTATGCATATGACCCATCGCTGGTTAGATCGCTGTTTAGTACAAGACAAAAAAAGCCCATTTCTTTATGGCTACGAGCAAACACTTTTCCCAATTGTACAAGGAAGCACTTTTAAAGACCTAAGAAAGCAATCGGCAGAATTTATCGCTTCTAGAGAAGCACCTGGGAACGCTATTGGCGGTCTTTCTGTAGGAGAGCCTGCAGAGGAAATGTATGCCATGACAGAGGTGGTTTGCGCTGTCTTACCCGAAAGCAAGCCCCGTTATTTAATGGGTGTAGGTACCCCTATTAATCTGTTAGAGAATATTGCCCTGGGAATAGATATGTTTGATTGTGTTTTACCCTCGCGCAACGCGCGTAATGGGATGCTCTATACTTTTGAAGGATCGATTAATATCAAAAATAAAAAATGGGAAAACGACTTTTCTGTGATTGATCCAGACGCCCATACCTTTGTTGATACCGAATATTCTAAAGCATATTTGCGTCATCTTTTTTCTGTAAACGAATTATTGGGGAAACAAATTGCGACCATACACAACTTAGGCTTCTATCTGGCGTTAGTAAGACAGGCCAGAGAAAAAATATTAAGTGGAGAATTCACTACCTGGAAAGATAAAATGGTGAAACAAATGGACAAACGTTTGTAAGATGTTTAAAAAAATCGATGCCTATATCATCAAGCGCTACCTCATGACTTTCTTTGTCATGCTGTTGTTGTTTATCCCTATAGGGATCATGGTGGATGTAGCCGAAAAGATAGATAAGTTTAAAGAGAATGAAGTTCCGTTTCCTGAAATTATAAGTTATTACATCGATTTCATGTGGTATTTTGGGAATTTATTGTTTCCTATTTTCTTGTTTTTAGCAGTGATTTGGTTCACTTCTAAACTGGCCAATAACACAGAAGTAATTGCCATCTTGAGCTCGGGGATTTCTTTTAATCGCTTTTTACGTCCTTATTTTATATCAGCCACCATTATTGCCACTTTTGCTTTTTTTGCAGGAATGTTTATTGTTCCAAAGGCTAGTGAGGGATTTAACAAATTTTCGTTTAAATACCTTAAAAAGCGAAAAAACGACCGACAAACGACAAATCTATTCAAGCAAATTAACGAGCATGAATTTATTTATGTAAGTAGTTACAGTCCGGCGAGAATGCGCGCCTTAGATTTTGCTTTAGAACATTTCGAAGGAGATTCACTCCAGTTTAAAATCATGGCGCAATCGATTCGATGGATAGAAAAAGATTCTCATTTTCGTTTAGTAAATTATAAGAAGCGTATCATTGAAGGAGATCAAGAGATTTATGAAACATCTAATGTAAAGGATACTTTGTTTGACTTTGCCATACAAGATTTAGCGCCTCTTAATTATAAAGCAGAAACCCTTTCCATGACAGAACTCAACGATTTTATTGCGGCAGAAGAGCGCAGTGGTTCCGTTTTAATTAATCAACATTTATTGGTAAGGCACAAGCGTTATAGTATTCCTATTTCAGCGTTTATATTAACAGTAATCGCGGTTGCAGTAGCTTCTTTTAAACGTCGCGGAGGGATGGGGGTCAATCTCGCTTTTGGGATCACTTTAGGCTTTATTTTCATCTTTTTTGACAAGATCTTTGGGGTGCTAGTTGCTAAATCTAATTTTTCTCCTGCGCTGGCAGCATGGCTACCTTTGGCCATTTTTGGCTTGCTTGCCTTAGGCTTATTGAACTATGCTAAACGATAGAGGCAAGAGTTTAGTCCATCTCCATTTTATCATTTTTTTATGGGGGTTTACCTCTATTTTAGGTGCGCTAATCCACTTAGATTCTCTCCCCATAGTGTGGTATAGAATGTCGATAGCTGCCGTAATGATCGCTATTTATTTTCTTCTATTTTCAAGAAAATCTTTTCAAATCCACCCTGGAGTTTTAAAGTATTATGCCCTAGGGGGAATATTGATTTCTGTGCATTGGGTCTTGTTTTTTTATGCGATTAAAATTTCTTCTATTTCACTCACTCTATCCATCTTGTCTTCGGCTTCATTGATGACCTCTATATTAGAGCCCATTTTTTACAAGCGTTCCTTTAAAAAATATGAAATCTTCTTTGGGCTTTTTGTGATTCTGGGCTTGTATTTAATTTTTGGAGTGCAAAAAGAAAATTTATTAGGGATTATAGCTGCTTTGGCCTGTACCTTATTATCGGTCTTATTTTCTTTACTCAACGGAAAGTTAATAGAACAATACCCGGCCAATAATATTTCTTTTTATCAATTGTTAATCGGGGCACTTGTTATGAGTGCGGCCATGGCATTTACGCTAGAGACGCCAGCGATTTTATTTGATCTTTCTTGGGAAGATTGGTTGTGGATTTTTTTATTATCCTCTGTTTGTACGGCTTACGCAACCATTGCCTCAGTGGTTATTTTAAAACATGTTACTCCCTTTACCATGATGATTTCTCTCAACCTTGAACCCGTCTATGCAATTGTTTTTTCCCTCCTTATTTTTGGCGAAAAAGAATTGATGAGTGCCCAGTTTTATATTGGAGTATTAATCATTTTGGCTGGGGTTATCGGGAATGGAATTTATAAAAGACAAGCCCAAAAAAAATAGTTCTTCCCCCATAAAAATTTTTACCTTTGTTATAACAGATTGAAACCAATGGAATATTTAGATTTTGAACTTCCCATAAAAGACATCAATGAACAGCTGGATAAATGCAAGATCATTGGTGATGAAAGTGAGGTTGATGTTACCGATACTTGTGCGCAATTAGAGCAAAAGCTCATTGACACAAAGAAAGAGATTTATGGAAACTTAACCCCCTGGCAAAGAGTACAATTGTCTCGCCATCCTTCGCGACCTTATACCCTAGACTATATCCATGCTTTGTGTGGGGATAGCTTTTTAGAGTTACACGGTGACCGCAATGTGCGCGATGATAAAGCCATGATTGGTGGGCTAGGTAAAATCAATGATCAATCTTTTATGTTTATTGGTACCCAAAAAGGGTACAATACTGCTACAAGAAAATACCGCAACTTTGGGATGGCTAATCCAGAAGGCTATCGCAAGGCACTGCGTTTGATGAAATCTGCAGAAAAGTTTGGACTTCCTATAGTGTCTTTTGTCGATACTCCAGGAGCTTATCCAGGTTTAGAAGCAGAAGAACGCGGTCAAGGGGAAGCCATTGCCCGCAATATCTATGAAATGCTTTCTGTAAAAGTTCCTGTTATCGTGGTGATTATCGGGGAAGGAGCTTCAGGAGGAGCTTTAGGAATAGGCGCTGGAGATAGAATCTTTATGTTAGAAAACACCTGGTATTCTGTGATTTCTCCAGAATCTTGTTCTTCTATTTTATGGAGAAGCTGGGAATACAAAGAACAAGCCGCAGAAGCATTAAAGCTTACTGCCACCGATATGAAAAAGTCTAAGTTGATCGATAAGATTATTAAAGAACCGCTAGGCGGGGCGCATTATGATCGTGAAGCTACTTTTGATGCGGTAAAAACAGAGATTATTAAAATCTTTAAAGTCCTTGACAAACTTTCACCGCAAGAGCTGGTCGATCAGCGTCGCGATAAGTTTGATCAAATGGGGATCTTTAATGGGTAGCGTTTTCATGCTTATTAACATAATTACAAACTTATAAACAGCCTTTTGTTTATTCTTGAGGGATACTTCTTGTAAGTTTTCCTCTCCTACTTGAAAATGAATTCTTTACATTTAACCTATGGAAGAGAGGAAACCAATTATTGCTCCAGCACTATCAAATGCAGGTGTTGTAAATTTAGAAAAAGGAAAGATCCCGCCTCAGGCGGTTGATCTTGAAGAAGCCGTATTAGGTGCCATGCTCATTGATAAAAAAGGAGTGGACGAGGTGATCGATATCCTTCAAGAAGACGCCTTTTACAAGGAAGCACACCAGAATATTTTTTCGGCCATCCACCATTTATTTGAAACATCAGAGCCCATTGATTTACTCACCGTCTCTGCGCAGTTGCGTAAAATGGGTAACTTAGAAAAAGTAGGAGGTGACTTTTATCTCGTTCAATTATCGAAAAAGGTTTCTACTTCTGCCCACATTGAATTTCACGCTCGTATAATCTTACAGAAGTTTATTCAGCGAAGCTTAATTAAAATTTCTAACGAGATTATTGAAAGCTCTTTTAAAGATTCTGTTGATGTCTTTGACTTGCTCGACGAAGCCGAATCAAAATTATATGACGTCACCCAGGGGAATATTAAAAAATCTTCTGAAACTTCACAAAACCTGGTTATACAGGCGAAAAAGCGCATTGAAGAAATCGCGAAAAAAGAAGGTTTAAG
>JAKMGK010000011.1 GCA_022424955.1 Flavobacteriaceae bacterium
TAAATCATCTGCTCCTTTTCCGCCTTCGCGATCAGAGGCAAAATATCCTATTTCAAGGTCTTCTCTTATTCCAAAAGAAAAATCATCCTCTTCTGTGTTAATTCCTTTTCCTAGAATAAAAGCCTCCCATCGTTTTTCAATAACATGTTCTGCTAAAAAAACGTCTAACTTCCCTATTCCTTCTCGACCATTAGAAGAAAAGAATAGCTGTGTTTCACTAAAGGCATAGGGAAAAACCTCATCTCCTTCAGTATTGATATCTGGCCCCAAGTTGACAGGTGTAGAAAAACGTTCACTTTCAATATCAACATAATATAAATCCAAACCCACAAAGCCCTCAGGACGGTCGCTAGCAAAGAATAAACGTTTGTCTGTTAGAATTTATTATATTCATAAGGCTTAAGAAGAAGAGGAATGATCACTCACTATTTTCCAAACTGAATCAATTTTTCTGAAGAGCAAAGTAAAATAACCCGTGGGCTGATCATTTTCCCTTGTAAGGGTGTACTTCCCAATCAATTGTATGGTGTTTTCATCCCATTGTTGGGTGTGCAGAATATCAAAATGCAACTGTCCCATACTTGCTTTATCGGGATAGCCTTTTTTATAATTTCCCAGGGTGTTTTGATAACCATAAGTAGGTCCATTTTTACCTACAAAAACGAGTTCAGCATTGTTCCAGTAACCTTCCATAAAGCCTTCAATATCCCCTTTGTTCCAATAAAATTCTTGAGCTTTCATTATTTCACTAAGAGCTTTTTCAGCTTTAGAATCTAATGCCACTTGCGCAAAAACACTGCTGCTAAAGAATAAAATAACTCCACTAATAGTCCTATATAATTTCATATTTCTCTACCTTAAAGATGTGACTTTGAAATTAATAAATGATTTTTAAAGTCTTTAATAAAAATTCAAAACTTTGATTTTGAAGGAGAATCTAAAAAAATGAAAGAAAAATCTCTATATTTAAGTACTATATTTTGAAAACCAAATAAACATGAAACAATTCTACCTTTCAAAAACTATATTTTCTGTTCTCTTTATATCTTTAATGATAGGCTGTCAAGAAAGCCCAAAAGAGGATAAAACTATTACAATTAGTGGAGATATCACAGAAGACAGTCTTTGGACATCAAATCACAATTATGTTTTAGATCAACAAGTAACAATAACACCAGGTGTCACCCTAAAGATTGAACCTGGAACAGTGATCAAGGCCAATGCAGGAGAGGCACCAATGGTTTCTATGCTTGTAGTGGCTCGTGGGGGGAAATTAATGGCTCAAGGAACTGCTGAAAAACCCATTATTTTTACTTCAATCAATGATAATTTAGATCCTGCTAACGGAGTTAAATCTTCACTACACAAAACTGATGTAGGTCTCTGGGGAGGAATCATCATCTTAGGAGATTCCCCTGTTTCTCTAGGCAATGGAGATGATCAAACTTTTTATATTGGGCTTGATCCAGGTAACGACAATAGTTATTATGGTGGAGAAAACGAAGAGGACAATTCTGGGGTTTTAGAATATGTTTCTATTCGTCACGGAGGAGTTTTTATGGGTACTGGTAGTGAATCAAATGGTTTAACCCTCTGCGGAGTAGGTTCAAAAACAACCCTTAATCAAATTGAAATTTTTGCTAATCAAGATGACGGAATTGAATTTTTTGGTGGAACGGTCAATGTTTCTAATTTAATTGTTCACGGCAGTGCTGATGATGCTATCGATATAGATGAAGGCTATGCAGGAACGATCTCAAATTTTTTAATTCAATTAGTAGAAGACTCTGATAATGCTATTGAAATAAATGGTGGAGAAGAGGGTCAAGCTGGTGATTTCACATTAAACAACGGACTTATCGATGGAATGGGATTAGCAAGCGCAGCTATTTATTCTATTGATGAAAAGGCGAAAGGCAAGATTACCAACGTAAAAACAATCAATCTCGCTGAACAAACAAGTGATAACAAATCAACTAACGTAAGTATTGAAACTCCCACCGATGAGACAAATGAAATGAACTTTTCATGGAGCCGTTCTAAAGAACAGTAATTCGATAATCAATCAATAAAAAAGGGGCACAATACTGTGCCCCTTTTTTTATTCCTCTAAATTCATCGCTGAAAAATGAATTAGTTCTCGATCGTACAAATAAGTTAATTGTATAGGACGACAACACACCTCGCAATCTTCTACATAATATTGTTCAGATTCTAGTGATTCTAAAAACATTGAAATAGTTTCCCAACAGTAGGGACATTGAAAATGATGTTCAAACATTAGTCCTCAAATTGTATTAATTCCTCAATAATTTTTTCCCATTGTTCCATGGCTTTTGCGAGATCTTTCTTTTTTTGATTATATCCTTCAAAGAAGTTGGGCAGCGTTATGGTTGCCTCATAATTTACTTCTAGCTCAAAATCAATGGCCTTGATTTCTTTTTCTAAATCTGCAATCGTTCGCTCGACTTTGGATTGTTTATTCTGAAGAGACTTTATTTTCTTTTGAAGCTGATAATCATTAATTTTTGTCTCTTCTTTTTCCTTTTTAACCTTTACAACACGTTCTAAATCTACTAAAGAATCTAGTTTTTTCTGTTCTAAGTAGAATTGAATATCTCCTAGATACTCAGTTAATTTATGGTCTTTAAACTCTAGTACGCGATCACTAAGCCCTTGTAGAAAGTCCCGATCGTGAGAAATTAAAATCAAGGTGCCTTGAAATTTCTTTAAAGCCTCTTTTAAGACATTTTTTGATCGAATGTCTAAGTGATTAGTGGGCTCATCCATCACGAGTACATTAAATGGAGAAAGCAGTAATTTACAGAGGGCTAATCGGTTGCGTTCCCCTCCAGATAGTACTTTAACCTTCTTTTCCACCTCATCTCCTCTAAACATAAAAGCCCCTAACATATCTCGAACCCTAGAACGGTTTTCATCTGTAGCAGCATCTTCCATTGTTTGTAATAGACTTAAGGATCCATCGAGATACTCCGCTTGATTCTGGGCAAAATAACCCAGTATAACGTTATGCCCTAATTCACAACTTCCTTCAAAGTCGATTTCATCTACAATAATTTTAGCTAAGGTGGACTTCCCTTGTCCGTTTTGTCCAACAAAAGCTGTTTTTGTTCCTCTTTCGATTTCTACGTCTACTTGTTGCAATACCTTTTTAGGACCATAGTTTTTGGATATGTTCTCTGCAAGAAGAACAACTTTTCCCGGTTGTTGGGCAACAGGGAACTTTAATTTCATCGCAGCATTATCTTCTGCATCAACTTCGATTCGCTCTATCTTATCAAGCTTTTTAATCAAGGATTGGGCCATTGCGGCTTTAGAGGCTTTTGCTCTAAATCGCTCTATTAGCTTTTCTGTTTGTTCTATTTCTTTAGCTTGATTTTTTTGAGCTGCTCTTTGTTGCGTCATGATTTCTTCTCTCAGCAATAAATAGGCAGAATAGGGTTTTTTATAATCGTATATCCTCCCAGCGACAATTTCAATCGTACGATTAGAGGTGTTATCTAAAAACATTTTATCGTGAGATACAAGCACAACGGCCCCTCTGTATTTGGTCAAAAATTCTTCTAACCAAATAATAGATTCTATATCGAGGTGGTTAGTGGGCTCATCTAATAATAAGATATCATTATCCTGCAGTAATAGTTTGGCTAGTTCTATCCTCATGCGCCAGCCTCCAGAAAATGTATCGGTCTTTTTATCAAAGTCTGTTGCTTGAAAACCTAGCCCTTGTAAAATGCGTTCTGTTGTTCCTTGATAATTATATCCACCAATAAGTTCATAGCGTTCTGTAGCATCATTAAGGGCGATGATAAGGTCATTATAGCTAGCGGTCTCATAATCTGTTCTAGTTACAAGCGCTTCATTGATTTGTTCCATTTGCGCTTCTAACTGTTTAATCTCTTCAAATGCTTGATAGGCTTCTTCTAAGACCGTTCTTCCCTTTTCAAAATCTATATCTTGACGAAGGAAACCCAGCCGTATGTCTTTTTCTTTTGAAATGGAACCAGAAGTGGGTTCTTGATCTTTTGCTATAAGATGTAAAAGCGTTGATTTGCCCGCACCATTCTTTCCCACCAGTCCTACTCTATCTCCAGCTGCTAAACGAAAGGAAATATCGCTAAATAGTGATTCTCCACCAAAAGAGACCGTCATATTTTGTACACTAAGCATCTTATAAATTTGTTACAAAAGTGAGAAAACAGATGGACATAGACTTGTTTTCAGCCTATTTTTTCAAAGCGATTGATATCGACTTCTTTAGGCAAGTTTTCTTGCCTCTTTATATGATTAAATAACCATTTTGCCGCGCTTGGAGCGGTTAAGACGCCACGAGAACCCATTCCGTTCAAGAGATGAACATTTGGGTATTGATCATGAGTGCCTAATAAAGGGCGGCGGTCCTTTACGGTAGGGCGAATATGAGTGATGTGTTTTTCAACGGTATAAGGGACATCAATCATTCGTTCAATTTTATCTTTTAGCCATTGGGCACCTTCTGCCGTTATGGATAGAGATTTGTCCTCTTGTTCAAAGGAGGCCCCTGCCCAATATTTATCGTTTCCCAAGGGAGCAATAAAAATAGGTCCTTTCAAAATGCTCTCAAGCTTGAGTTCTGGCGCATTAATGATGAGGATCTGTCCTTTTGAACCAATTAAAGGAAGCTGATTAAAAAAGGGATTATGCACCATGGCATAGCCTTCACAAAATACTACTCTTTTGGCAGTTATATCTTTATAAGTAATATGCGAACTTGAAACCTTCATTTTTGAATAATCAAATGAAGTCTGGGTGATATAAGTAGAGATGCTAGCAGCATAAGCTTGAATCAAAGCAGTGGTGTCAACACGACCACATTGGTTTACTATGGCATAACCTAATGGGGATTTAATCCCTTTGAACACATCCTTATTGATCTTCGGGTCTAAAAAATTAGACATGTCTTCTCGATCTGAAGCAACCGACCATTGATTATGGTCTGCAGCTTGAGAAAATAGTTTTAATATGGGATAGGGATAGATAAACTGCTTAGATAATCGTTTTTCTATGACTTTATAAAAAGGTAAAGCAGCAGTGTGAAACTCGTCTCCTTTCCAGGTCAAATTAAAACGCTTTAAAACGGTTGGATTGTATATTCCCGCTGCAATGACTGAAGAACCGCCCTTCGCCTGATCGACGATATGGAAGGATTGATGGTGTTGACGTAAAGTTTCTGCATAAGCTAAACCTGCTAAACCGAAACCAACGATAAGGGTGTCTACCTGCTTCATGAAGGATCTAAAATACAAAACGCTGCCCTAGAGCAGCGTTTTTTAAAAATATTAATCAATAGATTAGTTATTCCACATATCTTGTTCAAAATCTCGAATAACAGATTTGATTCGCTCAGATTCTAAGAGTTGTTGCAATGCATCTTCATAGATATAAGCATCTACTTGACGATCTTGATATACGTTTTCTTCTTTATAGATCACAGCATTAAAACGACGTGAATTTAGCATATGATCAAAAGCAATGGGCTGTGATGAGTTGCGTGTATTAAACACATAGGCATCATTTAGCACCTCACGGGCATCTGGAAACCAAACCCAAAATAAGGGGAATAAAGCATTTTCATCAAATCCAGGTGGTGGACCTTGAGGATTGTTCTTCTCTTTGTCTGGTGCACAAGGTGCTATCCCAAGTAAACGATATTTCATTTCTCCTTGACGCTTATCAAAATACCAAGTTCCTTTGATTCGATATTCAATAACATCTCTAGAGGTTAATGGGATAGTCACTCCATATTCTTTTTCAATCTCTTCTTCAGATAGGATACCTTCATTAAAAGCTTGCTGATATCCTGCTAGATAACCTGTAAAGGATATGTTTTTTAGCACTTGCTCATAAGTGAGTTTCTCTCTAAAGTAACCATCGGGATCTCCATAGACTTCTTTAATTTTTCCTTCTTCAATTCCTCGCATCAAAACATCGAAAAGAGATCTTCTCTCTTCTCCTAAATTTTGTGCTTCAGAGGGGTAGTAATATGGAAAATTAATTCGTTCGTCTAAATCAATTTTTTCCCAAATGGTTTTTGACCACAAAACATCTCTATCGTCAATGAAACCATAGGATAATGGTGATTCATCATTCGCTGCAATTTGCTGCTCATTTAAATCGCCTACCTCTTGTGGCACTCTTGCATTAAGCAAATTAGATTGTGCTACTGTAATTGAAGTAGATAGTAATGTGAAACAAAAAACGGCAAATAAAGATGCTCTTTTCATGGTTTATAAAATTTCAATTAGAACAGGGGCAACTCTTTTAAACTTATAATTAGGTTTAGCTGGGTTTTGTACTTTGAGATCAAAAATACTAATCTCAGATCCAGATCTTACTCTATTTACAGCCTTGGTTGCTTGTGGGCATAATGAAGTTCCCTTACAAGTAATTGTTGGAGAACCAGGTACTTTAACTTTAAATTCAAGAACGTTAAGTTTTAAATCAAAGTCAAAATCTTCCATAATCGCACCAACTTTAGCTCTGTTTAAACTTGCTTTAGGCATTCTTATTTTGCCCGATTGTCTAAAGAATGTTGCGTTAGGTCTTGGCAAATCCTTAATTCTAAATCTAGTTTTAGTAGAAATATTTTGTCCATCAGGAAGTTTTCCATTAGCGGTTATTGTCACTTCTTTCCCTTTTCCAGGGTTCATAATATATTTACTCCCTCTAGCTCTGCGAAGTCCAGTAGCAGATGCTCGGATCTTATCATCAGGAATTCCAGGAATTGAAATGGTCATTGGGTTGTCAACACCACGATAAACCACGTTCATCTTATCTGCAGAAATAACTGCAGCATTAGGTTTAGAAATTACTGCAAAAGATTGTGAAACTGGGATACGTGACTCAACTCCAGCATTACGGAAGATCAAGTCACCTTCTATAAGGTGATCTCCAGGACTACCTGCATTAATGTTTAACTTAATTCCTCCAGGAATTTTTTCATAATCACCTTCTTTGAGTTTACGTCCATCTAAAGTTACTTCGACCGAATTAGGGTTCTGAGCACCACTTTTTCTTCCAAGGATAACGCTCCCATCAAAAGTTTCCCCTTGATAGTAAGCTCCTTTTTCTGCTTTAAGAAGCGTGATGTAATTATCTGTGGTAACCTTACTACTTGCCTCAAGCTCTTTCCCTAATAATGCGTTTAACACATCGCTTTCTGTTAAACGAATGTCGTTTTGCATCATGGTCAATTTAGCTAAGGAAGAGATCAGTGGAAATCCTTCAAAATTGTAAGATAGCCATGGTTGTGGTTGACCATCGCTATTTTCAACATTACCCTCAAAATCACCTGTAAAAAATCTTTCTTCTACTAGTTCTGTATATTGTGGGTATTGTGAAGCGAATACTTGAATAACGCGCATTTTATAGCCATTGATCATGTCTACAAATGCTTGACCTTCTGGTGATACTCCACTAGCGTTAAAAAAAACTAAGTCAAGGGCTTCACCTTTGTCCATTTGTGAGTATTCTTTTAACTCTGGATCTTCTTCTCTTTGCTTTTCAGTAATGGCATCTTTAATCTCTTGAATACGTGCGTAGAAAGCGTCAGATTCTTTGCGAATCTCTTTTGCAGTTCGGTCGTGACCAATCCACTTTCCTTCTTTTTCTTCAGCATTTACTTCGATTTTATCGTAGTAAATGATATTTCCTTGATTAACACGCTCATTGGCACTTTGGATTTTTTTGAACATTTGTCCAAAACCATCCAAAACTTCTTTACTAACATTTAATGCTAACATGGTAATAAACACCAGGTACATCAACGCAATAAGTTTATTACGTGGGGTTTCTTTTGCTCCTGCCATGGCTTACTTAGTTTTTGTTCATAGCAGAAAGCATTCCACCGTATACTTGATTGAGTGTCGCTAAGTTGTCAGATAAAGCTTCCATTTGCGCTTTTAAACGCTCAGCATTTTCTGCTACTTGATCGTTGTAAGCGCCGTGGGATCCTGCACTTTGAACTTGCGCAGCATAAAGCTCATTCAATGAAGCTAATTGTACAGATGCTTTGTTTAATTGATCTGCATAGTTTTGTGAGGAAGAGGCAGCTTCTGCTGCTGGCGATAATGCTTTTGCAGAGGCTTCTAAATTCTGAATGCTTTTTGTTAAGCCACCAATCAGGGCTACATCCATTTTGGCCTCTTGCAACAATCCATCAATTTTAGCAGATAGTCCTTCTTCTTTTTTCTCAACAGATGAATGTCCCTCACCTGAGTGTTTTGTAACGTATTCGTCTTGCTCTTCACGAACATCGTCTAACATTAATCCTCCCACTAGGAAGATAATGGCTTCTGTACCTAAACCAAGTCCAAGTACTACCCCACCTGTAATAGGTCCAATTTCTAAGTGGAGAATTTTAAATAAAGCTCCTACAATTACAACAGCTCCCCCAATTTGGAATAGCATGTGCATGATAATTTTTCTTCTTAACCGTCCTTTAAGTTGTTTTGCGTCCATTTTTAATATAAATTAGTATTGGTTAAATATAGGATTTTTTCTATTTAATTTTAACTTTTTCAGAACCTAAATAATCTTGTACCGTTCTGAATCCTATGTAGCTTCTTGCAGTGTCTTGGTATTCATAATCACGCGAACTAACACGTAAAAAATACGCCACGTCTTTCCAAGATCCTCCACGAACAACTTTACGTTTTTCGTCGTTTAAAGACATGTTAGGATTTAAAGAAGAAACATATTCATATGCGCCTGGATCATAAGAAGACTCTGTCCATTCAGACACATTCCCTGCCATGTTGTACAGGTTAAAATCGTTAGGTAAATAAGATTTAGCTTCTACAGCATACATTGCCTGGTCGGCAGAATAATCTCCCCTTAGTGGCTTAAAGTTGGCTAAGAAACAACCGCGATCATTTAAAAGGTAGGGAGATCCCCATGGATACGTCCCTGCAGGAATTCCTCCTCTTGCAGCGTATTCCCATTCTGCTTCTGTAGGCAATCTAAAATTATTTACAAGTGGCTTCCCTTTTGATTTTTGATAGGAGTTTTTGTAATGGGTTCTCCAGTTACAAAAAGCTACTGCTTGTTCCCATGAAATCCCCACCACCGGATAGTCTAAATAGGCTGGGTGCCAGAAATAATCATTGTGCATGGGTTCATTATAAGAATAATTAAAGTCTTTTATCCAAACAGTGGTATCTGGATAAATCTCCAGTTCTTCTTGGTAAATAAATGGTAATCTATCACGCATGTTAGGATCCCTTTTCCTCGCTTGGGCAGCTGCCTCTGCATCAAACCAGGCATACTTATATTTTAATTGTGTAACATCAATTTTCATTTCGCCATTATACCACACTTCAGGTGGCAAATATAGACTGTCCATTACCTCAACATAATCTGCATCAACATAGCTATTAGGGTCGTATTCCACCTCTTGATCCCAATTTAATGGACGTCCTGCATAAGGGTCTTCTGAGAGGTCATAATAGTTTTCGCGCATGTATTTTTGGAAAGGGGTCATGTCTGCAGTATCTGCATCCTTGAAGGCAAACTCTGCTATTCCTTCTCCTGCTGCGCCTTCTTCTCCAGTGCTTGTTTCGTCTGCTTTACGTGCCAACTTGGCCAATGCTACTGAATCTCGCACCCAATAAACAAATTGTTTATACTCACTATTAGTGATTTCAGTTTCGTCCATATAAAAGGAACGTACCGTCACGGTTTTAGCAGGAGCGTTTTTAAGCTTTGCAATATCATCGTCTTGTTTCCCCATGATGAAAGCCCCACCTTCTACTAGGGTCATACCATAAGGTTTTTCAGGAAACCATTTCTTTTCTTTTACACCAATTAATTCACCTCGTTTGTTTCCACAACTGTAGATCATCATTAATGCAAAAATGAAAACAATAATTTTTTTCATATAGTCTTTTAACGTGGGGGGGTTAAATATATTTTATCGTTTACTTCTTTTTTCTTAAAAAAGTTAAAATTCACTCTTTTTAATCAACTCCTTTTTGATGCTTTCCACCATCTATCTGGTAAAACATCGTTACACGCATCAAGGTAATCCTGGTGTGTGCAAGATAATAACGGACTTCTTTTGCTTTTATTATCTAAATAATTCTCTGTAAGCATTTCCATCCACCAACGCTGGCTTTTATTGCTTTTAAAAAAAACCAGCTCTCTATCTGACATTTGTACAGCATAACGCATAAAACCTTGACTTGTCGCTATTGGATACTCATCAAAACAATTATCAACCCCTTCCACAAAATACCAAATTATTTGCGCCAATAATTTATGAAATATAGTTGAATTAACTAAATCAAAGCAGCCTAAAACACTGATCCGATCGCTTATCCCTGCATATCGTGATAATGCGCAAATGGTTCTACTGTCTATTCCATTAGGCATCCCTTGCGGAAAAGTACCATCGGCAAGACCACTTAAAACCTTCATGTCAAAACTCGCAATATCTGCTTCTCTAAAGATGGGCTCTGTTTTTTGTGGGTAATCAAGCACATACCCCAGGCGATATGCCTCAAAGAACAGTTTGTCCATTAAATCTAATTCTTCTTGTGCAATTAAATAGGATTGGTACCCCAGATTAGTGAAATTATACAACCTACCGGGGTTTTGCATAATGATCTCGCTCATATAAGATCGACCAGAAATCAATTCCTCTTCTTGAGAAAAATCAAATCGATTATCAACCGAAACGATATTTACCCAATGATTAGATTGCTCAAATGAACGATATAATGCTACCGTTAAATCTTGACTTCCTCCAAGTATAACCGGAATAATCCCTACTTGACGCAGGTGTTTGGCTATTTCTGAAAGGGCATGATAAGTATCTTCTGTTGTTTCGCCAGAAGGTAAATTTCCTAAATCTGCTACAGAGACGTCCCAATTACCTGGATAAAGCTGGTAAAACTCTCGCCGAAAGGCATCCATATCATACTCCATTACAGGGTAATAACTATTTCTACTTTCTTGAACGCCTATTATGGCAATCTTTACCCGCTCTAAGTCTGGAAAACCTAATTTTTCTGTATAAACTTGAATGGATTTTCCCAAAACCTGATTAGGGAGCAATGTCGCTACACCTAATACTGTATCATCAACAGGAGTGAGAAAATCGAGACTCATTTTACTTTTTTGTTTTTCGCTTTGTCGCTGCTTTTTTCTTCTTAGGCTTTTTTGCCTCTAAACGCTTCATCGCCTCTTCAAGTGTAATCTTTGTTGGATCAATGTCTTTGGATAACTCAATTTTAAGTTTTCCTTGAATGATGTTAGAGCGTCCCCAACGGGCTTTTTCAACTCTAATTCCTTCTTCTTCCCAATGGTGGATTACTTTATCTTTTTCTTTTTGAATTTTATCTTCAATCAATGTGACTAAATCTTCTTCACTAAGATTGTCAAAGTCATATTTCTTATTCACATTGATAAACATACCACTCCATTTGATAAATGGACCAAAACGACCTTTTCCTTTTGTTACAGGTAGATCGTTATAAATATAGATAGGGGCATCTGCCTTTTTCTTCTCTTCGATTAAGTCGATGGCTAAATCGCGGTCGACTTCCATGGGGTTAGTCCCTTTGGGTAAAGAAACAAAGGTGGTTCCAAACTTAACGTAAGGTCCAAAACGACCATTATTTACAGAAACGACTTCACCTTCATACTCTCCTAAATCTTTAGGGAGCTGAAATAAGTCCAGCGCTTCTTCAAAAGTAATTGTATCTAATTGTTGATCTTGATTTAAACTGGCAAAAACAACTGCCTCTTCGTCATCTGCATCACCTATTTGTGCAATGGGTCCAAATTTTCCTAAACGCACTTTGACAGTTCTACCAGAATCTGGGTGTTTGCCTAAAACTCTTTCCCCAGACTCGCGCTCTGCGTGTTCTTTAACATGTTTTACAGTAGACTGGAAGTTTCCATAAAAGCTTTTGATCATTTTGATCCAGTCTTCTTTCCCCTCGGCAATTTCATCAAAGTTTTGTTCTACTTGCGCTGTAAAGTTATAGTCAAGAATATTTTTAAAATTATTGACCAAGAAATCGTTGACAATCATACCAATATCTGTAGGGACGAGTTTCCCTTTATCAGAGCCCACCATTTCTGTTAAGCGGCTGGCACTAACTTCACCATTTTCTAGAGAAAATTGTTGATAAGAGCGCTGTATGCCCTCAACAGTTCCCTTTGCAATATAACCTCTATTTTGTACTGTTGAAATGGTAGGGGCATAGGTAGAAGGTCGTCCAATGCCTAACTCTTCTAATTTTTTAACCAAAGAAGCTTCTGTAAATCGATAGGGTGGTCTTGAAAAACGCTGGGTCGAAACCAATGACTTTAAGTTTAACTGGTCTTCTTTATTCACAGGAGGTAAAATGCCTTGAGCCTCTTCTTCATCGTCGTCAACTCCTTCTAAATACACCTTTAAAAAGCCTTCGAAAGTGAGGATTTCTCCTCTAGCAGTAAATAATTCTTTGTGTTTATCTGCTTCGATCTTTAAGACTGTTCTTTCTAATTGAGCATCACTCATTTGAGAAGCAATCGTTCGCTTCCATATAAGGTCATACAATCGCATTTGATCATATTCAGCAGTAATTTTATCTCTTCCTAAATCTGTGGGACGAATGGCTTCGTGTGCTTCTTGTGCCCCTTTACTTTTTGTTTTAAAGTTTCGTGGCTGCGCATAATCTTCGCCATAGCGTTTCCCTATCTCCCCTAAGGCAGCTCCTTGAGCTTCTTTAGACAGATTAACACTATCTGTTCTCATATAGGTTATTAGACCAGCTTCATACAATCTTTGTGCAAGTGTCATGGTTTTACTTACAGAGAAAAATAATTTCCTTGCCGCTTCTTGTTGTAATGTAGAAGTGGTAAAGGGACCCGTTGGGCTCTTTTTAGCTGGCTTAGTTTCTTTTGACGCTACGTTAAATTTTGCACTAGCATTTTGTGCTAAAAAAGTTTCCACCTTTTCTGCATCGTCAAAAGTAGTATTCAAGCTCGCTTTGATTAATTTATTGCCATTGGTTAAAAACTCTGCTTGCGTTTTAAACATTGAAACGGGCACAAAGGCTTTTATTTCTCTTTCTCGCTCGACAATTAGTCGCACTGAAACAGACTGTACACGTCCTGCAGATAAACCACCTTTCACTTTTCGCCACAATACGGGCGATAATTCATACCCTACTAAACGGTCAAGCACACGACGAGCCTGTTGAGCGTTTACCAGATTATAATCTATTTCGCGTGGCGCATCAATGGCATTTAAGATGGCATTCTTCGTGATTTCATGAAAGACAATACGCTTGGTATTGGTTTCTTTAAGTTCAAGGGTGTTCGCTAAATGCCATGCAATGGCTTCTCCTTCTCGGTCCTCATCACTTGCTAGCCATACAGTATCTGCTTTTTTGGCCAAAGACTTTAACTCAGACACTACCTTTTTTTTGTCTGAAGAGACAATGTATTTTGGTAGGAAATCTCCCTCAACATCTACCCCCAATTCTTTTGATGGCAGGTCTGCAATATGCCCAAAGCTTGAAGCGACTTTAAATTCTTTTCCTAAAAATTTCTCGATTGTTTTTGCCTTTGCAGGGGACTCAACAATAACTAAATTTTTTGCCATAATAGAGGTTTAACGAGAACAAAAGTAGGTGAATTTTTCGTCGGCTCAAATTTTAAAGCAAAGGGAAAAATAATCTTCTTCCTAAATGGGAACATTTTGCACTGCATTTTAGAAGACATTTATGCTACTAAAAAAACATGACAAAATGACGGTAATTCCTTACTTTTGTATTGTTTTTGAAAAGAAAAATTAAAACTTAACTAATCGCATTCCGCAATGGAGCAAAGTCTAGATAAAAAAATCACTGCAGCAACAGATGGAGTTGTCATCGATCATTCCGCTGAGAAAAAAGGAGAGAAATCTGTTTATATAGAATCCTATGGTTGCCAGATGAATTTCTCTGACAGCGAGGTAGTTGCTTCAATTTTAGCGAAAGAAGGCTATCAAACCACCTCCCAAATGGATACGGCAGACTTAATCTTAGTCAATACTTGTTCCATTAGGGAAAAAGCAGAATTAACCGTGCGCAAGCGACTAGAAAAATTCAATGCCGTTAAAAAAACGAATCCTAACATGAAAGTGGGCGTTTTAGGATGTATGGCAGAGCGTTTAAAACACAAATTTCTTGAAGAAGAAAAAATTGTGGACATGGTAGTAGGTCCAGATGCTTATAAAGACCTTCCCAATCTTTTAGCCGAAATCAATGAAGGAAGAGATGCCGTAAATGTTATCTTATCCAAAGAAGAAACCTATGGTGACATTGCTCCTATTCGCATTGACTCAAATGGAGTAAGTGCTTTTGTATCTATCACACGTGGTTGCGATAATATGTGCACTTTTTGTGTAGTACCATTTACCCGCGGTCGCGAACGCAGTAGAGACCCTAAAAGTATTTTACAGGAAATTGACGATCTAGCCCAGCGAGGATTTAAAGAAATCACCCTGTTAGGACAAAATGTAGACAGCTATCTTTGGTATGGGGGTGGACTCAAAAAAGATTTTGTCAAAGCAAGCCCTTTGCAACAAAAAACAGCAGTGGATTTTTCTAAATTATTAAGCATGTCGGCAGAAGCCTGCCCGCGGATTCGTTTCCGTTTTTCTACCTCAAACCCACAAGACATGACGGTAGATGTATTGCACACCATGGCTAAATACCCTAATATTTGCAAATACATCCACCTGCCCGTTCAATCTGGAAGTGATCGCATTTTAAAGAAAATGAATCGCTTACACACCCGTGAAGAATATTTTGAATTAATTGATAACATTCGTAAAATCATCCCTGGATGTGCCATATCGCAGGATATGATTGCTGGTTTCCCAACAGAAACCGAAGAAGACCATCAAGACACTTTAAGTTTGATGGATTATGTCAAATATGACTTTGGGTTTATGTTTGCTTACTCTGAAAGACCTGGCACACTAGCCGAAAAAAAAATGGAAGACGATGTCCCTCAAGAAGTCAAAAAAAGACGACTCGCAGAGATTATCGATAAACAACAAGCGCACAGTCGTTATAGAACAGAAGGGTTCTTAGGGAAAACTGTTTGTGTACTGATTGAAAAAGAATCCAAACGTTCAAAAGAACACTGGAGCGGAAGAACCACGCAAAATACCGTAGTAGTCTTTCCTAAAGATAAATATAAAGTAGGTGAATTTGTCGATGTTAAAATCGAAGATTGCACCTCGGCTACTCTACTTGGAACACCACTAGGAATTTCATCGAATATCTAATCTAGACAACATGGATAACTTACAAGGCATAAAGCAACGTTTTGGAATCATTGGCATCAGTCAAGGGTTAAACCGCGCCCTAGAAAAAGCATTGCGGGTCTCCAGTACTGATATTTCTGTCTTAGTGACTGGTGAAAGTGGCGTTGGGAAAGAAAATATCCCCAAGATCATTCATCAAAATTCTCATCGTAAACACGCCAAATACATTGCTGTAAACTGTGGTGCCATTCCAGAAGGAACGATAGACAGTGAATTATTTGGCCATGAAAAAGGAGCCTTTACTGGGGCTACTACTGCACGAAGCGGCTATTTTGAAGTAGCCGATGGTGGGACAATTTTTCTTGACGAAGTTGGCGAATTGCCTTTATCCACACAAGTTCGTCTTTTAAGGGTTTTAGAGACGGGTGAGTTTTTAAAAGTAGGATCATCAAAAACGCAAACCACTAATGTACGTATCGTCGCGGCAACTAACGTCAATATGCGCGATGCCATCCAAAAAAATAAATTTAGAGAAGACCTTTATTATCGATTAAGTACGGTAGAAATTCATCTTCCCCCCTTAAGAAATAGAAAAGAAGACATTCCGCTGCTGTTTAGAAAATTTGCGGCAGACTTTGCTCAAAAGTACCGCATGCCCACCCTGCGACTGGACGAACAAGCACAACAATTATTGGTCCAATACAACTGGAACGGAAATATTCGACAATTGCGTAATGTCGCAGAACAAATCTCTGTCTTAGAACAAGACCGATTGCTTTCTGCTAATCGTTTACGCCCTTATTTACCCAATATGGGTGCGCAGCTTCCTGCTTTAGTTGACGGCAAGAAAGACCAAAGTGATTTTGCCTCGGAAAGAGAAATTCTATATAAGGTGCTTTTTGACATGAAAAGTGATCTTAACGATTTAAAGAAGCTTACCTTAGAACTCATGAATCAAGACATTAGCAAAGAAGAAAAGGAAGGCTTGATTCAAAAAATATATGGGAATGACACTATAGATAATAAAGAAGAAAATATCCTTACGGTGGTTAACCCTAAGCAGGAATTGCAAAATGACACCCCTATAATTCAGTCACAAGACAATTATAGTTATGCTGAAACAATTGAAGCAGAAGAACCTCTTTCGCTACTAGAAAAAGAAATTGAAATGATCAAAAAGGCGTTAGAGCGATCAAACGGAAAAAGAAAACTCGCTGCAGAGGAATTAGGTATTTCAGAAAGGACCCTCTATCGCAAAATAAAACAATATGACCTCAATGAAGATGAAATTTAATCCCTTTGCATTAATCTTTTATTCTTTTGTGTGTTGGAGTTTAACCCAATGCGGAATTTACTCTTTTACTGGTGCGTCTATCGCCCCTGGAACAGAAACTTTCCAAGTAAATTATTTCGTCAACGAGGCAGGCAATCGACCTGGATCTACCATTGAACCTGGATTAGATCAAGAATTCACCATCGCTTTACAGGATCTTTTAATGAATCAAACTAATCTTACGCTTGTAAAAAACAACGCCGATTTGATTTATGAAGGAGAAATCACTCAGTACAGCATCACCCCCACCACCTCTACTGCGAATAACACAGCTGCGCAAAACCGTCTTACCATGGTGGTCAATGTGCGCTATATCAATAATAAAAAAGAAGATGATTCTTTTGAACAGCGTTTTTCTTTCTTTTATGATTTTGATGCTAATCAACAATTGTTTGATATCAAAACAGCAGCAAATAAAGAGATTTTTGAACGCATAACACAAGAGATTTTTAATGCTTCCCTAGCTAAATGGTAAAGTATGACAGCACAAGAATACAGTGATTTATTGACCAATTTTGACCCTAAAAGCGAGGATCAAAGAAAGGTGTTTGAAAAAATCACCTATCGCTACCCTTACTTTCAATCGGCATATGCGCATTACCTTAAAACCCTTAAGGCACAAGAGCAATATAATTATGATCTTATATTACGTAAAACCGCTGTACTAAGCCCAGAAAGAGAAACACTCCATCAATGGCTCGAAAAAGATCTTGAAAAAGAAGTCACTCAACCGCTTGAAGTCATTAGAAATAATGCGGTTGATAAAGCTATCCCAAAGACAGCCGCTACGGATGAAACTAAAATAATCAAACCGGTAAAAGAGGAAAACAGTACTCTAACACCAACAGCAGAATCTATTCCATTAGGAAAGAATCAAAAAGAAACAATAAAAGAAAAACCTTTAAAAAAGGCTAAGCTTAAGAAAAAAGAAATGCCCGTTGCAATGACTTATACAGACTGGGTAATCTATTCTTCGAAAGGCAAAATCCCCCAAAAAGAAAATAAGAATAGCCTAGACGAAAAAATAGCACTTATAGATATCTTTTTAGAGAATCGCCCCAAGATCCCACCAGTAAGACAAGACCAACCCAAAGTAGATCTTTCTGCCAATAATGAATTCAATAAAGAAGAATTAATGACAGAAACCTTAGCCAAGGTTTATTTGCAACAAAAAAAATTCAAAAAGGCCTTATATGCCTACCAGATATTAAGTTTGAAATATCCAGAAAAAAATAGTTTCTTTGCAGACCAAATAAAGAACATCAAACAGTTACAACAAAAAACTAAGTCATGAGTACTTTTTCAATATTTATCACACTTATCCTAATTGTTTGCTTTCTCCTCATTCTTGTGGTGATGGTACAAAACCCTAAAGGTGGCGGATTATCTTCCTCTTTTGGTGGCGGTGGCCAACAATTAGGCGGTGTTCAAAAAACAACCGATTTCTTAGACCGAAGCACATGGATTCTAGCCACACTTTTATTGGCTTTAATTTTACTCTCTAACTTTGGATTGAATAGTGGTGCTACAAACACCACTAATGAGTCAAAATTAATTGATGCAGCGACAGAGCAAAGTATTCCAGAAACTTTACCAGAAGAAATTCCAGAAGTTCCTGCAGAATCTTCACCAGAACAATAGGTATTATTTAACCCTATTACAATGCCGGCTTACTGACAAGCTGGCATTTTTGTTTTAAAAAACTGTCAAAAATAACCTTGGCATAGTTTCTGAAAAAGGTAAAAAAAATAAAATCATTATGAGTAATCTAAACATTAAACCCTTAGCAGACCGTGTTCTAGTTGAACCTGCTGCTGCAGAAACAAAGACTTCTTCGGGGATAATTATACCCGATACAGCAAAAGAAAAACCACAAAGAGGAACTGTCGTTGCCGTTGGTCCTGGAACTAAAGACAACCCAGTTACCTTAAAAGTAGGTGACACTGTATTGTATGGTAAATATACTGGTACTGAGCTCAGTCATGAAGGGGGAGACTACCTTATCATGAAAGAAGCCGATATTTTAGCAATTGTTTAATTCGTTTTAAAAAAATAAATCATGTCAAAAAAGATAGAATTTGATATCGCCGCAAGAGACGGGATAAAAAGAGGGGTAGATGCCCTTGCAAATGCAGTTAAAGTAACCCTGGGGCCAAAAGGTCGTAATGTCATTATTGGGAAAGCTTTTGGTGCCCCACATGTCACAAAAGATGGGGTTACTGTAGCCAAAGAAATCGAACTTGAAGACGCGCTTGAAAACATGGGAGCGCAAATGGTGAAAGAAGTGGCCTCAAAAACAAATGACCTTGCTGGAGATGGAACCACCACCGCAACCATTTTAGCTCAAGCTATTGTAAAAGAAGGTTTAAAGAATGTAGCTGCAGGAGCGAATCCACTGGATTTAAAAAGAGGAATCGATAAGGCCGTTGAAGCAATTGTTTCAGCACTAGAAAAGCAGGCTGTAGAAGTAGGGGACTCTTCTGAAAAAATCAAACAAGTCGCCAGTATTTCTGCAAATAACGATGAAACTATTGGTAGCTTAATTACCACTGCCTTTGAAAAAGTAGGAAAAGAGGGGGTTATTACCGTTGAAGAAGCTAAAGGAACAGATACTTATGTAGATGTTGTTGAAGGAATGCAATTTGACCGTGGATACCTTTCGCCATATTTTGTTACCGACTCTGAAAAAATGGAAGCTGATTTAGAGACTCCATACATTTTATTGTATGACAAAAAGATCTCTTCAATGAAAGATTTACTTCCTGTTCTTGAGCCAGTGGCACAAACTGGGAAGCCTCTATTGATCATCGCAGAGGACGTCGACGGAGAAGCATTAGCCACCTTAGTGGTCAACAAATTACGCGGAGCTTTAAAAATTGCTGCTGTAAAAGCACCTGGTTTTGGAGACAGAAGAAAAGCAATGTTAGAAGACATCGCTATTCTTACTGGTGGAACAGTGATTTCAGAAGAGCGTGGATTCACCCTAGAAAATACGACTATCGAAATGCTAGGTACTGCAGAAAAAGTAACCATTGATAAAGACAACACCACTGTTGTCAATGGAGCTGGTGCCACAGACGCAATTGAAGGCCGTGTAGGACAAATCAAAGCACAAATCGAAAACTCTACTTCTGATTATGACAAGGAAAAATTACAAGAACGCCTTGCCAAACTTTCTGGAGGTGTAGCCGTTCTTTATGTAGGTGCCCCTTCTGAAGTTGAAATGAAAGAAAAGAAAGACCGTGTTGACGACGCATTACACGCTACTCGTGCAGCAGTAGAAGAAGGAATTGTTGCTGGTGGTGGAGTGGCACTGTTAAATACTAAAAATAGTTTAGCGAATATCAAAGCACATAATGCAGACGAAACGACTGGAATACAAATCATCAGCTCTGCAGTTGAAGCACCTTTAAGAACAATCGTTGGTAACTCTGGCGGAGAAGGCTCTGTTGTTGTAGCAAAAGTTATCGAAGGAGATCAAAACTTTGGGTATAATGCAAAAGAAGGAACTTATGTAGATATGCTGAAAGAAGGTATCATCGATCCCAAAAAGGTAACCCGTGTTGCTCTTGAAAACGCAGCCTCTGTTGCAGGAATGATCTTAACGACAGAATGTGCCTTAATGGACATTAAAGAAGATGCTCCAGCTGGTCCAGCAATGCCTCCTATGGGTGGTGGAATGCCTGGAATGATGTAAGAAAACAACTCATCAAACACTTAAGCCGCTCATTTTGAGCGGTTTTTTTTTGATTTATTGTAAAATGTATACATTTAAGGGAACCAAAATCTTATTATTATGACCAAAAACTTACTTTTTTCAGGTATTGCAGGCACCAACGTTTATTTTCTATTAGGATGGTTAGTTTATGGGATTTTATTTCCAGATTTAGTCTGTGAGGGAGAATCAACCTCTTTACTTTACATCTTTTTAGGCTGCTTTTTTTACGCCTTTATTTATGCGGTTATTTTCACGCGATGGGCTAACATTACTAATTTTAAGACAGGCTTTAACTCTGGATTAATTTTAGGATTATTGTATGCTTTAAGCTGGCACTTCTTTATGCAGCATGGAGAGATTGAGGTATTGTATTTTGCTAAAGCAATTATCATTTCGAGTTTAATCAATGGCTTTCTTGCAGGTACTGTTGCTTTTGTAAATGGTAAAGTTTCTTGAAATTTTTTCAACACAAAAAAAGCGACCCAAATGGGTCGCTTTTTTTTTATTCTACTTTCTTTTTACGATCGTATAAACAACACATGGGGAGATTTTCATACACCTCATCTGGTGCTGTAGCGAGAGGAGTATCATGCCCTGCATTTGCAATGGCTTGATGAACTTCTTCTAGACTTACTTTATTTGCGTCATATAAAATGGTGAATTGATGGCTAGGTATGTCCCAGTTCGCTGTTTTAATTCCTTTTAATCCAAAGGCTGTTTTTTCAATTCTTGCTTTACACATTCCACAGACGCCTTCGACTTCAAAAGAAGTTTTTTGAATGTCTTTTTTCTGGGCTAATAAAATTAATGGCGCTACCAAAAGGAGCATTAGTATTACTTTTTTCATGGTATTATTATTTTAAATTAAAACGCAATCCTGCATAAATCATTCGACCAAAAACAGGCGCATAGACTAAACTAGCGTCAAAATTCCTGCCAAAAGGTTGATCGATCCCTATCACTGGATTTACTTGTCTTTGATTGGCAAGATTTTCACCCCCAAAATATACTTCAAATTGAGGAGAAAAAACACGGGTCAATTGAGCATTCCACATGCCATAAGCTCCAGCTGAAAAATCTACTCCGTCACGTGGATTGGTCGGCAAGCGTTGTTCTCCCACGAAATGATGGGTGAGGTCTGCCCGCCATCCTTTTCCTTCTGCCGTCACATTATTATAATCTGCATTGACAAAAAATCGGTGTTCTGGTTGTAGCGGTCTTTGCTTTAAACCGTCGAGATAAGTGGTTTTAACCTGATAGTTTTTATACGCAAAACGAGTGCTAACATTTTTAATCGGGGCATAGTCAAATCCTAGCTGGAAACTGTTCGCAAAGCTTTTCCCTGCTAGACTATAGAATCTAATATAACGGGCAGTTTCCCAATCCACCACAACTTGATCTTGAAAATTAGTAATATAATAATCTATATTTAGTTCTCCTTGTTGACCAAAGAGAGTAAATCCTTGCTGAATACTCCCTCCATAATTCCAAGCTTTTTCTGGGCGGAGACCATAGATACTTCCACCATTTTGGCGTAAATCAATCGCGCGATTTGTTGCAAACAGCGTTTGATTCTCAGCAAACACATTCGCTGCCTTTCTTCCTTGACCCATAGAGAATCTCAATGCAGCCCGCTCCCATGGTGTATAACGAACATGAAGCCTTGGGGTGATAAAAGTGCCCAAATTATTATGGCTATCAACCCTTAATCCTGCAACAATATTCCATTTATCTAAACTATCATAGGTGTACTCAAAAAAGGCCCCTATTACACGGTCGGTTCTTTGATAATTAGTTGCGTCTACCCATTCTTCATATTGATCCCATGCGAGATTAATCCCTGTTTTAAACTTGTTTTTTGTATTCCGAATAATTGAGTTGAAAAGCAGATTACTAAAAAAACTTTGGTGATTAATATCATATTGTCTCAAACCGTAATAAGCTTTTTGATCATGACTGTTATAGGCAGCTTGAAAACCAAAACTTTGATAGGTTAATAACGGAAATACATAGCCTAGTTTTAAAGAGGCATCAAAACGCTGGCTGTCAATTTCACTGCCCCATCTAGTGATTAAACCTTTATCAATGGTGGGGTCAAATTCTACTGCTCCAGTTTGCTTGTGATCGTCGAGATAGCGTAAACTTAAAAAACTCACCCACCCTTTTTCAGCATTGGTATATTGCCATCTGTTCAATACATTGATTTGTTTGCCAATGGGAAGATCTAGAAAATCGTCGCTATTTCGATCTGTGACAAGGATACGCTGGTTCCCATGAAGGTATAAGCCTGTACTCCATTTATTGGATAGTTTTCTATTCCAGTGAAAATTTGCTTCTTGACGTCCGTTAATCGAAGAAAAAAGATTGATAAACAATGGAGCATCTAAAAATGGTTTTTGCAGTTCTGTATTAATTTGACCTGCGATGCTTTCAAAACCATTGGTAACACTCCCTGCTCCTTTCGTGATTTGAATACTTTCTATCCAAGTTCCTGGGGTGTAGGTCAAACCATAAATTTGGGACGCCCCTCGAACCGATGGGATATTTTCTTCGGTAATTAATAAATAAGGACTTGATAGCCCTAACATTCTTATTTGTTTAGTCCCCGTTAATGCATCTGAAAAGTTCACATCAATAGAAGGGTTTGTCTCAAAACTTTCTGAAAGATTACAGCAAGCAGCTTTGAGTAACTCTGCACTATTGACTTGTGTGATATTTTGCGCAGCTAAATAAGATTTTTGTGCGGCTTTACGACGTTGAATAAGTTCGATTTCGTCTAAGCTTTCTCCCGTATCTTCTTTCATAAAGTGAAAGATTTTTTTTCCAGGGGTTACGCTTAATGTATCGGTTTTAAACCCTAAATATTTAATGATTAGTCGATTTGTCGATGAAATTGAGGAAATTGAAAAATCCCCTTCCTGATTAGAGACTGTTCCCACAGCCGAGTCTAACCAAAAGATATTGACTCCAGCAAGGGGGTAGGTTTCATTGTTTTCTTGAATAAGTATCTTCCCTTCAATAGCGGCTTGAGCTATTAAAAGATAAGGTGTTAAAATTAAAAAGTATTTTAAGTATTTCATTTTTTTATGTTTAAGTGGTTCTTTCTTGTTACAGTTAAGAAAACAGTCACTTATTCATAAAAAATATGAGCGCAATGCTTGATGTATAGCGGTTCCCTGGGGGGCGGGCGAATGCCTATTTGTTGCACAATAGCATGGTTAACAACAATGGTTTTAAAGGCAGGATTGAGCGTATTGGCAAATACCGCTAAATTAGGCTGTTCTTGATCGTTAATGTTTTGATCACTATCATTTTGTGAAATGATGAGATCGTCTTCACAACAATTTTTTTGGCTAAATTGGAGCTCTTCTGTTGTAGGAATCTTTTTTTCCATCCCACAACCCTTAGCGTCGAAGGCCCAGGAGATCTTGGCAATATGTGCGCCACAATAGTGTACATTAAAGGCTACCCCTATTTTGCTTTGCAAAAAGAGTAAGAGTAATAATATAACACGTAATTGTTTCATGTTCAATTAATTCTGTGTAAAGATAGGCAATTAAATCATTCCGCTAAGCATACTGAACGCCATTAAAAGCATAATACTATTTTCAATTAAAGTTGCTTCTGTCATAGGAAGATTTAATGCTGTACCTAAGCAAGCACACTGTATTTTACTTTTCTGAAACAATTGTTGTGCCACACCTACTGTGGTAGCTCCTAAAATAACTACTGTAACACAAAGTGCAATCGCTAATTCAATTTGATATAAGAACATTATTCCTAAAACAGTTTCAATAAAAGGATATAGCCACCCATAAATTTTTATTTGCTTAGCAATAGGGTCATATTGCATAAAAGAGGCTGGAAAACCTTTGTAGTCTAAGAACTTAAAAAAACCAAAAACAAGGTAAAACAAGCCCATAAAATTAGTCATAAAAAGAGAGATTGAATCACCCTTTGTAAGCATTAGACTTCCAATAATAACATAACTAAAGATTAAAAAAAGAGGGCGCAATTGTTTCCATTTAGAAGGTGAATTAGCTCTCACAGCCTTGGCTATAGGATTAACGGTATATTTTGCCCCTAAGGTATTTGCTATCAGATCAACAGATACATGCGTAGGGGAAGTAAAACTTGCTTCGGCTTTTTCAAGACTAACCTTAACATTAGATAGCCCCTCAATAGAGGCCATTTTCTCTTCGACTCCCCTGCGACAATTTTGGCAGGTCATCCCTAGGACTTGTACGGTTTGTTTCATACTTCAAATGTACATTGTTTTTTATTGATAATTAATCCGTAAATTCTCTCAAGAAAGCTACTTATTTCCTTACTGTTTTCGCTATTTTTGAAAAAAAATAAAGTGGCAGATTATTCCTCCCTTTTAACACACTGTAAATCTTTACTTGTTCAACCAACAAGAGATAAGTTTGCCCGCTTGACTGAAATTTGTATTTACCTCCAAAAAGAAGTTGAAGTTTATGACTGGGTAGGTTTTTATATGGCTAACCATGCCGAAAAAACATTGCATCTAAAAGCTTTTGCAGGTATGCCAACAGATCACGAGGTGATTCCATTTGGAAAAGGAATTTGTGGACAGGTTGCTATCTCAAACGATAACTTTTTAGTCGATGATGTGAGTGCCCAAGACAATTATATCGCCTGTGACATTCACGTGAAGTCTGAAATTGTTATTCCGCTTTTTTCTAAGGGGGTTAACATTGGACAAATCGATATAGATTCAAACAAAATCAAAGCGTTTACAGAAAAGGACGCTAAATTTCTAGAACAACTCAATACGGCTATCGCCGAAAAATTATTTTAACCACTAGCACATGAGCACTTCATTAAAAATCACTTCTGCCCTAATTTCTGTTTTTGACAAAGAGGGATTAGCCCCCATTGTTCAAGAACTCAATAAACAAGGTGTTACACTTTACTCTACGGGAGGGACAGAAAAGTTCATTCGTGATTTAGAAATTGATGTAGTCGCTGTAGAAGACATCACCTCTTACCCGTCAATTTTAGGAGGTCGAGTTAAGACCCTTCACCCGAAAGTTTTTGGCGGAATATTAAATCGACAAAACAACACTTCAGATCAAGAAGAATTGGCGCAATATGAGATTCCTCAACTAGATTTAGTGATTGTTGATCTTTACCCTTTTGAAAAAACCGTCGCTTCTGGTGCAGGAGAACAAGATATTATTGAAAAGATTGATATTGGAGGGATTTCGTTAATCC
>JAKMGK010000018.1 GCA_022424955.1 Flavobacteriaceae bacterium
AGCAGTATATACTTTACCGTTAAGCGTTCCGGTAGCCCCGGCAGTTGCCTCAGGACATTTTACCGTTACCCCATACTCGTCGTAGTAGAAGGTGGATGTACTGGTGCTGCTGTTAGGAAAAGCAAAACTAACTAGAGGCAATAAAAGTGCGAAAAAACGGAACAATAATTTCATAAATATAGTTTCTAATACAAATGTATAAAGACCCAAGCGGAAATTGACTTATAAATCAAATTATTGTAATAATTGATTCTATCATGCAGTTTTTGCCTTCTTAGTTTTGTTTCATTCAAAGACATAAGTCTTTGATAATCATAACGGGATCGTTATAAATATACATAATTATAATGAATAAATTATTTAACCATACATCGTGCCAAAGTTTAATTGCTAAATGCGATTAAAAAATAAATTTGAATAAAAAATAATTGCCCTTCAGAGGAATTACTATCTTGAAATAAAAAAAGAAAGATGCGTAACCTTCTTATTACATTCAGCTTTTTTATATCTATCGCTCTACAAGCTCAATCGGATCTTGCACAGGGTCCATTTTCTCAACTCATCATTCGCGGGGTAACCCTGATCAACGGAAATGGAGCTCCACCACAAGGACCTATAGATGTGGTCATTGAAAATGATCGTATTGTTAAAGTAGCTGTAGTTGGCTACCCTGGAGTAGAAATCAATGACAAACGCCGCCCAGTCTTGGAAGAAGGGGGCAAAGAAATTGATGCTAGCGGCATGTATCTTTTACCCGGCTTTATAGACATGCACGGACACATTGGCGGGATCTCTCAAGGTGCCGATTGGGATTATGTCTTTAAACTTTGGCTGGCCCATGGAATTACAACCGTCCGTGAACCCAGTGGTAGAAGTAGGGAATGGGCTTTGGATTTAAAGAAAAGAAGTGAGAAAAACGAAATCATAGCCCCTAGAATAATCCAGTATACAGGTTTTGGATCGGGAGCTAAGTACGGAATCAATTCTCCCGATGAGGCACGTGAGTGGGTTCGTGAGAATGCTAAAGCAGGTTCAGATGGGATCAAATTTTTTGGGGCAGCCCCAGAAATTATGGAAGCCGCCCTAGACGAAAATAACAAACTAGGATTAGGTTCTGCTTGTCATCATGCGCAGCTAAGTGTTGCGCGGTGGAATGTGTTGCATTCTGCCAGAGCTGGATTGACTTCTATGGAACATTGGTACGGTTTACCCGAAGCTTTGTTTGATGATAGAACCGTGCAAGACTATCCTTTGGATTACAATTATCAAAACGAGCAGCATCGTTTTGAACAAGCAGGGAAATTATGGGAACAAGCTGCTGCACCTTACTCAGAACATTGGAATCGTGTCATGGAAGAATTATTGGCGCTGGATTTCACACTAGATCCAACCTTCAATATTTATGAAGCTAGCCGTGACTTGCACCGTGCTAGAAGAGCAGAATGGCATGAAGAATATACCTTACCGAGTCTTTGGCGCTTTTATCAGCCTTCTAAAATTTCCCATGGGTCTTATTGGCACTATTGGGGAACAGAACAGGAGATTTCTTGGCGAAAGAATTTTCAATTATGGATGACTTTTGTCAATGAATACAAGAATAGGGGAGGACGTGTAACCACTGGCTCAGATTCTGGGTTTATTTTCCAGTTGTACGGCTTTGCTTATGTACGAGAATTGGAATTGTTACGGGAGGCAGGTTTCCATCCCTTAGAAGTAATTCGCTCTGCCACTTTGAATGGGGCCGAAGCCCTAAAAATGGATGATCAAATAGGTAGTATTGAAGTAGGTAAACTAGCCGATATGGTTTTAGTGGATAGTAATCCACTTGAAAATCTTAAAGTACTCTATGGAACGGGTGCTATAAAATTAACCCAGGACAACGAGGTTGTGCGTGTAGGAGGGGTAAAATACACCATTAGCAATGGCGTTATTTACGATGCCAAAGCATTGCTTAAAGAGGTTAAAAATATGGTGGATAAAGCCAAAGAAGAAGAAAACTTTACCCTTAGCCAACCAGGGGTTAACTAAGGGATATAGTTCTAGTATTGATTCAAGCGCGCATAACGATCTAGGTGATAATTATAATCCCCAAACAAGCGCTGGGCTACACGAGCACGTTTAAAGTAAAACCCAATATTGACATCGTCTGTAACACCAATTCCGCCATGCATTTGCATCGCTTCGTTAGAAACAACTTTTAGGGTTTTTCCTAGTTTTGATTTGGATAAACAGGCCAATTCATCTAAATTCTCTGCTTGATTGTCTAAACCTTGTAATGCAGTAATCACAACGCTTTTACACAACTCTATTTCACAAAATATTTTTGCGGCTCTGTGCTGCAGGGCTTGATAGCTTCCAATCCGTTTCCCAAATTGGGTGCGCTCTTGTAAGTAAGCAATGGTTTGTTCAAAAGCGGCTTTGATCATTCCCATCATTTCTGCAGAAAGGCAAATGGCTCCAGCATTATCAACTAAGTTGAGAAGCTCATCTCCTTTTCCGGGTTCGCTGATTCGTTGGTCATTTGCGATGTTGACATTGTCAAAAGTTAGGGTTGCATAAGTCCCTGCGTCTAATAAAATATCTGTTTTTATTGCAATGTCTTTGTTGTCTGCTTCTACTAGAAAGAGGGCAGATTCCCCTTCTTCTGTTTTGGCTACAACCACATAAGCATCTGCACCAGCGCCATCGATCACCATTTTTTTGGTTCCGTTAATTTGGTATCCATTTGCAGTAGCTACTGCAGTGGTTTCAATGACTGAAGGATCAAAATAATTCTTTTCATCTTGGGCAAAAGCGATACGACTGGTTCCATTCATTATGGCTGGAATCCATTTTGATTTTAATCCTGCATTTGTTGAATGAACTAGGGCGGTTCCGCCCAAAACGATAGAAGATAACAAGGGAGCTTTAGTCAAATTCCGTCCCATTTCTTCTAAGACTTGTCCTAAACCTACATAGCCAAAATCTAAACCGTTGTACTCTTCTGGAATGGTTAAAGCAGTCCATCCCATTTCTACTATTGCCGGCCAAAGATCGGTATCAAAGGCTTCATAATTATTATCCCGTAGGGTTCTAAACTGTTCCACGGGCGCATTTGCTGCTAGGAATTCATTGGCAGAATCCTTGAGCATTTTTTGTTCTTCGTTTAATATAAGTGCCATAGGATTGTTTTAAGAGGGGAGGTTTAAAATGCGTTTTGAAATAATCCCAAGTTGAACTTCAGAGGTACCCCCTTCAATCGTATTCCCCTTAGATCGACAAAATAATCTTGCTTGGTTCATGGCGTCTTTATCGTCACCTTCCCAGATGAGACCGTCACTTCCAGTAATGGCTGTCATTAATTCCATGCGAGAAACATTTTGTTCTGTCCCATAATATTTAAAGAAAGAAGACAGTGCTCCTGCATTTACGCCTGTTTTTGCTTCGTCCATGATACGTTGAATGGTCATTTCAAAGATTTTATCATTCATATCTTGCATAGTGAGTTCAGAACGTAAAATAGCATCGCTAATCTTACCGTCTTTCATGGGGAGGTGGTCTTTAGCAATATCGTGTAACTCTCGGCGTTGGTCTGTTTCACCCACACCGCCAATCATTTGGCGTTCGTGGGTTAAGAGATATTTTGCTATACTCCATCCTTCATTAAGTGTTCCAATCAAGTTTTCCTTAGGGACCTTGACGTTGTCAAAGAAGGTTTCACAAAAGGGAGACTTTCCGCTAATTAATTTGATGGGACGGGTGCTTACACCCTCAGAAGCCATGTCGATCAATAGAAAGCTAATCCCGTTATGCTTTGGCGCTTCAAAATCTGTCCTAACCAGACAAAATATCCAATCAGCCTTATCGGCATAAGAGGTCCAAACCTTTGATCCAGTTACTAGATAATGATCTCCCTTGTCTTCAGCTTTTGTTTGTAAACCTGCTAGATCACTTCCTGCATTAGGTTCGCTATAGCCTTGACACCACCAAGTTTTTCCCATAGTGATTTCTGGGAGAAAACGCATTTTTTGTTCTTCGTTAGCAAATTTATGTAAGGCAGGGCCCAACATTGAAATTCCAAAACTAAAGATCGGTTTGCGGCAACCCAAACGAGTCATTTCTTGGGTAAGAATATTATTTTTTTCTTTAGAGAGTCCCCCCCCGCCATATTGGGTATCCCAGTAGGGGACAATCCATTTTTTTTCTAACATTTTTTCAAACCAAATTTTTTGGTCTTCGCTGGTAAAAGTAGCATTGCGACCTCCCCAAAAGTAATC
The DNA here is from genome assembly GCA_022424955.1 of Flavobacteriaceae bacterium. Taxonomy (GTDB): domain Bacteria; phylum Bacteroidota; class Bacteroidia; order Flavobacteriales; family Flavobacteriaceae; genus Arcticimaribacter. The sequence goes on from JAKMGK010000018.1 coordinate 4,257, forward strand.
ATTGGAGTCTTTGATGGGTTTGCGCATACTTGCAGGACAGTTTTCCTCCAGCCATCGTCTTGTTTCAAGTCTAAAATCTTCGAGATCTGTTTTTGTCGTCGTTTCCATACTGTCTTGATTAAAATAAGTGGTCTATTTTCTTTTTTTGTATCGCTTGTTGGGCCACTAAACCATAGAGTGATACAATTTTATCTAAATGTTTAAAGCGAGGATCTTTTGTATGTCCCAAGCTGTAGCGGTAATAAATTTGCTGCACAATCACGGCAATTTTAAACACTCCAAAAACAAAGTAGAAGACGATGTCATCTACTGTTTGTCCACTTTTTTTGGCATACATTTCTACTATTTCCCCCCGGGTGGGATTCCCTTTCTGGGTGGTGAGATTTAATTGATTTTGAGCAATAAAATCTGGATCGGTATGATGGATCCAGTAGCCTAGGGTAGTTCCTAAATCCATTAAAGGATCTCCCAGTGTTGTCATTTCCCAATCTAAGACTGCCTTCACATTGAGATGATCATCTGGGGTTAAGACTAGATTATCATATTTGAAATCGTTGTGCACAAGGCTTGCCCCGCTTTTTTTAGGCATATTATTGTTGAGCCAAAGTGCAGTTGCCTCCATCTCTTTATTATCCTGTGTTTTGGCCTTTTGATAGCGTTTACTCCAGCCCACTACTTGGCGTTCAACATAGCCCTCTGGATTTCCCAAATCTTCTAATCCAATGGACTTATAATCAAGTTGGTGCAATTCAACGAGGGTATCTACAAGATTATTCGAAAGGGATTCAAATTGCGCTGGACTAGGCATTTGTTCTTGTGGAGTAGAAGCCCTTAAGATGGTTCCCTGGACTCTCTCCATCAAATAAAAGGGCGCTTCTAGGATACTGAGATCATCACAAAAAAGAATGGGTTTAGGGGCTTTGTCATAATTCCCCTCGAGGGCAGAGAGAATTTTGTATTCCCGTCCCATATCGTGACCCGATTTAATATTTGCCCCAAAAGGAGGACGACGCAGGACATAAGCTGTTCCTGCAAATTCTATTAAATAAGTCAGGTTAGAAAAACCTGAAGGGAACTGCTGTACTTTAAGTTCTCCATTTTCTTGCCCTAGGTTTTTGGCTAAATATTGTTGTAAAGCAGTTTCGTTAAGGTTTTCTCCCTTGCGAATTGCTTTTGATTTGTCTAATGATACTCCCATTTAGTTTACTTTAAATACACGTTCAAAATAATCACCCAATTCATTGACGATATCTGCCGTATGATCTATTTCAATTCCGGCTAAAATTTTAGCCAAACGTTTTTTATATTCTAATTGCATCATACGCCCTATTTGAATGCGTTGGGCTTGTGGTGAACCCGCTCCATGAACGCTTTCTGTCAGGTAGCCCACGGCATTTCTTCCCATGGTCATGTTTTCAATTAGGCGTAAGATACGAATGCGTTCTTCCGTGCTAAATTGCGCATTTCCTTTAAGGTACTTTTTTAACAGTTTCCCTATTTCTGGATGGTTTAAGTCTTGTTCAGAGGGGAGGGTAGAAACAAAACCTCCGGCTATGTCTTGTGCTATTTGGGCAATCTCATAGGGCATTTTAGTCACGTGATGTTTACAAACATTTGCCAGCATATCATCGCATTGATAGTTCCCTGCTTTGGTAGGATAGCCTTGATAAGAAGAGGCGATTCCCGTCGCATAAACTGTCTCGTTGAGGTGAGACATTTGTACTAATTTATCTTTGATATGAGAAGCTTTAGGAACACCGTTCATTTCACTTACTGCAGCTGCGGCACCTATTAAAACATCTCCAACGCCAGATTTGCAAACATAACTTCTGCGGTGAAATGTGGTAAAGCGTTCTACCAATAACCCCGCAAAGGCTGTTTCCCCTTCCATAAAAATGGTTTCATTAGGAATAAAAACATTATCAAATAAGACCATGGCTTCTTGCCCCCCATAGGTTGCATTTCCCACATCGATAGAACCTTCTTCCATACTGCGGGTATCACATGACTGTCTTCCATAAACATAAGTAATCCCTTTTGCGGTAACCGGTAAGGCTCCAACAATGGCATAATCTTTATCTTTTTCGCCTAAGCGCATGGTAGGCATGACCATTAAATAATGTGAATTAATGCAACCCGTTTGATGTGCTTTAGCTCCGCTCACAAAAACGCCCTCTTTGGTGCGTTTAGTGATATGTAAAAACATATCTGGATCTTCTTGCTCATGTGGGGCAAGATGGCGGTCCCCCTTGACGTCAGTCATTGCGCCTCCCAGGACTAAATTATCGCGATGCATCTGGGTTAAAAAAGCCTTGAGTTTTTCATGGTAATTTGTTCCTAATGCTTCATCCATTTCAAAAGTAACCGAATAGAGGGCATTAAAGGCGTCCATGCCTACGCAACGTTGGAAACAGGTTCCGGTGAGTTGTCCCAGTTTGCGTTGCATTTTATTTTGAAGTACTAAATCTTCTGCACTTGTACAAACATGTAAAAAACGACTTACTCTTTCTCCCGTAAAAGGAGAAATAACACTGGCTAATGCTGGATTTTCTATCGCAAGATCATAGGTCTTTGCAATGGCATTAATCGAGGGTCGAATTACAGGATGATCGACAGGCTCAATGACTTTCTCCCCAAACAAATAAACCTTGAGATTTCTTCCTCTTAAAGAAGAAATGTATGAAGCACCATCGGTTATTTTTACTGCGGTCATAGCTTCCTCTATTGTTAAGCTGGCATGGTGTAAGCCATTGCAATAAATTCGGCCACACAAGCGGGTTTTTCTTCTCCTTCTAATTCAAAGACGATCTTCACTTTATATTTAGCTCCCCCAGGAATAGCGTCGTATTCCATCAAAGATACCCGACCCCTTAATTTTGCTCCTGATTTAGTCGCATTAGGAAAACGTACCTTGTCTAAACCATAATTAACACCCATAACAACATTTTCGATAGAAAAGGCGTCATAAGAGATTTTAGAGGCGAGCGAAAGAACTAAAAAGCCATGCGCAACTGTTTTTTTGTAGGGAGAAAAGGCAGCGCTTCTTTCTGGATCAGTGTGAATCCACTGGGTATCTTCGGTTGATGCTGCAAAGCTGTTAATGCGCTCTTGTTCTATGGTCATCCATTCTGTGAGACCTAGTTCTTTTCCGATAAAGTTTTCTAACTCATTAAGCTCTTTGAGTTTAGTAGCATAGGGGGTGTTGTTTTGTTCCATCATTTTAATTTAGGTGAGCATATGTCCTCCATCTGCATTTAAAACGGCTCCTGTAGTATAAGAAGAAGCTTCTGAAGCGAGATATACCGCTAGTCCAGAAAGTTCATTTGTTTCTGCTGCACGACGTAGAGGGAGGTGATTATTGACTTGATGCATAAGGGCATCATTGGTCCAAAGCGCTTGGCTAAATTTGGTCTTGATCAGTCCAGGACAAATGGCATTAGAACGGATTCCATATTTTCCCCATTCGCTGGCTTGGGATTGGGTTAACATGATCAAGGCCGATTTGCTTACACTGTAAATGCTCAACCCATTACTAGGTTTCATTCCTTCTACAGAGGCTATGTTAATGATGCTTCCGCCTTTGCGCTCTTTCATAGAGGGAAAGCAAAGCTTCGCCAAATCAAAACAAGCCTTTACATTGACATTCATGACCTTGTCAAAAATATCGTTTTCAATGGCTTCTACGGGAGCAAATACCGGGTTAGTGGCTGCATTGTTGACCAAAATATCCACTCCGCCATAAGCTGCAATGGTTTTTTTAACCAGTTCTTTGCGTTGATCTTCTCGTCCTACATGGCAAGCTATGCCTATGGCTTCATGGTCTTTAGCCTTTATTTCATTAGCGACTTCGTCGACGGCTTCTTGTGCGCGACTGCTTACGACAACTTTAGCGCCGTATTCGGCTAAGGCTTCTGCGATGGCTTTTCCAATTCCTTTACTGGCACCCGTAACAATAGCAACTTTGCCTTCTAATTCAAATAATTTCCGTGTACTCATTTTTTTTAGGTTGGGAAAGCACCTCCATTGGCATGTAAGGTGGTTCCGTTAATAAATCCTGCTTCTTTTGAAGCTAAATATAGATATGCATAGCCCATGTCTTCTGGGCTACCAATTCGACCAACAGGGATCATGGCGATACCAGCCTTGACCACTTCGGGAGGCATAGAGGCAGTCATTTCTGATTCGATAAAGCCAGGCGCTACTGCGTTAGCTGTTATGCCAAAACGTCCAACTTCTCTGGCCAGAGCTCTTGTGAACCCTGCCACACCTGCTTTTGTTGCAGCGTAGTTGGTTTGACCAAATGCACCAGTAAATCCATTGACAGAGGAAGCTGATATTATACGACCATAACCTGCTTCACGCATGTATGGAAGTACCGCTTGTGTTGTGGTGAAAAGAGAACTGAGGTTTACATTGATAACAGTATCCCATTCTTCTTGTGTCATTTTCAAGAAAGAGCGATCACGTAAAACACCTGCATTGTTAATTAATATATCAATCTTGCTATACCCTTCGATGATTTCTGCTACAGCTTTGTCAACAGCTGTTCTGTCGGTAATGTCTACTTTTTGAAAGAAGATGTTTCCACCTTCAGCTTTAATTTTATCTGCGGTAGCTGCACCAGAGTCCCGTACATCCCATAAAGCAACGGTAGCACCGGCTTTACAAAATACTTTACAGATACCCTCTCCAATTCCTTGTGCACCTCCTGTAATGATGGCGACTTGTCCTTCTAAATTGAACATAAATATTTTTTGGTTTAATAATTATTCTACGATTTAATATTTTTTACAATATAAAGTTTGTTTTTGATTTTTGACTGGTCTAAAAGAGATAAATAATGCATGCATAAGATGCGTTTTCCATCGGCATTTTATTATTGATTTTTGCCTTAGTCAAGGGAGTATATCCCAAAGGTGGGCTCTTTTAAACTCCCCAAGTATAATTGATTTTCAATTTGTAAAACACTAGTGATATAATCATACTTTCCGCCGGGGTCTTGAAGATTATAAATGACTTTTCCCTCTTCGTTAAAGCCTAAAAGCATGGCATAACGAG
>JAKMGK010000043.1 GCA_022424955.1 Flavobacteriaceae bacterium
TATCGGTGAGTGTTGGTCATTATTGGGTACTTCCCCCATGTGTCAGGTGTAGTATCTCGGTAGATTAAGTATTTCTTAAAGTAATCTACAACTCAGTAGAACAATTGGTTCTATATATAAGTATTAGGAACTTTAGAAAACTTAAAGAAATGAGTAAAAAAAGAAGAAATAACTTCTGCCAAATCTAACAGAGGTTGTTAGTACCCTAAGTTTAGTACCCATAAGATTTTGATAGTACCCTAGAGGTACTTAATTTAGTACCCGAGGGCACTATTATGTGTTATAAATAACTGTATATCAGTATTTAATAAAATGGTATTGGTACTGGAGGTACCACCATAACCCCTTGAAACACCTTTGTTTTGAGGGTTTTTTTATTTTACTTGTCTAAAACTTGCCTATTTTGACCCCTCTAAAGACACACTAAGGAATTGATCTATCCTTACCGTCCAAGCCGCAGTTCTTGCAGAAACAATGGTCTTTTCAGAAAGTTTTTTTATGAAGCTTCTTGACTGATTTCAATTTGAGGTTATTTTTAAATGATATCTTGGCTTGAATAAAGCCTGATTTATTAGTTTATCTAAATAGTTTTTCTGTTGTGAATTAAGTTGTTCCATGAAGATGCATTAGGACGTTTAGTTTATTGTAGTACACTTAGCAATTATGAATCATACAGATACAGACTTAGTATTGTATCTCTTTAGCCATTTGTACAATTCATGACGTGGGATTCTAATACTCTTTCCGATCTTTATATCACCCAATTGCTTTGATGCTATCTCTTTATCAATCTTTGAAAGGCTGATGTTGAATATTTCCTGAATATCTCTCTTTGTGTAATGTCTAATGTTATCGTTTGGGAGCATGTCTAAGTGTTTATTAATAAATATTACCCAAAAGAAAAAAGCCTATGAAACATGAGCTTAATTCTAATTTAAAATGGAGCTATCTCAGCTCTAATTAACAGTTATTGTTCCAACCATACCTCCATATAATGAGCACTGATAATAATAGGTTCCTTTTGTGACTGGAGTCAATGCTATGTAAATTTCAGATGTTAGCATACCAAACTCATCTACACTCGAGTTAGGCAGAAAAGAATTCTCTACATTTGGCGTTCAAAGCAAATTATGAGTAAAAACAAAGTTTCTTTTCGCTGGGCCTTTAAAGAGTTTATCTGGCCTAGAAGAAAAATTGTATCCCTAGGTCTTTTCCTAATCTTAGTCCGCAGTTTATCTGGTTTAGTTCTTCCTTATGCGAGTAAAACCTTAATTGATGAGGTAATTCCTACCAAAGACACCGATGCGTTAACCTATCTCTTGGTTGTTGTATGTGCTGCTTTGCTTTTTCAATCTGTAAGTTCCTTCTCTTTAACACGTTTGTTAAGTGTAGAGGCACAACATTTAATTTCAATCCTTCGAGTGAAGGTTCAGCAAAAATTACTTAAGCTACCCATTAGTTTTTTTGATAATAATAAATCAGGAGCCCTAGTTTCTAGAGTGATGACTGATGTTGAGGGGGTTCGAAATCTTGTAGGAACAGGTTTAGTTCAGCTTATAGGTGGAAGTATTACTGCCATTATCTCTTTAGTGATCCTCATTAAAATTAACGGACAAATGACCTTATTTGTCCTTTTTCCAGTTCTTCTTTTTGCAGGCATTGCCCTAAAAGCTTTTAAATACATCCGTCCTATTTTTAGAACTCGTGGAAAAATCAATGCCGAAGTAACTGGACGACTAACAGAAACATTAAATGGAATTAGAGTCATTAAGGGGTTTAATGCAGAGAATCAAGAAAAAGCAGTCTTTGAAAAAGGTGTTGATGAACTTTATCAAAATGTCAAAAAAAGCTTGACCGCTACTGCATTCATGACCAGTTCTTCTACTTTCTTATTGGGACTTGCCTCCGCAGGAATTATGGGAATGGGAGGTTATTTTATCATGAATAACACAATGACCTATGGAGAGTTTGTATCCTTTACACTCTTTTTAGGGTTTATGATTGCCCCAATTGTTCAAATGAGTAATATAGGAAGTCAACTCACAGAAGCATTTGCGGGTTTGGATCGAACTCAAGAATTGATGGGACTTCCAGAAGAGAATGATCCCTCAATCCGAACGATTAACCTAGATCAAGTCGAAGGGAATGTTTCCTTTAAAAACATCTCTTTTAGCTATGACGATAAAACAGAAGTACTCTACGATATTTCTTTTGAAGCTCCAAAAGGAAGCGTCACCGCTTTGGTCGGTTCTTCGGGATCTGGAAAATCAACAATTGCTGGTCTTGCAACCGCTTTTTTGAATCCAAATTCAGGACAGGTTTTGATTGATGGCATTGATTTATCAAAAGTTAATCTCAAAAGTTTTAGAAGTCAATTAGGAGTTGTGCTTCAAGACGACTTTTTATATGAAGGAAGCATTAGGGAAAATATTCTTTTCCCACGTCCAAATGCCACCGAAGAAGAGCTTTTACAAGCAGTAAAAGGAGCCTATGTCAATGAATTTACTGACCGTTTTGATGATGGCTTAGACACCTTAATAGGAGAAAGAGGGGTAAAGCTTTCGGGTGGACAAAGACAGCGAATTTCAATTGCTCGTGCTTTATTGGCTCGACCTAAGATCGTTATTTTGGACGAAGCTACATCTAACTTAGACACACAAAGTGAAGCTTTTATTCAAAAAAGTTTAGATGTTTTAATGCAAAATAGAACGACCTTTGTTATTGCCCATCGCTTAAGCACTATTCAAAAGGCCGATCAAATT
>JAKMGK010000072.1 GCA_022424955.1 Flavobacteriaceae bacterium
CTGTATGTCCTTTTTGTTAGCTTGGAGCATTTAGCCGATATGCAGAAGCAAAAGTTTTTACGCCAGGCAAGAAGTAACCATTTAAAACACCAAGTTTGTAGGGTAGGGTTGTGGCGGTATAGTCGTCATCCTAATTATTTTTTTGAATGGATGGTTTGGAACGCGATGCTCTTCTTGACCCTTCCCTCTTTTATACAATATTTTTCTGTTCTAGACAATATTCAATGGTGGGCTATGGGAGTTGCATTAATGTATACCTCTAAGTTAATGTACAATACATTAGTGTATTATACTGGTGCTATTCCTTCAGAATACTATTCTGTTCAAAAGCGTCCAGGGTATAAAGATTATCAAAAACAAACTGCTATGTTCTTTCCCTCTCTACCAAAAGAATAATTTTTGGTAAATAAATGAATAAAAAATCCCCTAGAAATATCAGGGGATTTATGCTATGTTGTAAATTTTGATTTAGAAGGAAAGTCCAAAACCAAAGTTTCCTAATAAAATACCATTTGTTCCCACTCCAGGAATAGTGGGTACTTCAAAAGTGTCTGTTTCTGTCCCATTTCCACCAATTTCTGTTAAAGTTACGGTGATATCATCTGGAACATCACTGGTTAATCCATACCCAACTTCAAAACGGAAGTAAAATCTTCCTCCTGTTTTAATTCCAAATTTTAGGTTGGTTGATTTGATGTCTAACCCAATGCTTCCTTTTCCACGTCCACCGCCATCTAGGTTTTCATAAAAGGTTAAATCGGTAGATAAGTTACCAAAACTAATTCCAGCATAGGCGCCTTTTCCTCTATTGCCAAAATAAACATTGGTTCCAAATTCAGTGTAGCTTAAGCCAATTTCTGTTTCGGCATCTTTCACGTCAAAACCACTAAAATCTACAAAAGGAGCGATACGGTTATCTAAAAGAGGGGTAACGCCTTCTAATGAGAGTCCTGCGATATTAGGAACTCCAATTTTAAGCCCTACAGAAAAGCGCTTTATGCTAGGGGCAAGTGAATCAATTGTTTCTTCTTGTTGATCAACTTCTTGAGCAAAGCCAATTGTCCCTAATGCTATAAAAATAGTTAATAATAATCTTTTCATAATAAAAGTAAATTAAAAGTATAGATGTAGTTCTTATTTAGCTTTATCTACCACAATGCGATTTTCACGATTTGATAATTTCCAGGCTGTATAGAAAACAAGCTGTGCGCGTTGTGCTAGAAGGTCATATTGGATTTTCTCAACGGTATCTGTAGGTTTGTGGTAATCTGCATGAGTACCATTAAAATAAAAGATCACCGGGATGTTGTTTTTAGCAAAATTATAGTGATCGCTTCTAAAGTAAAAACGATTTGGATCATCTGCCGCATTATAGGTGTAATCTAAATCCATTTTAAGGGTTGCATCATTTGCTTGTTCAGAAATCTCGTGCAATTCTGTACTCAAACGGTCTGTTCCGATCAAATAAACATAGTTGCGGTTTTTACTTTCGCGCTTTGGATCTGTACGACCTACCATATCAATGTTTAGGTTGGCAACTGTATTAGCAAGCGGATAAAGGGGATTGTCTGTGTAGTAACGCGATCCTAATAAACCTTTTTCTTCTCCAGAAACATGGAGAAAAATAATTGATCTAGCAGGGCCATTTCCTTCTGCAACTGCGGCTTGAAAGGCTTCGGCAATTTCTAACAAGGCTACGGTTCCAGAACCGTCATCGTCTGCTCCATTATAAATCTCTCCATTTTTAATTCCTTCATGGTCAAGATGGGAAGAAATAACGATGTATTCTTCTGGTTTTGACTTTCCTTCAATTATAGCAACAACATTTTCTGTCGCGATGGGTTGTCCTTTAATGGTTAATTCCATGGGCTGGAAATAATCTTGCGTCCCTTGGGCAGCCTTAATATTTCTAATTTTATAAAATTCGCGCAAGAAGGTTACGGCTCTTTTTTGTCCTAAGGTTCCTGTTTCTCTTCCTTGGAAATAATCTGAAGCATAAACATATAAGAGTTCTTTAAGGTCTTGCTCTTCAATGGTTTTTGCATAGGTTTTAGCGGTTTCCATTTGGGCGAAGCCTAAATGTGCAGCAATAAGGCAAAGAGCTAGTGTGATTTTTTTCATGTGAAAAATTTAAATTAAAACATTAGAGGTTAATTCTGCTGAAATACCGTCCCATAATTTTATCCTCATTTCAAGTGCTGTTTTTGCTGCAGCAATGGCTTCAGATATTTTTTCTGGATCTCCTTGACAGAGTTCTTCTATCATTTGAAGAGCCATGGGACCGTGTTCATCACCATCTACCTCTATATGGCGATCAAGATAATAAATTAGATGCTTAAGTGGTACACCTTCTTTGCGAAGATTTTTAACCATCTCAATGAACATGTCTGGAATCAAATCTTCTCTCCCAAAAGTAAATACGGCCGCAATAACATGAATCTTATTTGTGGCAATCGTTGAAAAGGTAAAAGATAAAAAATCTTTTACATAGGGGGTAAGTGTGCTTTCACGAATCACTTGTTCAATGGTAGTTCCCTGAGATAATCGAACGAGAAATTCTTGCATGTCCAACGTGTTTGCCCCAGCTTCTTGCATCGCTTGTAAATACATTTCAAAGTGACTCATGATCTCACCATCTTTGTTGAGATCTGTTTCTTCTCCCCAAACGATTTCATTAATTAATCGTCCAGCTTGAGGATACTTAGATGGAATCCATGGCAACTGTGTAGTGGTTAATTCAATTTGTAATTTTTTAACCAAAGACATAAAGTCCCATACAGCAAAAACATGTTGCTCCATGAAAACGTGAATGTCTTCAATACTTTGAATTTTTGTGTACAAGGGGTGGTGGGTCAAGGCTGCTTTAAAGGGAGCCAACTCTTTTTCAAAATCGTGCATATTCTTCTTCATATAGAATGCAAATATACTTGGAAACGGGAGATACAAAAAAAAATTCTTTTATATTCATCACTTTATGGAACAGTTAAGCTCTTTTGTATTGGCAAGTATTTTATTGACCCTTACTCCTGGGCCAGATTTATTGATGGTTATTGCAAAAAGTCTTGAAAAAGGGGTCACCACAGCACTTTATTTTATCGCAGGTTTAATGACAGGTTTAAGCGCTCATACCCTCTTATTAATATTGGGTTGGCCGCAATTAATAGGAGAACGTCCAGCCATTGTAATGGGATTAAAATTAATGGGAGGTGTTTATTTTTCTTATCTAGGAATTAGATCTATCTATCAATACTTTACAGCACCAGTAAAAATGAGTTTTGAATACAATGCAAGTTCAAACTATTATCGGCATGGGGTTTTAATGAATTTGTTGAATCCAAAGGTGAGTCTGTTTTTTTGGTTATTCTTTCCAGGTTTTTTGTTTTCAGAAAGTTGGACACTCTCTGCTCAATATACTGTTTTAGGGAGTCTATTTTTACTTCAAGCAGCAATGATATTTTCCTTAGTGGCAATATTTTCTGTCCAGTTTAAAGATTTCTTTAGTCGGTTTAGATTAGGTTTGATTAGCGGCTTATTATGGATTATTTTGGGGATCTATTTAGTACTCACCTAAAGCTTGTATCTTTAACTCATGCAACGAATCGAAATCATTGAATGTCCACGAGATGCGATGCAGGGAATTAAACAATGGATTCCTACTGCGCAGAAGATTCGGTATGCACAGTCATTACTTAAAGTTGGTCTTGATGTTTTAGACCTGGGGAGTTTTGTCTCTCCTAAGGCTATTCCACAAATGCAAGATACCGCAGCTGTTCTTGCTGGCTTAGACCGAAGTGAGAGTCAAACACAATTGCTCACCATAGTAGCGAATGAAAGAGGAGCTAAAGCAGCTTGCGCGCAAGCAGAAGTAGATTGGCTAGGATACCCCTTTTCTATTTCAGAGAATTTTCAAATGCGTAATACCCATAAAACCATTGAAGCTTCTCAAGTGCTTTTAGATAATTTGCTCAATCTTTCTATTCAAAACAATAAAGACTTAGTGGTATATCTTTCGATGGGCTTTGGGAATCCTTATGGAGATCCTTGGTCACCTGAAATTGTTGCTCAATGGATTGATGTTTTAGCCTCAAAAGGAGTGAAAACCATTTCCTTGTCTGATACCGTTGGAGCAGCTTCTAGTGAAATCATTGGGCAGCTGTTTTCTTTCATCATTCCACAATTCCCCAATCTTACTATTGGGGCTCATTTGCATGTCAAAGCCACAGATGCCTTGGAGAAAATTGATCGTGCTTATCAAAACGGCTGCCGTCGATTTGACGGGGCCATTAAGGGGTACGGGGGATGTCCCATGGCAAAAGACGAATTGATCGGCAATATGCCGACAGAAAAAATACTGACTTATTGTACAACACATAAAGTCCCCCATAAACTTAACCCGCTGTATTTTGAGGTAGCCTATAACGAGGCCCTAAAGACTTTCCCTTCCTAGCGCAAAGGTGTCCTTGTACCCCTTAATTAAGATATTAAGGAAACATGCTTAATGTGTGCGTGAAATGTTGTAAATTTGCTCGCAACTAATTTATAAGTAGTTGCCATGAATAATCTCTCCAACAAATTTGTCGAACAAGGCCTAACATACGACGACGTACTACTTGTTCCTGCCTATTCTGAAACCCTTCCTAGAGAAGTAAACATCAGCACTAAATTCACACGAAATATTTCGTTAAACATCCCGATTATTTCTGCTGCTATGGATACAGTTACAGAAAGTCAAATGGCCATTGCCATGGCTAGAGAAGGCGGGATAGGAGTGTTACACAAAAACATGACCATATCAGAGCAAGCTGATAAAGTAAGAATGGTTAAAAGGGCAGAATCTGGTATGATTTTAGACCCTGTAACCTTGACTAAAAGTGCTACAGTGGGAGACGCACAGCAAAATATGGCGACCTACAAAATTGGGGGGATTCCTATTATTGACCTACAGGGAAAATTAGAGGGGATTGTTACTAATCGAGATTTGCGTTTTGAAAAAGACTTAGATCGCCCCATTGCAGAGGTAATGACAGTTGATAACCTGATTACAGTTAAAGAAGGTACGTCTCTTGAAGAAGCAGAAGGCATTTTACAAACCCATAAAATTGAAAAGCTCCCCGTTGTAGATACAGAAAATGCTTTGGTAGGCTTAATTACTTTTAGAGATATTACGAAACACACTACTAAACCTATCGCCAATAAAGATTCTTATGGAAGACTTCGCGTAGCGGCAGCAGTTGGGGTTACTTGGGATGTTCTCGAAAGAACAGCAGCACTTGTAAAATCTGATGTGGATGCGATTGTAATCGATACTGCCCATGGTCATACTAAGGGAGTAGTTGAGGTTTTAAAGAAAGTTAAAAATCAATTTCCAGATTTAGATGTAGTCGTGGGGAACATTGCGACTGCAGCTGCAGCAAAATATTTAGTAGAGAATGGTGCCGATGCCGTAAAGGTAGGGATAGGACCAGGATCGATTTGTACTACCAGAATCATTGCAGGAGTAGGTTATCCACAACTATCTGCCGTATTAGCCGTATCAAATGCTATTAAAGGAAGTGGTGTTCCCGTAATTGCCGATGGCGGAATTCGTTATACTGGTGACATTCCTAAAGCAATTGCCGCAGGTGCAGACTGCGTTATGCTAGGATCATTATTAGCTGGGACAAAAGAGTCACCAGGAGAAACCATTATTTATGAAGGTAGAAAATTCAAGTCTTATCGCGGAATGGGATCTGTTGAAGCAATGAAAAAAGGAAGCAAAGACCGTTATTTTCAAGATGTAGAAGACGATATTAAGAAATTAGTACCCGAAGGAATTGTGGGACGTGTACCCTATAAAGGAGAACTTTTTGAAAGTATCCACCAATTTATAGGAGGAATCAGAGCTGGAATGGGTTACTGCGGTACAAATTCAATTGAAAATTTGAAGGAAAATGGACAATTTGTTCAGATTACAGCCGCAGGGATTCGCGAGAGTCATCCACATAACATTCAGATTACCAAAGAGGCTCCAAATTACAGCCGATAAATAAATCAATGGAAGGTTGTTTAACGGGTAACCAATTTATAAGTCTTGATTTCCCCAGCTATTTCAACACGAATGATAAACATTGTTTTTCTGTCAAGGACAATGCTTCGCTGGAAATTCACTAGATTAACGTTGTAATAAGCTCCAATTTCATTACCAATAATGCTGTAAACAGTAATGTTTCCTGTCCCTGTAAGACCTTTTATATTGAGGAGACCATTTTTATAAATGATATTGACTATAGCAGTATCTGGATTGAGGGAAGAAGAAGAGAAAGATGTCGTCTTAATAGCCTTTCCATGGGTGGCTAAAGGGGCCAGCAGGAAAAAAAGTGAAGCTAAAATTTGTAACAGACGTTTCATCTTCAAATATATGTTTGCAATTTAAAATAATAATTGTTAAAAAAAAAATATTTATTAACAATTATAATACTGATTATTAGGA
>JAKMGK010000078.1 GCA_022424955.1 Flavobacteriaceae bacterium
CTGTAATACCCTGCCCTAAAATCTCCTTTTTCGAAAAATCGACTTAAAACTAATTGTGGCAATTCTTTTCCATCTCCAAAAATACCAAACTTCGCTTTTCCTGTCAAAACTTCCTTACGACCTAAAAGGCTGCATTCTCTGCTAAGAACAATAATGCGGTAGTCGGTAAGTAGTTGCTCTTTGAAAGAATCAAAAGAGAGGGTTGAAAGCGCAATGTCGTTTGTCTTGAGCATAGTACTTTTTTTGCGGTGTGCAAATTTACATAAATTAACCCATTTATTTGGAAAACAAGACACTCAAAACTGCCTTAAAACCACTTGCGTGAAAACAACTGTGTTAAAGTGCTAGGGTCAAAAGTGATGACATATCTTATTTTTTGCTGGTAATCAGGGCCTTGTAATTGTAATCCTTTTGTGTTGTATAAAGGGAAATAAATTTCAAGGAAATCTGGAACTAGATTTAGACGTAAACCCGTATCGAATAAAATCCTTGAACTTTGTTCTCTTTGGTTAATATAACCCAAATCACCATAGGCTTCTACCCATTTCCACAAGCCAATACTGCTGTTTAGGGTAATTAATAAATCATCTGAATAGGGATTGTCAAATTGTGATTTAAAACCACCCTCAGCGGGGATAAACTGCTGGCTGTAAATTCCTGTGGTCTCAGATCGTCCTATGTAGTTATACTGAAATAGATAATCTGTAGGGCGGTCTAACGCAAAATCAAAAAAGCTGCTGTCTAGGGTATTGTGCCACAAAAACTTTCCTGCGAATAGCCGCAAAGAAATTTGCCTTCCGCTGCGCATGAGATGACGGTATTCTGTTGTAAAATTAATTTTCCCAAATTTCTCACTTCCTTCAAAACCAGCATTGAGGGTGAAATAATCTAAGGCTCCTTTATTTGAGAATATATAATTTAGGCCAGTAATGCTATAGTTGTGATTTTGGACCACATTCACGTTTTCATCTCGATCTATATATTGCCAAAAAAGGTTAATGAGTTGTTTTTTATTGTCTCTTAGATTGCGATTTCTTTTAAAAATATTGATGGAGGTAAATAAACTACTATACCTAAGTTTAGTGTCATAATGAAAACTCGAACCAGCAAGATAGATTTTCGTTAAATAAAAATCGCTTTCGCTATTCAAGCGAGAATAAGAGGTGGCAAAGTTTCCTACTAGTGATTTTTCTAAGGTGCTATAAAAAGGCTCTAAATTAAAAGTGAATGGCCTTGATTTTATGGTTTTATTGTTAAGTCTTACACCAAATGATAGGCCGTCATAGACATTGAAGTCTACCCGTGGGTTGTAAAAAACTTGATTAAATTGTGGGTTTTCAAGATCTTTTACAAAGGTCAATCGTAAAGGCTTTATACCTAAAGCGCCCAGTTTTTTCCAATTGTTTCTGGGATTGAATTCAGGTAATTTTGTCCTGGGGTTAATCACCATATAATCAGCCTGTTCTATCGCAATATTTAAGGAGGTATTTAGCTGTTTTCCAGTAAAATTATATTGCTTTATAAGGCTGTCGTTTTTGACTAATCCAATAGAAAATGGGGGACGGAAATTATTTTTTTCTTCCACGCTAAAAGTGATCTGTCCCTCTTTTTCTTTACTACCGCTAAAGCGTAAATCAATAGGTTTTCTTCCAGTAGCATAGGTTTTAAAAAAAGTACTTTGGTTTAGGTCAAAATAATCGAAAAAGAATTCTTGCACCTCAGGCCCGTTGAGTTGGTTTGATTTTATTTCTGCGATAAAATGAGCAATGTCTTTATCGCTAAAGTTGACGCCATAGTTGAGGAGTAAGCCCATCTGACTTGGAGTACCAATTTGTTCGTTAAATTTGATTAGCTCCTCTTTTGGGGTAATTAAGGCTTGCTGTAAATTTCTTCTTAGGACAAATCCGTGATACTCTATAAAAGTATCCTCAAAACTCAAATCTTTAAAGTGGTATTTTTTGAGTAGAAACTTTGCAATAGGTTGTCGAAGGACTAAACCTAAAAGCTTTTTATCGGGATAATATTCAATCACATAACGCATCATTAAATAGGTGTGAATGCCTCCTATTAACCAGTAATCTTCCCGTGGATGTAAGGGCAATGTCTCATTTAGGTAATGGTATAAATAGGTGTTAAGTGCTTTTATTTCAAACTCAAATTGAGGGGGAAAAGGCTTCAAAAATGATGGAACTAAGGTCAAACCATAAAAAGGACGCTTCTCGTATTTTTCTTGGGAAAGTAAGATGCGATCATGGGGGGAATCCCCTAAAGTATTGTTTAAGAAAGTGTTGATTTTCTTAAGGCTATATCTACTTCCAGCTTCACTTAGATCGTTTGACTTTAGGTTAGAGAAGACTTCCTTTCTGTCAAAACTGAAAGTACTGTAGTCATTTTCTGCTCCTATTTGAAACAATAGTTGCTTTTTGTCTTTATTTTTATACGAATAAATGAGTTCGTCCTTTATTGCTTCTTTTTTGTAAGGAGTTAGATTTGATACTATTTTAAGCTTATTGGGCAGTGAGAAGGCAATGTTATAATCTCCCTCACTGTTAGGGATATCCTCTAAATCTAAATGGCTCATAGGCGCCCATTCTTTTGAATTTTGCCAAGCAATGCTTAAAAAAATATTTTCTAAATAATAGGTTTCATCATCAGTTATGCCATAGCCTGTGAATTTAGCATCAGCTAGCTGAAGGGTGTAGGCTATTTGGAGTTTTACAACTGACCCTTTAGTGATTTCTTCCTCTAGGGCAACTTTGATAATATCAATCTGATTTTCAGGTCTTTCCCACTCATGAGCTTTTCCATTTACCCGTAAACTTTCAATTACAGTTGCTCCTCTTTTAGACTTTTTTGAAAGATAAAAGCTTCGGTTGTATTCTTCGACTAAGCGTTTGGCTAGTGGGCTCTTTGTAGAGCTGTAGGCGTGATTCCAGTCGTTGAGATAAATCTCTTTTGTGGGAAAGTCCTTTAGATGGGTATAGCGAATCTTTTGAACGACATGAATTTTATTTTCAACTGGATCAAGGCTAGCTTTAATGTTGTAATCAGGGGCTTGCTGCGACCTGCTTGCATTTAAGCTAAAGCAAAATAGAATCAATAAAAACAGCTCTAGACGTTTCATTAGCAGGTGAGTTTTTATTGTTCTTTTGGGTAAAATTTATCCAAAAGATCGAGCACTTCCTCTTTGGTCTCCACCAATTGAATTAAGCCCAGATTTTCTTCGTTAATCATTCCTTGTGCTAAAAGGGTGTTTTTAAGCCAATCCAGTAGCCCAGTCCAATAGTCTACATTGACTAAAATAATGGGGATTTTTTTAATTTTTTCTGTCTGAACTAATGTGATAGCCTCGAATAATTCGTCTAGGGTTCCTACACCACCAGGGAGAACAACAAAAGCTTTTGAAAATTTGACAAACATGACTTTTCGTACAAAAAAGTATTCAAAATTGAGATTGTGCTCTTTGTCTATAAATTGATTAGAAGTTTGTTCAAAAGGCAGGTCGATGTTTAATCCTATAGAAACCCCATTGCCCATTTGTGCTCCTCTATTTCCTGCTTCCATTATTCCAGGGCCACCCCCAGTAATGATGCCATAGCCTCTTTCTGCAATGGCTTGGGCAATTTCAATTCCCAATTGATAATAGGGGGTAGTAGGTTTTGTTCTGGCAGAGCCAAAAATAGATACACAAGGGCCTACTGCATCAAGTTGCTCATAGCCATTGACCAATTCTCCCATAATCTTGAAGATAGACCAGGCGTCTTTCTTCTTGGGGGTATTTTCTTTATTGTTGGATGTTTTCATAAGCGTTAAATTCTTTTTTAAGGTAATGGGCAGTGTGACTTCCTTCTACGTCCAAAATATCTTCTGGCGTTCCTTGTGCTATAATGCTACCTCCACCTTTTCCCCCTTCTGGACCTACATCAATAATATAGTCAACCTGCTTGATTACATCGAGGTTGTGTTCTATGATGAGTACTGTATTTCCTTTTTCGGTAAGGTGATTTAACACTTCTAGTAATACACGAATATCTTCAAAATGCAATCCAGTAGTGGGTTCGTCTAATATATAAAGTGTATTTCCCGTATCCCTTTTAGCGAGTTCTGTAGCTAATTTTATTCGCTGTGCTTCACCCCCAGAAAGGGTGGTTGAGGACTGGCCTAAAGCAATGTAGCCTAAACCTACGTCTTGTAATGTTTTCAGCTTGCGATAGATTTTTGGGATAGGTTCAAAAAAATCACAGGCTTGATTGATGGTCATTTGCAAGACATCTGCAATGGATTTTCCTTTGTATCTAATCTCTAGGGTTTCGCGATTAAACCGTTTTCCTTGACAAGACTCACATTCTATATAAACATCTGGCAAAAAATTCATTTCAATGACTTTTAGTCCACCACCCATGCATGTTTCACATCGACCACCGGTAACATTAAAGCTAAAACGGCCAGGTTTATAACCTCTAATTTGTGCCTCAGGAGTTTGGGTAAATAAGGAACGAATTTCGCTAAAAACACCTGTATAGGTTGCAGGGTTTGATCGAGGGGTTCGCCCAATGGGACTCTGGTTGACATCGACTACCTTATCGAGGTTTTCTAAACCCTTGATAGAAGAATATTCTAAGGGTTTTTTGACACCATTGTAGTAATGTGCATTTAGAATAGGATAGAGGGTTTCGTTGATTAAAGTGGATTTCCCACTTCCAGAAACACCTGTTACACCAATCATTAAGCCTAAAGGGATCTCCAGGTCAACATTTTTGAGGTTATTTCCTTGGCAACCTTTTAAACGAAGTTTTTTTCCATTGCCTTTTCTTCTTTCCGAAGGAATAAGGATGCATTTCTTTCCAGTTAGATAGTCGGCAGTTAACGACTGATCACTTAAGATTTCTTGTGGATTGCCTTTTGAGATAATTTCTCCTCCATTCTTTCCAGCATGAGGGCCTAAATCAATCACATAGTCTGCCCGCTCGATCATATCTTTATCGTGCTCTACCACAACAACAGAATTCCCTATATCTCGTAAAGCAGTGAGGGAATCAATAAGACGTTCGTTATCTCTTTGATGCAATCCAATACTGGGTTCGTCAAGAATATAGAGGACTCCCACTAATTGAGAACCAATTTGTGTTGCAAGACGAATACGTTGTGCTTCGCCGCCAGAAAGGGATTTTGAAGAGCGGTTCAAAGCCAGATAATTGAGCCCTACATTCAAAAGAAATTCTGTTCTTACTTTTACTTCTTTAATAATTTCTTCTCCGATTTTTAATTCATTCGAAGAGAGCTTTTTAGGGAGTTCGTTCGTCCATTGGTACAATTCACTCAGATCCATTTGAGCAAGATCTGCAATGGATTTTTGGTCAATTTTAAAGCTGAGGGCTTGCTTGTTTAATCGGTTACCTTTACAACTACGGCAACTTTCTTGGTCCATAAATTCAGCGGCCCATCGTTTGAGGTTCATAGAATCGGCTTGCTGATATTGATTGAAAATGAAGTGTTCTATACCTTCATAATCAATTTTATATTTGCGGGTAACACCCAGGGTTTTTGAAGCCACCGAAAAGGATTCATTTCCTCCCCTTAAAATAACTTCTAGTGCTTCTGCAGGGATTTTATCAATGGGATCTGTAAGGGCAAAATTATAGCGTTTAGCGATGGTTTCCATTTGCTTATACCCCCAGGAACTTTTTTTATTACCTAGTGGTTTAATTCCTCCTCCAGCGATCGATAAAGATTTATCTGGAATGATTTTATTGGTATTGACCACATGTTGTACCCCTAAACCTTTACAGTTTGAGCACATGCCTTTAGGGGAATTAAATGAAAATGAATTTGGCTCTGGACTAGGGTAGGAGATACCTGAACTGGGACACATTAGATTGCGGCTAAAATATCTGGCTTCTTGGGTTTCAGTATCGAGTACCATAAGGGTGTCAGTTCCTTGATACATGGCTGCAATCATCGATTCTCTCAAACGTTTGATGCTATTTTCACTATTGGTAACAGTCATGCGATCGACTACTAATTCGATGTCGTGGGTTTTATAACGATCCACTTTCATTCCACGTGAGAGCTCGACGACAACCCCATCCACACGAACCTTAACAAAGCCTTGTCGAGCTAAGTTTTCAAATAGTTCACGGTAATGCCCCTTTCTTGATTTAATGATGGGAGCCAGAAGCATTACCTTTTCTTGATCGTAATCCCTTAAAATTAAATCAATGATTTGATCATCGGTATAGCTTACCATTTTCTCCTGAGAGTTATAGCTATAAGCAGTTCCAATTCTAGCATACATTAAGCGTAAAAAGTCATAAAGCTCTGTAATGGTTCCCACAGTAGAGCGTGGACTTTTCGACGTCGTTTTTTGTTCTATGGCAATTACTGGAGAGAGTCCGTCGATTTTATCCACTTCTGGGCGTTCTAGATTGCCTAAAAACTGCCTTACATAAGCAGAGAAAGTTTCCATATAACGACGCTGTCCCTCTGCATAGATGGTATCAAAGGCTAGGGAAGACTTACCGCTTCCAGACAATCCAGTGATCACTACGAGTTGATATCGTGGAATTTTAATGTCTATATTTTTCAGATTGTGAACACGTGCACCTTGTACATCAATACAATTTTCGTCTACTATCATTTTTATTTTTTTCCTTTTTGGGGGTTAGAAAGTCGCAGCAGCATCATCTCCTCTAGGATCAGCACCTACGCTTATCACGCCATTTTCATCAACAAGAATGGCATCTACTTTTCCTATGATACGACTGTATTTTGCTTCTAGATTATGTCCTTTGTCTTTTAAGTCATTAATGACGGAATCTTCAAATTTATTGGGTTCTAAAACAACTAGGTCGGGCAACCATTGATGATGAAAACGGGGGGCATCAACTGCAGCTTGCATATCCATTCCATGCTCATAAACATTTAAAATGGTTTGAAAAACCGATGTGATGATCGTTGACCCTCCTGGGGTTCCAACTACCATATACAATTGATTGTCTTTTTCAACAATGGTAGGAGTCATAGAACTTAACATGCGTTTTTTAGGAGCAATACTATTGGCATCACTCCCGGTAAGTCCAAACATATTTGGGACTCCAGGCTTACTGCTAAAATCGTCCATTTCATTATTCATAAATACGCCTATTTCATCTACATAAACCTTTGATCCATAGGCTCCGTTTAGCGTTGTGGTAACAGAAACCGCATTTCCACTTTTATCAACAATAGAGAAATGGGTGGTTTCGTCACTTTCTACTATGATAATATCTCCGTGAGAAACTTCACTAGAAGGTGTTGCCTTTTCTGGAGAATAGCTCAACATGCGATCTGAGATATAGCTTTTATCGATAAGATGTGCTTGAGGCACAGAAACAAAGTCTGGATCGCCTAAAAAATGACTGCGATCTGCATAAGAACGGCGCTCAGCTTCTATCATTAGGTGCATGCTTTCGGCAGTATTGTGCCCCATTTTTTTAAGATCATAGGGAGCAATCATTTGCATCATTTGGCCTAAACAAATCCCCCCACTTGAAGGTGGAGCCAGAGAAATTACCTTGAGGTCTTTATAGTCAAATTTTACTGGATCACGCCATTTGGTAGTGTAAGCTTTAAGGTCGTCAAGACTTAAAATTCCTCCAGTAGACTGTGTTTTGTTGACCATGGCTTCTGCAACCCATCCCTGATAAAAACCAGCTTCTCCTTTTGCGGCTATCGCTTTGAGTGTGTTCGCTAAAGGAAGATTGATAATGCGATCTCCCGCCTTTTGTTCTTGGGCAAAGAAAGTATCTTCTCCGTTAACTTCGATAAATAAATCTCTGTAACGCTTAAAGCTTTTGGCTTGTTTTTCAGAAACGATATAACCTTCCTCGGCTAATTTGATGGCGGGTGCCAAAAGTTGATCAAGAGGGAGAGAACCCATCTTGCGATGTACCTCAAGAATTCCTGCAACTGCTCCTGGAATACCAACGGCTAAACCGCCTACAGTACTCAATTTGGGGATAACATCACCGTTTTCATCTAGATAAAGATCTTTTGTGGCTTTTAGCGGAGCCATCTCGCGATAATCTAAGGTTCCGGTTTCTCCTTCCGCAGTGCGGTAAACAAAAAATCCACCCCCCGTAATATTTCCTGCGACGGGATAAACAACTGTTAAGGCAAAGCTTGTAGCTACCATGGCGTCATAAGCATTTCCGCCTTGCATCATTACTTTTTTTCCAGCTTCAGAGGCTTCTATGCGGGCTGAGACAACCGCAGCTTGAATAGACGTTTTTGGAGCTAGATCACATTGAATAAAAAGTACTAGGACTAGAAGGAAGATGAAATTTCTCATAGAATATTTTAAAGATCTTAAATTTAACTAAAGTTCCCTAACTACGCTTGTAATTCTATATGATTCTTACAATGTTGTTTCAATTCAGAAAAGAAGACTTGAAATTCTGCCATCATTTGTTCTTTGTTTGCTTCTAGAGTCGCAATTGCAGTGGGAAAGTTAGAGGGAAATGAGGTGCGCTTACTCATGTGAAATAAGATGCGTTCTAAGCCCTTGATTGAACGATATTCCCCGAGCCAATTTTGCTCTTTCATTAATTGAAATAAGCGCTGCATCTTATCGGGTAGAAGTGCTTTTTGTTTTTCTGTAACACTGTAAAAGTTAGTGGCATAATCGACTAGTTTTGTGTTGTGGTAATCCTCCCATAATTGCGCCAAAAAATGATCGTAAACAACATCTAAAATGACCCTGGCATAATGACTATGTGCTGGAAAAAACAACTTACAATGTTGTCTAAAAATAGGGTGGGCATCTGTAAAAGAATCAATGCTGCGGTGGAGATGAATTCCCTCTTGAATAGCTTTAGGGTAGTGGGAGTATTGATTTGCTCGAATAGCATCCGCAATAAAATTACCAAATCGAAGGTCGTTGTCTGAACCAGACAAGTAAAGATGTGCAAGGAAATTCATACGGCTAAAATAGTGCTCTTTTATTAAAGTAGTCCCCTTTTTAATCCTAGACAATTTTTATATTTGATAAAATTTAATCCATGACCTTAATCAAATCTATTTCAGGGATCCGCGGAACCATTGGCGGTCGCCCAGAGAATAACCTAACTCCCGTCGATACGGTAAAGTTTGCCGCTGCTTATGGGAGCTATATGCAATCTCAATCAAAAGACACTCAATTGACCATTGTTATTGGTCGCGATGCTCGAATTTCTGGAGAAATGATCCAGAGTTTAGTCATGCAAACCTTAGTTGGCATGGGAATAGATATTATTGATTTAGGCTTGTCGACTACACCAACCGTTGAAATGGCTGTGGTAGACAATAAAGCACAGGGAGGGATTATTTTAACCGCTAGTCATAACCCGAAACAATGGAATGCCTTGAAGTTATTAGATGCTAAAGGAGAGTTTTTAGACGCAGCTGCTGGAGTAAAGATCCTTTCTCTTGCCGAGACCGAAGATTTTAATTTTGCCGAAGTAGACCATTTAGGACAGATAAAACAAGATAAAACAGCCATTGATCGACATATTCAGGCGGTTTTAGCACATCCACTTATTGATTTACCTGCTATAAAAGCGGCCGGTTTCACTGCTGTAGTTGATGGAGTGAATTCTACGGGTGGGATTGCGATTCCTGCCTTACTTGAGGCTTTAGGAGTAAACTGTTTCCCGCTATATTGTGACCCAACTGGACATTTCCCACACAACCCAGAACCCCTTAAAGAACATTTGGGCGATTTAGCTCAAGAGGTGGTTCAACAGAAAGCTGATTTAGGCATAGTGGTTGATCCAGATGTGGATCGCCTCGCTTTTATGGATGAAAGCGGAGAGATGTTTGGAGAAGAATACACCCTAGTCGCATGTGCTGACTATGTTTTAAGTAAAACCCCTGGAAATACAGTCTCCAATCTTTCTTCAACACGTGCTTTACGTGATGTTACTGAAGCTGCTGTAGGTCAATACTTTGCCTCTGCAGTTGGAGAAGTCAATGTAGTGGCTAAAATGAAAGAGAAGCAGGCAGTGATAGGGGGAGAAGGAAACGGTGGAATTATTGATCCCAATTTACATTATGGAAGAGACGCCCTAGTTGGAATTGCCTTATTCCTATCTTTATTAGCCCAACGTAAATGTAGCGTATCTGCTTTAAAAGCGTCCTATCCTCAATATTATATGAGCAAGGGGAAAATTGCCCTAGACGAATCCTTTGATGTGGATGCTTTACTGCTTAAAATGGAAGATAAATACCGCAAAGATCAACCCTTAACCATAGACGGAGTCAAAATTGATTTCCCAGAAGGGTGGGTACATATGCGAAAATCTAATACAGAACCCATTATAAGGGTATATGCAGAAGCAGACAGCCAAAACAAAGCAGATGAACTTACACAAAGATTTTCTGCAGAACTACTCGCTATTTCAAAGCGTCTTTAGGGGCTAAATGACTGTATTTAAAACGATTGTGCGACCACAAGTATTGACTAGGATCCCTTTTGATTTGAGCCTCTAACTTCGCTGTAAATAAGTCGGTGATTTCATTTTCCATACACTTTGAAGGATCTTTGACTAGAAGGGAAACTTTAGCCTTGTAATGACCTCTTTTTACTCTATTGATTTCTGTGTAATAAACGGGGAAATTAAATTCTTTTGCCAGGCGATCTGCTCCAGTAAAAACAGGTACCACCGTTCCCATAAATGAGCGCCAATAACTTTTTGGTTTTGGACTGGGCGATTGATCATTGATAAAGCCATACAAGCCAAAATCTCCACTTTTTTCATTGGAACGAATAAAGTCAATGGTTTTGTATCGTGAGAGCAAATGAGCCTTGTGTTTTTCCCGCGACTTAGAGATTAATCGATTAAAGTACTTATTTGTAAGTGGGGTATATACCCCATAGCCTTTGCCTAAGAGATGATAACCTATACTCAACATACCTTCCCAGTTAGAATAATGACCCAACAGTAGAATAGTACTTTCACCTTTTTTTTCATGGGCATTGATGAGTTCCATGTTTTCAAACACAAAGCGCTTTTTAATTTGTTTTTCAGAGATGGTTAAGTTTTTGGCCATCTCCATAAACACATCACATAGGTTGGTGTAAAATTTCTTTTCAATATTAAGCCGCTCATTACTTGAGAGATGCGGAAAACTCAGCTTTAGGTTCTTCCTTACTACCTTTAGCCGGAACTTAAACACCTTGTACAAAAGAAAAGACAAAAAGTCTGAAAGTGTATAAAGCAGGGGATAAGGTAATAAAGAAACCGCCATTAAAAGCGGATAGGTAATTAAATAGGTGAGCAGTTTCAAATGGTGGATATTTTGAAGGCAAATATAGTTATATTTGACCAAAAACATTTGCTATGTACGGGACCCCACCCTTGATTTTAATTCTCCTTGCCGTTATCGTATTGATTAGTTATCGCGCCTTCAAAGATACTTTATTATTCAATCGGTTGAAGTTTAATGTTAGAGCAGTGCAGTTGGGAGAATACTATAGGTTACTCACCGCTGGATTTATCCATGTGGATTACAACCATTTATTTTTTAATGGCTTTACTCTTTTTATTTTTGGCGGGAATGCTTTGTATGGTTTGGGCGCAATAAATTTTATTCTCTTATATATGATAAGCTTATTAATGGGGAATGGCTTAGCCTATTATTACCATAAGAGAAATCCTTATTATACGGCAGTGGGAGCCAGTGGCGCCATTATGGGAATAGTCTACAGTAGTATTCTAATGTTCCCAGAGATGAAGCTTGCGATTATCTTCTTTCCCATCCCTTTTCCATCCTATGTTTTTGGAGTAGGTTATTTGATTTATACACTTTTTGGAATTAAATCTCAGAACGACGGTATCGGGCATACAGCACATTTTGGGGGAGCTATTGGGGGAATTATTTGCACCCTTGTTTTCGACCCCTTTGTTTTTGAAAAATCTTTTTATACCCTTATTCTTATGATAGGGGTGACCTTAGTTGCGGGTTGGTTTCTTTTTAACCAGAGTGATCGCTAGTCAGCGAGTAAGGCTTCGATTTTAGCATCTAATTGCGCTCCGCGTAAATTTTTCGCTACGATACGCCCCTCACGATCAAGTATAAAAGCGGCTGGAATAGCTCTTACACTGTATAATTGTGCGATTGGATCTGCCCAATACTGCAAATTAGAGACATGATTCCAAGTCAAACCATCATCTGCAATAGCGCGATCCCAACTGGCTTTATTGCGGTCTAAAGAAACACCTACAATCTCCAGTCCTTTATCGTGCATTCTTTTGTATAAACGCACAAGATTTGGGTTTTCTATGCGACAAGGACGACACCATGATGCCCAAAAATCTATAATCACCACTTTTCCCCTAAAACTTTCTAAAGCAATACGATCTCCAGTGGGTGTGGGACCATCGAATAAGGGCGCAATTTCTCCAATGGCAGTGGGGTTCACCGGTGCGTTGACAAAATTAGAAACATTAATTCCAGACTTGCTACTGCGAATACGATCACTGTAAGTGCTAAAAATCTCTTTTACTTCATTGCGCGGCAAAGTTTTTTGATTGAGAAAACGTTCTAAGATAAGGGCAGAGATATAAGAGTCGACATTCGTTTTGATAAAATCTTTTTCATAATCGATTAAATCTGCTTGCATATCGGTGTATTGCTGTTGTAAATCTTGGACCAAAATATTGTCCCCTAGCGAATTTGCCGCTTGAATTTCAGACGCTATGGCATTGAGATTATCCGCAAAAGTTTTGGTTTCTTCTCTATAGGTTTGCAGGTCATTATTAGATGGTGTCCCCGCTAAATTCATATCTGTCAAACGCTCTTGTAATAAATTAACTTCTATTATTCCTTCTTCAACAATAAAGGGGGTATTAACTTGTTCTCCTTCAACAAAAAGGAAATTTACATCGATTTGTTCTACACTCCCTTTAAAACTAAATTGTCCATTGGCCACAGTAGCCGTATCTATGGTAGTAGGTTGATTGTTTGCATTCGCTTGTATGCGAAAGATTTGCTTTCCCTCTGGAAGATTTGTTGTACCCTTTAGCTTAAAGGTGTTTTTTTCAACACCCTGACAAGCATTTAAAAGGATAAGGAGTCCAAAGATAATTAAAGATAATTTTTTCATGGAGTAAAAATACACATTAAGCATTAAATAGACGAATCGATCGAAGGACTAGTAGATGGTTTTTTTTCGTCTTATATTTGTGTTAAACTTTACCCATGGCAGGAAACCAATTTGGCAAACTTTTTAGCGTAACGACTTTTGGAGAATCACATGGCGCTGCTATTGGCGGTGTTATTGATGGTTGCCCCGCTGGAATAGAACTTGATTTACACGCTATACAGCATGATTTAGATAGGAGAAAACCTGGACAATCTGCTATTGTCACCCAGCGAAAAGAACCAGACGAAGTCGCTTTTTATTCAGGTATTTTTGAGGGAAAGACCACCGGAACTCCCATTGGATTTGCGATTCACAATACCAATCAAAAATCACATGACTACAGTCATATAAAGGACAGTTATCGCCCTTCTCATGCCGATTATGTCTACGATCAAAAGTACGGTTTTCGCGATTACCGTGGAGGCGGAAGAAGTTCTGCGCGCGAGACCGCTAGTAGGGTAGTGGCTGGAGCCATTGCAAAGCAATTCCTTAAAGACATTCGATTTAATGCTTTTGTCTCTGCCGTTGGCGATATTAAGTTGGAGACCCCTTATCAAGCATTAGATTTCAAGCATATTGAAGAAAATCCTGTGCGCTGTCCTAATTCTAAAAAGGCAGAAGAAATGGAGGCTTATATTCGTCAAATTCGCAAAGAAGGAGACACAGTAGGCGGAGTCATTAGCTGTGTTATTCAAAATGTCCCCGTAGGTTTAGGGGAGCCAGCCTTTGATAAACTTCATGCAGAATTGGGAAAAGCGATGTTGTCGATCAATGCGGTAAAAGGTTTTGAATATGGTAGTGGTTTTGCAGGAGCACAATTAAAGGGAAGTCAACACAACGATCCTTTTAATCCTGACGGAAGTACACAATCCAACCGATCAGGCGGAGTTCAAGGAGGCATTTCTAATGGAATGGATATTTACTTTAATGTAGCCTTTAAACCAGTTGCTACCGTCATGCAAGCACAAGAAACCATTAATAGTAAAGGCGAAAAAGTAACCATGGAAGGTAAAGGTAGGCATGATCCTTGTGTTGTACCTCGTGCTGTTCCCATTGTTGAAGCGATGGCGGCTTTAGTCTTAGCTGACTATGAATTGATTCGCAGAACTAACAAAATATAATATGAAGAATATCGCTTTACATTGGAAGATATTAATCGGAATGGCTCTGGGGGTTGTTTTTGGACTAATTTTATCATTTGTAGATGGTGGAGGAGCCTTTGTGGGAGACTACATCAAGCCCTTTGGAACCATCTTTATTAACTTGCTCAAGTTAATTGCTATTCCATTGATTCTCGCATCTTTGATTAAGGGAGTATCTGATTTACAAGATATTTCTAAGTTATCCCAAATGGGAGGTAGAACCATTTTAACTTATGTAACAACTACCTTAATTGCCGTAACCATAGGATTGATTTTAGTTAACACCATCCAACCAGGAAAGTCGATCTCTGTCGAAACCCGACAAGAATTAGTGGAAGCTTATGCAAGCGATGCTGATCAAAAACGCGAAGCTGCCGCAAAACAACAAGAGGCTGGTCCCTTACAAGCCTTAGTAGATATCGTTCCTTCTAATATATTTGCAGCAGCGACAAATAATCGCAATATGTTGCAAATCATCTTTTTTGCCTTATTTTTTGGGATTGGAATGATTCTATTGCCACAAGAAACGTCAAAACCCGTTAAGGATTTCTTTGATTCCTTTAATGCCGTTATTTTAAAATTGATCGATATGATTATGATGGCCGCTCCATATGGCGTATTTGCACTTTTAGCTGCCTTAGTCGTAGAGGCACCTAGTTTAGAATTATTTCAAGCCTTAGCGCTTTATGCGATTACCTTATTGCTAGGGCTAGCTGCGATGATTGCTGTTTACTCGATTATTGTCAAAATCTTTACTGGTAGAAGTCCAAGTTCATTCTTTAAAGGAATTGCCCCTGCTCAATTATTAGCCTTTTCAACCAGTTCAAGTGCGGCTACTTTACCCGTTACCATGGAATGCGTCGAAGAAAACTTAGGGGTAGATAAAGAAGTAACCAGTTTTGTTTTGCCTATTGGCGCAACGATTAATATGGATGGGACAAGTGTTTATCAAGGGGTGGCTGCTGTTTTTATCGCACAAGCCTTTGGGTTAGACCTCAGTCTCTCTGCACAATTAGGAATTATCTTTACCGCTACTTTAGCTTCTATAGGTACAGCAGCTGTCCCTAGTGCAGGGATTGTAATGTTGGTGATCGTTTTAGCACAGGCGGGTATTCCAGAAGCTGGTTTAGCCTTGATTTTTGCCATCGATAGACCACTCGACATGTGTCGTACTATTGTTAATGTAACAGGAGACGCAGCTGTATCTATGTTGGTTGGAAAATCTATAGGGAAACTAAAAGACTAGGTCAAATAGCCTTTCTTAATTCCGTTATTGGCAAGTCGAAATAGCAAATAAGCGATGATAATCACGATTAGTGGCATACCATAGCTAGTGGGGCCATACACTTCCACGGCAGTGGTAAAGAATAACCAATAGCCCATCTGTGCAGTTACAGCAACCAGAGAAATTAACAAGGCCATCATAGACCATGCTTTCTTTATAAGTAAGCCAATACAACCAATTGTTCCTCCAAAAACCCCAAGGACATAGGCGAGGGTTGACCATAAAGGAATATTATTGAGTAATTCTTTTTCAGCCGCTGGTTTTTGAGCAAAGTCTTCAGGAGACATATTAAGATCGCTAAAGAAAAAATAAAGGCCTATTAAATTCCAGAGTAGTGCGATAAACACTATCGTATTAAACCATTTTGGGAGTGTGATTTTTGACATAAGTTGATAAGATTAATTAATAAAGGGGATTTGTTTGCGTTCAGACCATAAGATAACAAGAGATAAAACCCAAGTGCCTACAGCCATATAAAAAAGCTGACCACCGTCGCCTTTGACTTCGATTCCTAGCTGAGTTAAATGTGAAAAGATCGCACCAGCCATTAGGCCAACTGTTAATAAAGCGCCTGCCCAGTTTGTTCTTTTTAATAAAATTAAAATACTGGCAATCAATTCCATCACACCAATACCAATTCTACCATGGGGCTCTAAGCCTAAGGTGGTAAAGATGTAAATACTGTCCTCGTGGACTCCAAATTTATAATACAGTGTTTGCAAAAGAACAACAGCAACAATGAGGCGCAAAACGAAAAGGATATTTTTATTCATAATAAGTGTAGATTAAAGTTCCCACTCAATGTACAAAAAAATATTATGTGTCGGTTTTTTTAAACAAAGCATAGATAAATGCCTGTGTAGTGTCAAAGGGGGTAGTATGTGTCTCTCGGGCCTGTTGTATTAAGTCAAACACAAAGGAAAAATTAGCGGAAATACTTGCAATATCATATTGTGTAATGGGTAAGCCACTACATTTTAGGGGTCCATTTTTTGAAAAAGTACTCATCAATAGATATTGATCCACCGCAGTAGAGACTGTGTTAGTATAGGTCTCAATGTCCTCTTTTTGAGTTAAGAAATGAAATACAGCACGGTCGTGCCAAAGGGCATATTTCTTTTTTGGCTGAAAAGCGGTAATGTCTGCTTGAATCCATTGTACTGAATTCGCTTTTGACCCTAAGCGTTCTTGCGACCGGTTTAATGCTGCTTGAGAAATATCTAAAACGCTGAGATCACTGTATCCCATATCGATTAAATAATCTACAAGATGACTTTCTCCACCTCCTACATCAATGATAGCAGCATCTTTAGGTAAATGCAAAGATTCAATCCAAGAAAGGCTTTGAGCGGGCTTTTTTTGTGTCCAACTTACTTCTTGTGGGTTTTTATGGGTATAAATATTTTCCCAGTGGGTTTGTTTGCTATTCATTGATTTGTAGGGATTTTAATAAAACTTCTTCCATAAGCGCATAACCTGCTTTGTTAGGATTAACGGTATCATAGCCTAGGGTGCTTATTAAACCCTGTTCATCATCAACCATGGGGGTGTAATAATCGACATAAATCAAGTTGTTTTCTTGGGCATAGGCCTTGATCATTTGGTTGAGCTTAATCACTTTATGGGTATGGATAATACTGTGGCGCCATGGAAAAGAATTTGCAGGTAAAACAGCGCATAAAACCATTTCAACCTCGTTAGCCTTAGCCATTTCTGTCATCCCCTTAATATTACTTATAATAGCCTTTAGCGAGATAGGACCCGTATTTTCTGCGATATCGTTGATTCCTGCAAGCAAGATTATTTTCTTTGGCCGAAGGCCTAAAACATCTTGCCTGAATCGCAGCAAAAGTTGGGGAGTTGTTTGTCCTCCAATGCCTCGCCCAAAAAAATTATTTGAATCGAAAAAAGAGGTGTTAAATTGAGGCCAGCCCTCTGTAATACTATCTCCAAAAAATACTGCTTCGATAGGTTTTTCTGATGTTTTGAGCAGCTTATTGGCTTCCTGATAATAAAATAGCTGTGGCCAGTCTTGTGCCAGTAATGAGTTGCTTAACATGAAGAAAAGAATTAGTTGCCTTATTTTCATGTCGTTAAATTAAGGAATTAATCTAAAAATTTGTGCAAATATTTAGGATCGGGGAGTGGACATTGCTCGTGTTTTCCAAACCAACGGTAGCGGTTACGGGCGACAATGCGATAAATCCCATTAGTAAGTCCTTTGGGTAAAAATCGCAATAGGGCTGGAATCGTCCATAAACCTCCTAGGCGATTTAAGATCATAAAAGTAGCTTCTGCTTCAAGCGCATAGCTGTATTCTTGATCCCATACTACAGAGGTATCCATGCTGTTGAGATCGAGTCCCCGTTCCTTTGCAAAGGTTAAAAAACTGGGGTGATCAAGGGTAGTAAAACGCAGTTGATCTTTCTTATCCCATCTACAGAGTCGTTGTACCCAATAGTTACAAAGGACACAGGGCTCGTCATAAAATATAATTAAAGGTTTCATTTAGCCTTTTTTGCTTCTTGTACTAAATCTAAAGCTTCTAAATTGACTTGGGTAGTAAATACACCATAATTCACTACTGCTTTGCGTTTTTCGATAGAATCAATGGTTCCTACAGACTTTCCGTCAAAGAGGCGAACTTGATCTCCTACTTTAAAGTCAATCTTAGGCTTAACTGGCTCTGGCTTTGGAACATCTTTCTTTTTCTTTTTTTCCTTACGTATGGTAACAATAGCCTTTTGGGTCTCTTCTTCTGCTTTTTTCTTCGCTTCGCGCTCTTTGCGCTTTTCTGCTGCTGATTTCTTTTTTCGCTTGGCGTTTTCAGTTTCAACAAGGCGAAGCATATCAGCAATTAAAGGGCGTTTCTTACCATTGTCAAAATAACGATCTGCAATATCATTAAGTCGATTTCCCAGTACTATCATACGTTGATTGTGATCGTATAACTCTTGGTAACTATTGAGTTTAGCTTTTACTTTAAGATTGAGTTCTTCTAATTTTTCTCCTTCTTTTTCTGCTTTTGACTCTTTAACTTTTAGAGAAGCACCAGTATCCATCATCTGTTTGCGCTCTTTTTGCAGTTTTGCGATGGTCGCATCAAAGCGAACTTTCCCTCTTTCTATTTTCTTTTTTGCCCGGTTAATTAAACTATAAGGAATGCCGTTTTTCTGAGCTACCTCAAAGGTAAAAGAGCTCCCAGCTTGTCCCATAATTAGTTTAAATACGGGTTCAAGGGTGCGATTATCAAATTGCATATTTGCATTGGTCATATGCGGTAATTCACTAGCAAGCACCTTTAAATTGGAGTAGTGGGTGGTTATGATTCCATAAGCTTCACGGTTGTAAAACTCTTCGAGGAAGGCTTCTGCAAGCGCTCCGCCTAATTCTGGATCAGATCCAGTACCAAATTCATCAATCAAGAATAAGGTCTTGGCATTACACTTCCGCAGAAAATACTTCATATTTTTCAAGCGGTAAGAATAGGTGCTTAAATGATTTTCAATAGATTGATTATCGCCTATATCGGTGATAATTTGACCAAAGAAACATACCCGTGACTTTTCATGAACGGGGATTAACATCCCACTTTGCAACATTAATTGGAGTAGGCCAACGGTTTTTAAAGTAATACTCTTACCCCCAGCATTAGGTCCAGAAATTACAATGATACGATGTTGAGTGTGTAAGCTTATATCTTGTGGATAGGTGGGTTTTTTAGCTTCTATATGATTGAGATATAGCAGGGGATGGTAAGCATCAATCAATTCCATTTCTCTGTCTTGGGAAATAATAGGGAGTACTGCGTTAATCGATTGCGCATACATGGCGCGTGCATAGATGGTATCAATTTTAGTAAGGTAGTCCTGGTATTGTTTTAATAAAGGCCGAAAAGGCTGGAAATAGGCGGTAAGCTCTCTTAAAATTTTTTGAATCTCTTCGCTTTCTTCAAAGGTAAGGTTGTTAAGCTCTCTTGAATATTGCAGGGTGGTTTCTGGCTCGATATAGACAATGCTGCCGGTTTTTGAACTCCCCATTATAGCGCCTTTCACTTTGCGTCTATACATCGCTTTAACTGCTAAAACACGTTTATTATCTACTACTGTCTCCCTGATATCATCTAGGTAATCTGCACTTGTATAGGTGCTTAATGCTCGCTGAAAGCTTTGTCCAATTTTCCCTCGAACAGAATTGATCTGCTTTCTTATGCGGTTCAATTCTTCAGAAGCATTGTTTCGAATTTCTCCAAAGCGATCGATGACAGTATCAATCTTTTGCTTGAGTTCTTTTGTCACTTCTATTTCTTCTCCCAGGGATTTGAGGCTAGGGTAGTACTCCTTGAATTTTTTAAAGAACTTTAAGAGGGTATTGCTGGTTTCGTTGATGGCAGCTATTCGCCTAAAGCCTTCAATTTCAAAAACGCTATTTTCAATTTTCAACAGGCTGATTTCAGCACTTAAATCGTCAAAGCCGTGGTTTGGAATGCGATTGTCGTTGTCAAAAGAAGCGACATATTCTGACACCAATGTTAAGTCTTTGAGAATTTCTACTTCATCGTCAATGGGTTCAATGGCAGCGATAGCTTCTTTGCCTAGACCCGTGATACAATGGGTACCTAGTTGGGATAAAACGGT
Source organism: Flavobacteriaceae bacterium (assembly GCA_022424955.1). Taxonomy (GTDB): domain Bacteria; phylum Bacteroidota; class Bacteroidia; order Flavobacteriales; family Flavobacteriaceae; genus Arcticimaribacter. The sequence continues at coordinate 20,227 of JAKMGK010000078.1, forward strand.
ATCAAATTCTAAGTCTAAGAGCGACTTTTCAGGGATTTTCAAGGTGAATTTTTCTTACATTAGCACAACAAAATTACACAATTCATGCGTGTTGAAATACATTCTAGTTGGGAAAAAGTGTTACAGCCTTTATTCGAGACAGCTTCTTTTGAGAATTTAGCTCAATTTCTTAAAAAAGAGTACGCAGAAAATGAATGTTACCCCCCTGGAAAGTTAATCTTTGAGGCATTTAATACCTGTCCGCTAGAACAACTCAAGGTAGTTATCATAGGGCAAGACCCTTATCACGGTCCAGGGCAAGCACATGGACTTAGTTTCTCTGTCCCAGAGGGAGTGTCCCTTCCTCCTTCGTTAATCAATATTTTTAAAGAAATAGAAAATGATCTCGGGATTCCTATCCCAACAAGCGGAAATCTGACGTCTTGGGCAAATCAAGGAGTATTTTTGTTAAATGCCACTTTGAGTGTTCGCGCTCATCAAGCAGGGAGTCACCAAAAACAAGGTTGGGAAGCTTTTACAGACCAAGTGATTCAAATCATTTCAGCGCAAAAAGTGGGGGTGGTGTTTATGTTATGGGGCGGCTTTGCCAAAAAGAAAGCCCAACTCATCGAAGCTTCTAAGCACTTGATTTTAAGTAGTGAACACCCTTCTCCCTTAAGTGCCAATAGAGGTTATTGGTTTGGGAACAAGCATTTTAGTCAATGCAATGCCTATCTTAAAACGAGAGGGGCAAAAGCAATTGATTGGAGGCTAGAGAAGTGATTTAACCCCCTACACGTTTTACCTCATGTCCCATCTCTTGTAGGATAGTCATCAATTTATCTCGATAATTTCCTTGGATAATAATTTCCCCGTTTTTAATTGTCCCCCCAACACCCACAGCATTTTTGAGTTTTTTTGCAAGAGCTTTTAACTCTGCCGATTCTCCATCAAAGCCTTTAATAATAG